>JAXDLE010000146.1:0-21315 GCA_034666725.1 Chloroflexota bacterium
GCCAGTCGTGGGCTCGTCGAGGAAGATGATCTCCGGGTCGTTGACGAGCGCCAGCGCGATCGAAAGGCGCTGCCGCTGGCCGCCGCTGAGCTCCTTGGTCAGCGCGCCCTTGCGCTCCTCGAGTCCCAACTGATCGATGAGGCGCCCGGCCGGTAGACGCCTGGCGTAGAAGGTCGCGAAAAGCTCGACCAGCTCGCTCACCGTCAGATCGGGGTAGAGCGACGCGGCCTGCAGCTGCACGCCGATGCGCTCCTTGAGCTCGTTCGCCTGGCGCGCCGGATCGAAGCCGAGCACGCTGATCTGGCCGGAGTCGGCCCGATTCAGCCCTTCGAGGATCTCGATCGTCGTCGTCTTGCCGGCGCCGTTGGGGCCGAGCAGGCCGAACACCTCGCCCTTGTGGACCTCGAAGGTGACGCCGTCAACCGCCTTGACCTCGCCGTAATGTCGGCGGAGGTCGGTGACAGAGATGACTGGTGCGGCGCTGCTCACGACCCGATTGTCTACGGAGACGCGTTCCGACGCCGCATCAGAAGCCCGCTGCTCGGACTGAACAGGAGTGCAAGCAGGAACAGAGCCGATTCGACGAGGACGATCGTTGCGCCGCTGGCGACATCGAACCAGTACGACAGGTATAGCCCGAGAACAGCGGATCCGGCACCGATCAATACGGCCAGCCCGACCATGCGCGAGAACCGGACCGTCAGCAGCTGTGCCGTTGCCGAGGGCGTGACCAGCATGGCGACGACAAGGATGATGCCCACCGCCTTGAGGCTGACCACGATGGTCAGCGCGACGAGTCCCAGGAACAGGTATTCCAAGGCGGCAACGGGCAGGCCAGACGCTGCCGCGCCGAGCGGATCGAACGTCGAGTAGAGCAGCTCCTTCCAGAGCAGTGCGACCAGCCCGAGCACGATGAGGCTGAGCACCACCAGGCCGATCAGGTCGATGGTCGAGATGCCGAGCACGTTGCCCAGCAGGAAGCCAAAGAGGTCACCCACAAAACCTTTGATCGCGCTGTACATGAAGACGCCCAGGGCAAACGTGCCCGCGAACACGACGCCGATGGCGGTGTCGAAGCGCAGCCGTGCGCGACGGCTCACCCAGCCGATGGAGATCGCCGTCAAGAACGCGGCGATGCCACCGCCAAGGATGTAGGAACCGCCGAGAATGTAAGCAGCCACTACGCCCGGAAATGCGGCATGCGCCACGGCGTCGCCGATGAATGCCAGGCCCTTCAGCACCACGTATGAGCCGATCACCGCGCACACGACGCCAGCCAGCACGCTGGCCAGCAACGCGCGCTGGAAGAACTCGTAGGTCAAAGGGCCGAACAGGAGGTCCATCACCGGCGCCCCGAATCCTCGTGATAGTGGGCCTCGCCGCCGGCGGCCTGATCGTGGTGATGCGCGTCGTCGAGGACCACGGTCTGGCCGCCAAGCATCAGCAAATGGCCGCCGTATGTCCGGCTCAGGATGTCGGAATCGAAGATCAGCGACGCCGGACCATGGGCGATTAGACGGCGGTTGACCGCCGCGACCGTCTGGAAACGTTGCGCGGCGGCAGCCAGGTCATGCGTCGTGGCGACCACGGTCCGACCACGCTTCGTTTCCGCAGCGAGTATGTCCATGAGGTCATCCTGCGTCGTGGCATCAATACCGGTTACCGGCTCGTCGAGCAGGTACAGCGCCGGGTCTGCCGCGAGCGCCCGCGCAAGGAAGACGCGCCTGCGCTGGCCGCCTGACAGCCGACCGATCTGCGTCTGCCGATGGTCGGCCATGCTCACCTTGTCAAGCGCGTCGCTGACGTGGCGCCGATCGTCGGCGCCGGGGCGACGCAGTGGCCCGAGGAGCGGGTAGCGACCCATCATGACCACGTCCGCGACAGTTACCGGGAAGGCCCAATCGACGGCCTCGGCCTGGGGCACGTAGGCCACGCGCCGCGCCTCGCGTCCGGGCGCACCGCCGAGCACCTCGACCCGTCCGCTCCACGGCGCGAGCAGCCCCGCCATGACCTTGAGCAGAGTGCTCTTGCCCGCGCCGTTCGGTCCGACAACAGCGAGCAGCGAGCCGGACTCAATGGCGAGATCGATGTCCTCGATCGCGGCACGATCGCCGTAGCCCGCGGTGACGCCGGACATCCATACATCGGAGTGCGCGCGCAGATGACTGAGGCTTGTGTCGTGCTCGGTCAGCGGAGTGCCTCCACGATCTTGTCGGTGTCCCAACGAATCATGGCTTCGTAAGACGGAACGGTATCTGTCAGGGCATCGTCGTAGAGGTCCGCCTCAACCTTGGCGCCGGCCTCCGCGGCGAGCTGGCGGATCAGCTGGTCTGGAAACTGCACCTCGGCGAGGATGAGCTTGACGCTCGCCTGACGGATCGCCGCGATGAGGTCGGCCATCTCACCCGCGCTCGGATCCTGACCCGGCGCATGTACGACGACGCCCACGATTTCCAGGCCGTATGCCCGAGCGTAGTACGGAAATGCATCGTGGAAGGCCACCAGCTTGCGGTTGTCGGCGGGGATGGAGGCAACCTGTTCGCGAACGTACTGATCGAGTGCGGCCAGCGTCGCGTCGTAGGCCGTGGCGTTGGCGTCGTATTGGGTCGCATGCGCCGGGTCGATCTCGTCGAGCTTCACGCGGATGCGGTCCACGTACTCTCGCGCGTAAGCCGCGTCCATCCACAGGTGCGGGTTGGTGCCGCTGCCTTCAGCAGGGTCCATGGTGATGTAGTCGACGTCGGCGAGACCTTCGCCCAGTTTGAGAACGGGCAGATCCTCCTGGCCGGCATTCTCGATGAGCGGCAGCAGCCAATCGTCGAGGCCGAGGCCGTTCATCACAGCGAGGTCGGCATCGGACAGCGCGATGGCATCCGACGGCCTTGGGTCGAACGTGTGCGGGTCGGCGCCCTTCGGGACGAGCGAGCGCACGTTCACAAGGTCGCCTCCGACCTTGGCTGCGAAGTCGGCCAGGACGGTGGTCGTGGCGACGACCTTAACCGACCCGGGCTGAAGCGACGGCGACGTCGATACGGCAGAGCACGCGGCAACGAGCAGTGCGAGGGTGAGCGTGACACCGGCCCTCAACTTGACGATCCCACGTGACACGACGGGCAAAGGCCGAAGAGCTCGAGTCGATGGCTGTCGATGCGGTAGCCGCTGCGGGCGCCGATTTCGCGCACCACTGCCTGCAGGCCGGCATCCTCCACCTCGGCCGAACTACCGCACACGCGACAGACGACGTGATGGTGGTGTTCCTGCGGCGCGCAGGAGACGTAGGCGTGTTCGCCGCTGGGCAGGTCGATGCGCTCGAGCTGGCCGCGCGTCGCGAGGAGGTCGAGTGTCCGGAAGACCGTCGCGCGGCCAACCTGCACGTCGCTCGCGGCGGCATCGGCGATCAGGTCGTTGGCCGTGAAATGGCCGCGCCGTTGCGCAACAAGCCCGGCGATGGCACGGCGCGGGCCAGTGGCACGTGTCGCAAAGGCGTTGGGCACGCAGCAGATGATACTGAGTCTCGATAGCGCGTCAAGTCAGACGAACTTAGAATCGGGTCGCGATGCCCATATACGACGCTACGACCGCGCTCCTCGTGGTCGACGTCCAGAACGATTTCGCTGACCCGAGTGGCTCGCTCTACGTCAAGACGGGCGAACAAGTGGTCGCGCTCATCAACGACGAGATCGTCCGCGCCACGGCTTCCGGGGCGCGCGTCTTCTACACCCAGGACTGGCATCCCGAGGCGACGCCGCATTTCGAGAAGGATGGCGGCATCTGGCCGGTTCACTGCGTGATGGACACGTGGGGCGCGGAGTTGCACCCGTCTCTGGCTATGAGCGGTCCGGTGGTGCGCAAGGGCAGCAACGGCGAGGACGGCTACTCCGGTTTCACGATGCGCGACCCGGTGAGCGGCGAGACCATCCCGACGCCACTCGGCGACCTGCTCGGTGAGGCCGGCGTGACGCGGCTCGTCGTGGCCGGCCTCGCGACCGACTACTGCGTCAAGGCGACCGTGCTCGACGGGCGCGAACGGGGCTATCCGGTGACTGTGCTGGGCAATGCCATCCGCGCGGTGGATCGGGTACCGGGCGACGGCGAACGCGCCATCGAGGCGATGTTTGAGGCCGGGGCATTGCTCGAATCGCGCGCGGCGGTGGGCCCGAAGAGTGGCGGCTAGACTGCGCCTCGCATGACGACCGAGCCCACCGCGGACAGTCGCCCGTACTCGCCCGGTCTCAAGGGCGTTGTCGCCGGCGAGACCTCACTGGCATTCATCGACGGCGACAAGGGCCGGCTCCTGTACCGCGGCTATTCGATCGGCGAGATCGTCGAGCGCGGCTCCTATGCGCAGGTGGCCGAGCTGCTGTGGACCGGCTACTGGTCGGACGAGGTGCACCTGGCATGCGCCCCGCTCGACCGCGCGGTCGTCGAAGTCCTGCGTCAGCTGCCGCACACCGCGAACGCCATGGATGCGCTGCGCACCGGTGTCTCCGCGTGGGGCGCCATCACCGGCTGTAGCTTCCCGCCGACCGTCGACCAGGCGCGCGCGCTTACGGCGGCGGCACCATCGATCCTCGCTGCGTTTGCTCGGTTGCGCGACGGACGCGAGCCGATCGAACCTGACCCGTCGCTCAACCTGGCCGCCGGGTTCCTCTATGAGCTCACCGGGGAGCGGCCCGAGCCTGCCGCGGCGCGCGGGCTCGAGGCCTACTTCATGGTCGGAGCCGAGCACGGCTTCAACGCATCGACGTTTACGGCGCGCGTCATCACCTCGACCCAGTCGGACATGGCGTCCGCAGTCGCCGGTGCGATCGGCGCGCTCAAGGGCCCGGCGCATGGCGGCGCGCCGACCGAGGTCGTCAACCAGCTCCACGAGATGGGCTCGATCGACCAAGCCGAGCGCTGGATCCGCAACACGCTCGACCGCAAGGAGCGGCTCATGGGTTTCGGCCATCGCGTCTACCGCGCGTACGACCCGCGCGCGGCGGCGCTGCGCAAGGTCGCCGAGGGGCTCGCGTCCGTGTCGGATTGGCTCAAGATGGCCGTCGCGGTCGAGGAGATCGCGCTGCGCGTGCTCCACGAATACAAGCCCGACTACCCCATCATGACCAACGTCGAGTACTACGCGGCCGCAGTGCTCCAGGGCGTGGGCTTGCCGCCCAACCTCTTCCCGGCGACCTTCGCGCTGGCGCGTCATGCCGGCTGGACGGCGCACTGCCTGGAGCAGGCCAGGGCCGACATCCTGATCAGGCCCGACGTGCGCTATGTCGGCCCGGCGGAGCGTGCGCTTCCCGGGGTCGTCGCAAGAACCTGATGGACTCCGACAGTGGCGTCTAACCTCGGGCCAACGTGATCACGACTCGCTCGATCGGCGCCCTGGCCCTGGCCGCGGCGGTGCTGCTCGCCCTGCCGATCCCAGCCGCCGCCGTGTCAGACCTGCTACCCGATCTCAAGATGGCGCCGCTGTATGACGTGTCGCTCGAGTACAAGAAGAGCGGCAAGGTCCGCCTGCGTTTCGGCACGATCGTCATGAACATCGGTCAGGGGCCGCTGGAGGCGCGCGGCAACAAACGGATCAAGGGCCACATGACCGAGATTCGGCAGGTGATCCACAGCAGCACTGGCAGCACGCGCTCCGTGACGCCTCCTAATGTCACCGGCTTCTATGCGGGTGACGGTCACAACCACTGGCATCTCAGCCAATTCGTGGTCGCCACGCTTTATCCGGCCGAGGCGGCTGGGCCGCCGGCTCCGAGCGCGGTGCGCAGCCTGCACAAGATCGGCTTCTGCCTGACCGATTCATTGCGTGTGCCCGAGGAGATCCGGCCACCGAACTCGGCCCCCCGCCGCGCTTACCCATGGACAGGCTGCGGCAACTCCAATAGCACTCATTTCAAGATGGGTATCTCTGTCGGCTGGGCCGACGAGTACCCGGCATGGATCGCCCACCAGTGGGTGGAGGTGACCAATCTCCCAGAGGACGACTACAGGCTGTGCGCAACACCCAACCCGGTGGGCGATTGGCTGGAGCTTGATCAGACCAACAATTCGGCCTGGATCGACGTGCATCTCAACGTCGCCGCAAAGCAGGTGTCGATCATCGGGCAGGGCGATACTGACTGCCAGCCCGCCGCCGCGGCCGCCCTGACAGCGGCATTCCGCGGAGCACCGGCGGCCTTGTACTGCCCGATCGAAACCGAAACGGCCCTGGACCGCCGGTTGGGTCAGCTCTAGTTGTAGCGGATGCGCGGGTCGATATACCCGTAGAGGACGTCGACCACGACGTTCATAGCCGCGATCGCGAACGCGTACAGAACGGTCATCGCCATGATCAGCGAGTAGTCGCGCTGGACGATCGCCTGGACGTAGTAACGGCCGATGCCCGGGATGCCGAAGAACGCCTCGATGATGAACGAGCCGGTGACCAGGAACGCGAGGATGGGACCAAGGATGGTCACGACCGGGATCAGCGCGTTGCGCACCATATGGCGCACTACGATGGCGCGCTCCTTCAGTCCCTTGCTCTGCGCCGTGCGCACGTAGTCCTTGCGGGTCACCTCGAGCATTGATGCCCTGGTGTATCTGGCGATCTGCGCTATCTGATAGCCGGACAGCGCAATCGTCGGCAGGACCCAGGTGTCGGGCGCTCCCCAGCCGAGCGCCGGGAGAACCTTCAACCACACGCTGAAGACCACGATCAGCAGGACCGCCAGGATGAACGAAGGGGTCGCGATGCCGAGCAGTGAGACGAACGTGGCCAGGTAATCCGGCCAGCGATTGTGGCCGAGCGCGGCGATGATGCCGAGCGGGATACCGACCGCCACAGAGAGCACGAACGACATCAGGCCCAGCTGGACAGTTGCGGGCAGGCCGTCGGCGATGATGTGGCCGATGCTCCGGTCGGCGTAGCGGAACGATGGGCCGAAGTCGCCGCGGATGAAATCGAACACCCAGCGTGCGAACTGCATCCAGACCGGGTCCTTGAGGTGATATTGGCGATCGATCGCGGCCTGAACGCCGGCCGCGACGGCTTTGTCGGTCGACCACGGCCCGCCGGGCACGAGGTGCATTAGCGTGAACGTGATGAGCGACACGATCAACAGCACCGGGATCAGCCACAGGATGCGTCGAACGATGTAGCTGCCCATGTGGCCCGGAGATTACACCGGTGCGGGTTCCGCTCCGGGTTCCGCTCCGGTCATGGATTCGAACTGCTCTCGATACAGCTGCGCGTAGAGGCCGCCGTGGGCCAGCAGCTCGTCGTGCCTGCCGCGTTCGATGACACGGCCACGCTCGAAGACCAGGATGAGGTCGGCGCGCAGGATGGTCGAGAGGCGATGCGCGATCGCGATCGTCGTGCGGCCCTTCATGGCGCGCTCCATGGCGGTCTGGATGAGCCGCTCCGAGACGGTGTCAAGGGCTGACGTGGCCTCGTCCAGGACGAGGATGCGCGGGTCCTTGAGCAGCACCCGGGCGAGCGCGACGCGCTGCTTTTCGCCACCACTCAGCTTGTAGCCGCGCTCGCCGACGATCGTGTCGTAGCCGTGCGGCAGGTCGTTGACGCGCTCGTGAATCGCGGCCATCCGTGCCGCGGCTTCGAGCTCAGCATCGGTGGCGTCCGGCCGCGCGTAACGCAGGTTCTGGCGCACGCTCGCATGAAAAAGGAAGGTCTCCTGGGTGACGAAGCCGATCACCTGGCCCAGATCGGCGAGGCGCAGCTTGCGCACGTCCACCCCGTCGATCTCGACCGCGCCCTCGTCGACGTCGTAGAGCCGCGGCAGCAGATAGGTCGTCGTCGTTTTGCCCGATCCGGACGGTCCGACCAGCGCGACGAGCTGGCCGGGCGCGGCCTCGAAGTCGATGTCGTCGAGCCCGAAGGGAATGCGTTCATCAGGTGGGCTCGGCTGATCAGTCACCGCTGGCGGCGTGCCGCGATATCTGAACGACACGTGGCGGAAGCGGATCCGGCCCTGCAGTCGGTCCCGATCCAGCGCCACGGCGTCCGGGGCGTCGGCAATCTCCGCCGGGAGGTCGAGGTACTCGAAGATCCGGTCGAACAACGCCAGCGCGCCCTGCACCTCGACCTGGACGTTCAGGAGCTGGCCCAGGGGGAAGAACAGCCGGCTCTGGAGCGTGGTGAAGGCGACGATGTCGCCCACAGTGGGTGCGCTGTTATCGCCAGTGATGGCGAGGTAGCCCGCGAGCCAATAGACGAACGCCGGCGTGATCGAGAAGACGGTGCCGACGATCATGAAGAACCACCGGCCGACCATCGACTGCTGGATCTGCAGCCGGGCGAGCCTGGCGCTGGCCTCGCGGAACCGTCCGACAGTGGGCTCCTGCTGGCCGAACGTCTTGGTCAGCAGAACTCCGCTGACGCTCACCGTTTCCTCGGTGATTGCGCTCATGTCGGCCAGGCTGGCCTGGGTCATTCCGGAGAGTCGGCGCCGGATCTTGCCCACGCGATAGGTCAGGTACATGAAGAACGGCATCAGGGCGAGCGATAAGGCGGTCAACCGCCAATCCAGGAGGAGCATCGCGAGGACGGTGGAGACGACGATGACGACGTTGGCGAAGGTGCTGCTGGCTGTGTCGGTAACCACGCTCTGGACGCCGCCGACGTCGTTCGACAATCGGCTCTGGATCTCGCCGGTACGCGTGTCGGTGAAGAAGCGCAGCGGCAGCCGCTGGAGATGCTCGTAGAGGGCATTGCGCAGGTCCTGCATGACCCGCTGGCCGATGACGTTGTTGAGATAGGACTGGCCGATTCCGATGAGTCCGGCGACGATCGGCACGAGGATCATCAGCCCGACGAACAGGTTGAGCAGGCCGAAGTCGCGCTGCGGCAGCGCATCGTCGATGAGAAGCTTCAGCAGGTACGGGTTGATGATGCCGAGCAGGCTGGTGATGACGATCGTTGCCAGCACCGCGGCCACGGCGAGCCGGTAGGGCCGGAAGAATTCGGCAATGCGGCGCACGGTCCGGCCGCGTCTTTCCTTGGGGACGCGGCGGTTGTCGACGTCGGCATCGAACATCTGGCGCCACGGTCCGCCGCGGCCACCGCCGCGCATGCCCATGCTCATCTGGGAGCGCCCGCGACGATTACCAAGCTGTGGCCGTGGACGCCTCGGTGATGCCCTGTGCTTCCAGCCAGCGCTCGGCATCGATTGCGGCCTTGCAGCCGTCGGCCGCGGCGGTGACCGCCTGGCGGTAGCGGTGATCGTGCACATCGCCGGCCACGAACACGCCGTCGACCTTGGAGTGCGTCTCGTCGGTGATCACGAGGTAGCCCTTGTCGTCGACCTCGAGCCAGTCCTTGAATGCGTCGGTGTTGGGCTTGTAACCGATAGCCAGGAACAGGCCGTCGGCCAGCTCATCGCGCTCCTCGCCGGTTTCCGTGTCACGCAGGCGGAGCCCCTCGACCCGCTCCGCGCCCAGCACGTCCGCCACCTCGGTATTCCACTCGATCTTGATCTTCGGATTCTCGAGCGCGCGGTCCTGCATGATCTTGCTGCCCCGGAACCTGTCCCGGCGGTGAAGCATCACGACCTCGGTCGCGAAACGAGTTAGGAATGTGGCCTCTTCGAGCGCCGTGTCGCCACCGCCTACCACCGCGACCTTCTTACCGCGGAAGAAAAAGCCGTCGCACGTCGCGCACGCGCTGACGCCGCGGCCGCGCAGGCGGGTCTCGTTCTCGAGGCCCAGCCATAGCGCTGATGCGCCGGTCGCGACGATGACTGACTCACCCGTGTACTGCTTGCCCTCGGCCCACAGCCGGAATGGCCGCTGGGAAAAGTCGACCTTGTCGACATCGACGTCGACGAAGCGCGTGCCGAACCGCTCGGCCTGCTCGCGGAACTTCTGCATGAGCTCCGGACCCTGGATGCCCTCCGGGAAGCCCGGATAGTTCTCGACGTCACTCGTGATCATCAGCTGGCCGCCGGGGGCGTAACCACCGATGACGATCGGCGCCAGGTTGGCCCGCGCGGCGTAGATGGCCGCGGTCAGGCCTGCTGGGCCCGAACCGACGATGACGACCTTGGCGTGGTTGCTTCCGCCCTCCGCCTCAGGGCCTGTGCCGTTGCCACCAGGCTGCTGGCTGATCAGGCGCTCGCTTGTGGCATCGGCCGGGGCGCCGTCATCGATGATCGAGATGCTCGGGAAGCCGAGCTTGGTGCTGTCCACTACGTCAATCCTAGCAAAGTCGTCGAATACTCCCTGGGGGTATCAGCCTGCGGGTTGCCCAGCAAGCAACGGGACGGCACCGACGGCTCGTCGGGGCCGGACCACTGTCGTGCGCAGCTCGGCCGAACGCCGCACCGGAGCAGAACGTTCACAGCGGGCTCGGCTCGCCCAGGCCACGCACCTGCGGGATCACGTCGCGGCCGATCAGCTCGATCTTGGACAGGTCCCAGACGTTGCGCACCGAGAAGATCGTGTGGTGGCTACCGGCCTCGGCCCAGTTGCCCAACCGCTCGACCAAGCCGCCGGGCGTGAGCGAGCCCTGCTTGCCATCTGGCGTGAGCGATACGCTCGAGAGGTTGGTGCGCTCGATCTCGTTGTAGTCGCGGCCGACGTCCGCACAGTGCTCAGCCAGGACCGCGAACTTGTGGCGGAGCATGTCCGGCGGACCGAAGACGTTGCACGCGTCGCCGTAGCGCGCGACAAGACGGAGCGTGGTTCGTTCGCCACCGCCACCGACCAGGATCGGGACGCGCGGGCGCGACACGACCTGGGGCGAATTGAGCAGCCGGCTCGCCTTGACGACCTTGCCCTTGAACGGCGCACCTGGCTCGCCCGGCCCCGACCACGCCTGGTGGGCCATCTTGAGCGTGTCCTCGAGCAGTCGGAATCGGTCGGACAGCTCCGGGAATGGGATGCCCAGGCCGCGCGCCTCGTCGACATTCCACGCCGCACCTATGCCGAGCCAGGCGCGGCCTTCCGACAGCACGTCGAGCGTCGTCGTCGACTTGATCCACATACCCGGCTGGCGATACGGGATGGCCCCGACCATCAGCCCCAGGCGGGCTCGCGTCGTGTGCGCCGCCATGAAGCCCAGGGCGGTTGTGCCCTCGAGCATGGGCTCCTCGACCTCGCCGACGCTGCGGATCTGGAAGAGGTGGTCCATTACCCAGATCGAGTCGAAGCCGGCGTCGTCGGCCGCGCGACAAATGCGCGCCAGGGTTGGGCCTATCTGGGCGTCGCCGCCGGGCCAGGAAAAGGAGGAGATCTGGAGGCCGATCTTCACGCGTGCGCTGCCGAGGCTACTTGAACAGGTCCATCTCCGTGGGCATGACCACGTCGCGCTGGACAGACGGCTCCGATTGACCGCGGTCGTTGAACTCGACGCCCCGGACCAGCACGACCGGCTGGCGCGACGACTTGCCGGCGGCGAGCTCCGCCGCGCTGCAGATCTCGTCGGCGACGGCCACGATCGTCGAGTGCATGATCCGGCCGTCGGCGTCGGGCGTGTCGCGCAGGTCGGTCAGCGGCTCGATCCCGGCGACGCCCAGCGCCACGTCCATGATCCCGAAGCGCCACGGCCGGCCGAACGAGTCGCTGATGATGACTGCCGGCGCCTGATCGGCCGGCATCTCCAGCAGAGCTGGTAGGCGGTCGCGGATTTGCACAGCCGATCGGTCGGGGTCGTCCGGCAGCAGCGTGACGATGTCCTTGCCGCCCGTGTTGGACGCATCGACCCCGGCGTTGGCACAGACGAAGCCGTGATGGGTGCGGCTGATGACGATGCCGCGCTCGAACTTCAGTACATCCTTTGATTCGCGCAGCACGACCTCGACCTGGCGGGCGTCGCGATCCCATTGCTTCGCGAAAGCGATGGCCTCTGGGCGCGGCGTGATGGTCGTAAGGTCGACGAGCTTGCCCTCGGACTTGGAGACGATCTTCTGGGTCACGACCAGCACGTCATTTCGCCTTGGCGCCAGGTCGTTCTGCGCGGCCGCCAGCTCCCACCACGCTTGTGCGATCAGCGCCGCGAGATCGTCGCCCGGCTTGATCTCGGGCAGCGGCGGCAGCGGGACGACGGTGATCGTGGGCATCGATTGCGTTTCTAGGTTGAGCCGACCTGCATTGCCAGGAGAGCCTGGCCGCCGCGCTCGAGCTCAAGCACTGCTTCGGTGTCGAGCCGCTCCAGGTCGTCCGGCGTGTCGAGGTCGAAGCCGAACGCCGGGTCAACGACGAGCTGCACAGTTGCGTCGGCGAGCGCGGCGGCGCGCAGGTGGGCCTCGAGGCTGGCTTCACCGAACCCTGGATCGATGAGAGCCGGCGGCGAAACGAGCAGGGCGTTCGTGCCGCCGCGCGCATCGGCGGGGGCAACCACGACGAGGGCGTGTCCTTTCCCGGCAGCAACCGCGGCGTCAGCGCCGTCGAGCAACCGGTCGAGCGCCGCGCTGTCGAGCAGCGGCAGATCGGCGGGCAGCATCAGCACCGCGGTCGCACCGTGCTCGGCCGCTGCGTCGCGTGCGGCACGCAGTGCCGCGTTCAGTCCACCGTCGCGCGGCTCGTTCAACACGGTGATGGCTGGATGTGCGCGGCGCGCCAGCTCCCCAGTGGCGGCGTCGCCGGTCACGAGGTAGACGCGCTGTGCCGGGGACCACGCCGCGAGCGTCTCGAGCGTCCGGGCGAGCAGTCCCAGTACGAGGACGCCGCGCTCCTCGGCATCGAGCGCCTGGCCCAGCCGACTCTTGCCCGAGTCGACGCCGCGCAGGGGCACGACGACGTGCACCACAGACAGGTCGGCGCCTGCTGCAGGAGTTGATCCGTCGTGCTGGGTCACCGCGGGATGGTAGCCCCGCTCCCGAGTGGGGCTTCAGGTTCGATCCCCTACCGATGGGCGAGTTGGCGGGCGAGCGCCAGTAGCTCCTCGGCCAGCGCGCGCCGCGCGTCGGGCGCGGCGATCAGCGTGTTCGTGACGATGGGCCGCATACCGGTGCGCGCGATCGCGTCGCTTTCGGCGGCGTCGACGGAGTCGATCGCCAGGATGTCGATCAGCCCGCGATAGGCCGCGTGGTAGTAGGCGGCGACGCCGGCGGCGGTCCCGGGCTGCTTGCCCAGTGAAAGCATCATTTCCGCCGCCGGCCCGCGCACGGCCGCGCCGCCTACGATGGGGCTGACCGCGACCACCGGCGCGGCTGCGTTGAGCAGCAACGTCAGCAGGCCGGGCACGGCAAGGATCGGGCCCACGCTGACGAAGGGGTTCGACGGCGCGATCACGATGAGGTCGGCCGTGCCGATCGCTCGCGCGACCTCCGGCGTGGGTCGGGCATCGCCAGCGCCGGAGAAGCGCAGCTCGAGCGCCTCGTCGGCATGGTGACGGCGCACGAAGTAGTCCTGGAAGTCGAGCCAGCCGTCCGCGATGCGGACCGACGTCCGGATGGCTGAATCCGACATCGGCAGCAGCTTCGCGCGCACTCCCAGTGCGCTCGCGAGTCTCGCCTCGACGTCGGTCAGGCGTCCACCGCCGCGCACCGCCGCGGTGCGCAGAATGTGCGTCGCGAGGTCGCGGTCGCCCAGCTTGAACCAGGTCGGCGCGCCGTAGCGCTCGAGCATCTCCGCCGCGGACCAGGTCTCGTCGCGCACGCCCCAGCCGGTCGCGTCATTGGCCTCACCGGACAGCGTGTACATGACCGTGTCGAGGTCGGGCGACACGAGCAGACCATGCAGCTCGAGGTCGTCCGCAGTGTTGACGATGACGCTCAGGGCGACTCGCTCGCCCAACAGCTCGAACCCGTGCGCCATCCGCGCGCCGCCGAACCCGCCGGCCAGCACGGTTACCCGAATTGGATCGCCCATCGCCACGGCCGCGCTACTTGATTCCCGGTAGTACCTCGCGGCCGAAGGCCTCGATCCACTCCTTCTGATTGCGCCCGACGTTGTGCAGGTAGATGCGGTCGAAGCCGAGATCGGCGAACTTCTGGATCTCGCGCCGGTGCGCCTCGAGGTCGGACGAGATCAGCATGCGGCCCTTGAAATCCTCCGGTCGCACGAGCTTGGCCATCTGCTCGAAGTCCATGGGTGAGCGGATGTCCTGCTTGGGGAACTTCATGCCGCCGTTGGGCCACTCGGTCAGCGCGTTCTGCAGCGCCTCTTCGTCGGTCTCTGCCCAGGACAAATGGATCTGGATGATCTTGGGCATCGTCGCGGGATCCTTGCCGGCTTCTTTCGCGCCTTTCTCGAAGCGTTCGAAGATGCCCTCGATCTTGCCCTCGGGCGCGCCGACGGTGATCAGCCCGTCGCACAGCTTGCCGGTCTTCTCGGCAGTGATCGGGCCGGCGGTCGCGACGAAGATCGGCGGCGGCGTCTCGGGCATCGTCCAGATGCGCGCCGTCTCCATCTTGAAGAACTCGCCCTTGTGCTTGACGTCCTTCCCGGTGAAGAGCTTGCGGATGATCTCGATCGCTTCGAACATTCGATTGATCCGCTCGGGCGCCTCCGGCCAGTAGTCGGCGACGACGTGCTCGTTGAGCGCTTCGCCCGACCCAAGACCCAGCCAGAAACGACCCGGGTACATTGCCTGGAGCGTCGCCGCGGCCTGGGCGATGACCGCTGGGTGCTGGCGGAACGACGGGCAGGTGACGCCCGGACCGATATCTCCCTTGGTGCGTTCCGCAGCCACAGCCATGAATGCCCACACGAACGCGGCGTTGCCCTGCTGCGGTGTCCACGGCTGCAGATGATCCGCGGCCATGATGCCGCTGAAGCCGGCCGATTCGGCGTCCACGCAATAGTCGATCAGCTCAGTCGGATGGAACTGCTCGAGCATCGCCGCGTAGCCGATCTGCGGAGCCATCTAGTGCGGCTCCCCATGGAGGTGCACGCGCGTTGGCCTGAGCACGAACGAGACGCGCTGCTCCGTCCGGTAGCGCTTGATCTCGCGCTCGGCCACCTCCGGCGTGTCCCAGCGCCGCGCCATCGCGGCAATGTCCGCCTGCGCTTCCTCGCCCTCGTAGACGCGATCCAGGGCGAGCTCAAGGGTCACCGCGTCCTCTCCTTCGTAGACCGCGAGGTTGGCGCGGCCGTCGCGCTCCAGGTTGCTCGGCCAGCGTCGGCCACGACGCGAGTTGACTACGAGCTCATCGCCGCGAAGCAGAAACCAGATCACGATCTGATGCGGCGAACCATCGCGGTTGATGGTGGCGATCGTGCCGTAACGCGGCGGCATGGAAGTCAGGAAGTTGCGTACTTCCGGAGTGAGAAGGCTCGGCCCATCTACTGCCACTTGGCGATGGTACGGGAAGTGGCTCAGGCCACCCTTCGGCGGAGGCTCGCTCGGCGCGTGTCAGGGGCGGGGACTGCGGCACGCGGTCGCTCCGCAATCAGGGCGGGGATGTCGGCAGCGTCGACCGGACGTGAGAACAGGAAGCCCTGGCCGAGCGAAGTGCGCAACGTGCGCAGGCTGGCCAGCTGCTGGACGTCCTCGACGCCCTCCGCGATCGTGTCGAGGCCGAGCGTCTCGCCCAGGCGGACGACCGAGCGCACGACGGCGAGCTGGCCGCGCTCGAGCGCCATCGTCGCCACAAACGAGCGATCGATCTTGAGCTCGTCGATTGGGAAGCGGCGGAGGTAGCTCAGGGACGAGTAGCCGGTGCCGAAGTCGTCGATCGCCAGGCGCACGCCGACTGCCTTGAGGGCGTCGAGCGTCGCGAGCGTGTTTTCGGTGTCGCGCATGATCACGCTCTCGGTGAACTCGAGCGTCACTCGCGCGGGCTCGACTCCGGTTGCGGCGAGCGTCGCGCGGACCTCGGCGACAAACTCGGGCCGCTGAACCTGGCGCACAGAGACGTTGACGTTCATCCGCAGGCCCTTGGTCGCATCGACCGCGTCCCACATGGCCAGCTGGCGGCATGCCGTCTCGAGCACCCACATGCCCAGCGGCACGATCAACCCGGTCTCTTCCGCGACGGGGATGAACTCGAGTGGGCCGACCACGCCACGCGCGGGGTGCTGCCAGCGCAGTAGCGCCTCGACACCGGTTATGGCGCCATCCGCGAGCCGAACGATCGGCTGGTAGTGGAGGAAGAACTCGTGGCGTTCGACGGCCCGTTCGAGATCGCCGCGCAGCGCGAGCCTCGCCAGTGCCGCCTGGTGCATGCCCGGCTCAAAGGCTGCGATGCGGTTTTTGCCGTTTGCCTTCGCCGTGTACATCGACATGTCGGCGTTGCGGATCAGGTCCTCTGCGGTGTCGTCGCTCGAATCCCAGGACGCCACACCAAGGCTGGCGCGGACATAGAGCTCCTTGCCGTGGATCTCGAATGGCGCCTGGAGCGAGGCGAGCAGTCGGGAGCCGACCTCCATGGGCGCATCGTCATCTGTGGCGTCTTCCACTAGAACGGCGAATTCGTCGCCACCCATGCGTGCGACGGTGTCGCCACCGCGCAGCACGCCGCGCAGCCTTTCGGCTACGCCCACCAGCAGCCGGTCGCCCTCGCCATGACCGAGCGAGTCGTTCACGGTCTTGAAGTCGTCGAGATCGATGAACAACACGGCGAGGGGATGGCCAAAACCGCGCTGGCGCTCCATTGCGTGCTGCAGGCGATCGATGAACAAAGCGCGATTGGCCAGACCGGTCAACGAATCGTGGAACGCCTGATGGCGCAGCTCGTCTTCGAGCTTGCGCCGTTCGGTCACGTCGCGGTAGTTGACGACCACGCCGCCGACGGCCGGGTCATCGACAAGGTTCTTCAGCACGAACTCGACGTCGCGTTGGGTGCCATCGGCATGGTTGACGCGCAGCTCTGTCGTCGCCTGGCCGCCCGAGGTGCGCAGGACGTCCGCGAGCAGCTGCTGCGCGCGCGGCCGGTCCGCCGCGTGAACCTCGTCCCACGCTGAGTGGCCGACACGTCCGGCCCCAACAAACCCAAGGACGCGCTCCGCAGCCGGGCTCTCGTAAACGATCCTCCCGTCAGTGCTGACGATCATGTTGACATCGGCCGAGTTCTGCACGAGTGACTGGAAACGGCTCCGGCTGCGCCGAAGTGATTCGTTGCGCCGCTCGAGCAGCTTCGAGGCGCCGGCGAAGGCCAGGAACAGCATGACCAGCAGGGCCACGGCGAGGCCGCCCACGATGAGCAACACGGTCTCGCGCGTCGCGGCGATCTCGGCTTCGATCGGCGCCGCGTCCTCGTAGACCTCGTACGCGCCGATGACGCTGCCGTCGAGACCGTGGATGGGCATGTACATCGACAAGAAGTGCTCGGCCAGACCGTGCTCGAACTGGTTTTCCTCGGCGTCAGCGTTCGAGAACTCGGTCGCGACCTCGCCGTCGAAGGCTTCCTCCAGGTCCTCCTCGAGCTCGAATTGGCGGCCGCGCAGCAGCGGTTGGTCGCTATAGACAACCGTTCCATCGGCGGCCCAGACCTTGACGCGCAGGATGCCGCCGTTCCCGACGAGCTCGCCCAGCCGCGCATTGATGGCCGCGCCCTGGTCGGGAGTGACGTCCTTGACATCCGAGCCGGTGAACAGCGGGCTGACGAGGCCCTGGACCACGGCCTCAGCGTGGCGCACGGCCTCGTGAACCGCAGCCTGCGCCAACCGATCCGACACGGTGTTGGCAACCACAATTGCGGTGCCCAAAACGAGCACCGCTGAAAACGTCAAAACGCCCGCCCGCAGGCCGGGCCGGAACCTACGCGTTCCCGCGAACCTTGTCATTTCTCCTGTCCGCAGCCCCGCTACGCGCAATATCAGCGCGTGTTGGGTCTAGTTAGGCAGGGTGCGGGGGCGGACGACTATCTGACTAAGGTCCAGCCGGGGATTGGTACTGCCGCTAGTGCGAACCGGCCTCCGCGAGCTTTTCGCCGGCGTTCACAGGCAGCGTCAGCCAGGCGTCGCGCGGCGCGAGCGGGCAGTTCCACTTGGGGTCGTACGTGCATGACGGGTGATACGCGAGGTTGAAATCGAGCGTCATCGCGGCGTTCTGCCAGTCGCTGCCCTGGTCGGCACCCTTGACCGTGTCGAGCAGGTAGCGCCCGGCGCCATACGTGGCACTGCCAGAGGTGGCGTCACGGAACGGCACGAAGATGCCGCCGGCATAGCCGCTCATCCAGAACACGGGGAGCGTCGACCCGGAGAGCGGCCCGGAAAGCCGCACCAGCCCGATGCGCTTGAACGAGAACGGCTCGAGGCCGCTCGACGGCAGCTGCAGCAGTCCGCCTGCCGGCGGGTCGGTGGCGTGGGGATCGTTGGTCGGATCGGCCGGTTCGTAGGTCGCCGTGAGGCGGAACCGTGGGTCGTAGTCGAAATACGAAAGCCCGCCGAAGCGGGCTCTCGCGTCAGGTGTCAGGGGCGATTGCGGGTGGTCGCGGAACAGCTCGTCCCGCGCCTCCCGCCAGCGCAGCCATGCGGCGCGTGGGTCGGACGCGGACTCGCGCCGCCACGCCGCGAAGATCTCGGCCACCTGGCGCCGCCAATCAGCGAGCGCCAGGAAGCCGTCGTCCATGAAAGGTCAGCTCGCCGTCGGGGCGAAACCGTGGGCCTGGAGCCATGTTCGCGCCACGTCGGCCAGGTCCTTGTGGTCGACGCTGACCTGCTTGTACAGGTCGGCCAGCGTGGCCGTGTCAACCTGGGCCGAGACGTCGTCCAGGATCTTCTTGAACGCGTCCTTGTCGCTCAGCTTCGCCAGGTAGTCGTCGCGCACGATCGGCGCGACGTTGTCGGCCGGCTGGGTGTTCATGTCGTCTTCGAGGACGACCCAGCCGTAGACGAGGATCTCGGGTGAGGTTGAGCACAGCTCGGCTACGTCAATCGTGCCGTTCTTGAGGGCGTCAGACATGGGCACGTCGCACGCCGTCAGCAGGGTCGCTGCCGCGATAGTGTCCGCGGTGATGCCGTAATCGGACTGGAGTGCGCCGCCAGGAGCGCCGCACAGCGCATTGGTGGGGCAGTCCGTGGGCAGACCCCACAGCAGCTCGTCCTGGACAGCGGCGAGGTCGCTCACCTTGGTCAGGTTGAACTCCTGTGCGGTCTCGGCGCGCACGACGAAGGCGTTGGTATCGATCGCAGGGGCGTAGTTGAGGAGCGTGAGGTGCTTGGGCGTGAGCTTCTCCTGGAGAGCGCTCGCGTTGGCCGCCGAATCCGGGCCGGACGTGCCGCCCTCGTGGGTGAGGCGGCTGCCGATGTATTCCGGCTGAAGGTCGATCTGGCCGCTCTCGATGGCCGGAGCAACAACCGGACGGGGACCGAGGCCGATGCCGGCCCGATCCACGGTGTAGCCATTCGCCTCGAGCGCCTGGGCATAGATCTCAGCCATGACCCGAGCCTCGTCGAAGCCGACGGAGCCGATCTTGATGGTCGGCTTGCTGCCCCCACCCGTCGAGCACGCACCGACCAGCAGTGCGAGCACGATCGCCCCGAGGGCCAGCCTGCGGGATGTCCGCATGGGTAACCTCCTTCATTCTTTCATCCGGTTAGTCCGGCGCAACTCGCGGAATATACATGGGAACCGCGAGGCGGACCAGTTAGGTCTACGCGGCAACCGTCGTTTCGGATCGTTGCCGACGCAAACCGCGCGGAGTGAGAAGGTACTGCGCGGCGGCGAATGCCGCCTCAACCACGACGACCAGCGCGGCCACCAGCAGCGCGCCCGCCACAACCTCCGCGTCGCCGCCCAGGCTGAACGTCGCGAACCCCTCGACGAGGTAGCGGCCCAAGCCGCCGAAGCCCAGGATCGCGCCGAGAGTCGCTGTGGCCACAATCTGGATGGCCGCGGAACGGATTCCGGCCACGATCACTGGCACGGCCAGCGGCAGCTCGATGCGCTGCAGGATCTGCCACTCGCTCATGCCCTGGCCGCGACCCGCCTCGACCATGTCGCGCTCGACTCCGGTCACACCGGCCTGGGCGTTGACCAGGATGGGCGGAACGGCGAGGACGACCATCGCCACGACCGTGGGATAGACCTTGAAGCCCGCCTGTGGGTCGATCGCGGCGGTGATGGGCAGGACGATGGCGATCAGCGCCAGCGACGGCAGGGCGCGCCACAGGGTGGCTGAGTTGACCGCTAGCCAGATGAAGCGTCGCGAATGGCCGATGTACAGCCCAATCGGCAGTGCGATCGCGATGGCGAGCAGCAGTGATACGGCCGATAGGCCCACGTGCTCCAGCATTCTCGCTGGGATGCCATTCGGACCCGCCCAGTGAATGGGGTCGGTCAGCCACGCAAGGGTGCGGACGATCAGATCCATCCGTCGCTCTTGACGAATGGCGGCGGCACCGCCCGTTGCTCGGTTTGCTGCCACGGCGTGAGGCGCCGTTGGACTTGGGCCAGCGCGAAGTCGGCCAACAGGGCCAGGACGACCGACGGGACCGCACCGAAGTACAGCTCGGTCGGGAAGCTGCGCCGGTAGCCCTCGAGGATGAAGTAGCCCAGCCCGCCGAAGCTGTCGCCCAGGACGGAGGTGACGGTGACCAGGGCGATCGTCGACACGGTCGCGAGCCGCACGCCGGCCAGGATCAGCGGCACCGCCAGCGGGACCTCGACGCGCCACAGCCGCTGCCGTGCCGTGTAGCCCAGGCCGTTCGCCGCCTCGAGTACCTCGCGCGGGATCGAGTCGAAGCCGGCCGCGATGTTGCGCACGAAGATCACCAACGTGTACAGCACGAGCGGAATCTCGACCGTGAGCAGGCTGATGCCGGTGATCGTGATGAAGACCACGAACAGGGCGAGGCTCGGGATCGTGTACAGGATGTCAGTCGCGGCCAGGATGGGGCCGTAGGTCGCGCGGCGGCGAACGGCGAGAACCGCGAGCGCGAATGAGATCAGCAGGCCAATGGCAACGGCAATTGCGGCCAGCTCGATGTGCTGCAACGTGCGCACCGCCAAGTCGTCGAGGTGGTCGGCCATCCACTGAAAGTCGAGCATCAGCGCAGCGCCGCGGCGATCCGGTCATAAGTGAGCAGGCCCAGGACCCGACCGTCGCCGTCGACGACGACGCCCGCCGACACGTCCGAGTCGAGCATCATCGATAGCGCGTCCTTCAGCGTCGTGCGCGCCTCGAGCAGCGGCTGGCCCGGCTGGGGCGAATAGTCGGCCGGCACCGGCTCCAGCTCCAGCTCGCCGACGCGCGTCAGCGAGAGGCGTTTGAGCCCGCGGTCCGCGCCGACGAATTGGGCGACGAAATCGGACGCCGGGTTGGCCAGGATCTCGGCGGGCGGCCCGAACTGGGCGAGCAGCCCGCCCACCTGCAGGACCGCGACGAGGTCGCCCAGCTTGATCGCCTCGTCGATGTCGTGGGTCTCGAACTCGATCGTCTTGGCGAGCTGCTCCTGGAGGCGCAGCAGCTCGTTCTGGAGCCGCTCGCGCTC
>JAXDLE010000147.1:0-3551 GCA_034666725.1 Chloroflexota bacterium
CGATATCCCGCCGCTCCCCGCTGGCGCGCCACAGCAAACCGAAGAGCCGAGCGTCGGCGTTCCCTCCGACGGCCCCGAGGTTGACGCCACGGCACCACCACCGGCTGGCGGGTGAGGGCCCGGCCCATGCGAGAATTTCCCGCCTTGACTGACCGACGCAACGCCGCATCTCCGGCCTTCGACGCACGCTCGCTGGCGACCGCAGTTGGCGGCGAGCTGCTGCATGCCGGCGCGGCGCCGATTCGCGGTGGCGCGGTCGATTCGCGCAAGGTCGAGCCGGGCAACGCCTTTTTCGCGCTACCCGGCGAACGCGCCGACGGCCACAACTTCCTGGGCGATGCGGCCCAGCGCGGGGCAGCTGCGCTCGTCGTCGGCCGCCCGCCAGACGCGGCGGCCATGAGCGGCTACGCGGATGGCAGCACCCCCACGGTCGTGCTCGTGCCCGACGTCCTTGCCGCGCTGCATGCCGCCGCGGCCGCGTGGCGCGCCCGCTTCGATCCAACTGTAGTCGGCGTCACCGGCTCGATCGCCAAGACGTCAACCAAGGAACAGGTGGCGCAAGTGCTCGCGCGGCGCTGGACGGTGCTGCGCAACCAGGCCAACGAGAACAACGAGATCGGGTTGCCGCTGACATTGCTTCGACTGGCTCCGACCGATGATGTTGCCGTGCTCGAGATGGGCATGTACACGCCAGGCGACATCTGTGTCCTGGCCGAGCTGGCGCAGCCGCGCGTTGGTGTCGTCACTGCCGTCCGCCCGACCCATCTCGCCCGCGCAGGATCGATCGATGCCATCGAGCGCGGGAAGCGCGAGCTGATCGATGCCCTGCCGGTCGGGGGCACTGCGGTGCTGAACGCCGATGACGAGCGCGTCACGCGCATGGCCGATGGTCGCAAGGGCCAGCTCCGCGTCCTGCGCTATGGCTTCGCCGCGAAAGCAGATGTGTCGGCGATCGACATCGAATCGCTGGGCGAGGCGGGCATGAGCTTCGTTCTGGCCACACGCGATGGTGAGACGCCGGCACGCATCCCCGCGCTCGGCCGGCACAGCGTCCACAATGCGCTCGCGGCGGCAGCTGTTGGTCTCGCGCTCGGTCTCGACGGAGCGACCATCGTCGCCGGCCTCGCGCAGCCCTTCAGCGTGCCCCACCGGACCACGCTCGTTGGCGCCGGCGACTGGCGCATCCTCGACGACACCTACAACGCCGCGCCGGACTCCATGGCGGCGGCGCTCGACCTCCTGGCCAGCCTGCCCGGGCGGCGTGTCGCGGTTCTGGGCGAGATGCTCGAGCTGAGCGATCTGTCCGACGAGGCACATCGCACGGTCGGTGAGCACGCCGCCCGGGTCGCGCAGCTTCTTGTGGCCGTGGGCCCGTTCGCGTCGCTCTACGCCGCCGGCGCGCGGGCGGCCGGCATGGACGCCACGGCCATCGTCGAGACGCCGGACCGCGAAGCCGCGCTGGGCCAGCTCGAGCGCCGGCTGCGTCCCGGTGACATCGTGCTCGTCAAGGCATCGCGCGGCGCGGAGCTCGACCTGCTGGTGGACGACCTGCGCCGTCTGGGCGAACACAACTCGGCCACGCCGGAGCACGTCGCGTGACCCTTACCGCCGCGGTCGTCCAGGGCATCCTGCTGACGTTCGCCCTCGTCGTCATCCTCATGCCGAGCTTCATCGGGCTGCTGCGCCGGCTGGGGTTCGGCAAGCGCATACGCGAGGACGGCCCGGGCACCCATTTCGTAAAAGAGGGCACGCCGACGATGGGTGGCGTGCTGATGATCGCCGTGGTCAGCGTCAGCGCGGTGCTGTTGCACTTCGTCGGTGGCGGCACTTTCCTCGGCCCGCAGACCATCGCCCCACTGTTGACGCTGCTGCTTGTGGGCTTCCTCGGCGCGGCCGACGACTACCTCAACTCAACCACTGGCGAGGGCATCCGCATCCGCCAGAAGCTGCTATGGCAGCTCGTCGTGGCGGGCGTAATCGCGTACCAGATTCAGAACACCTACCCGCAGGCGACGATCCTTGCGGTGCCGTTCCTCGGCAGCGTCGCGATCGACCCGATCGCGTATATCGCGTTCGCCGGCTTCGCGATCGTGGCGACGACCAATGGCGTCAACTTCACCGACGGTCTCGATGGCCTAGCCGGCGGGACGCTCATCTTCTCGTTCGTCGCGTACATGATCATCGCCCTGTTGGGCGGTCAGCAAGAACTGGCCATCCTGTGCGCGCTGTTGATCGGTGCCCTGCTCGGCTTTCTCTGGTTCAACGTCCACCCGGCGCAGATCTTCATGGGCGACTCGGGGTCGCTCGCGATGGGCGCGACCCTGGCCGTCATCTCGCTGATCACCGGCCAGATCCTGCTCTTGCCCCTGATCGGCATCATCTTCGTCCTCGAGGTCGGCTCGGACGTGCTCCAGATCGGCTATTACAAGATGACCCACAAGCGCATCTTCAAGATGGCGCCGCTCCATCACCACTTCGAGCTGATGGGCTGGGACGAAGAGAAGATCACCATGCGGTTCTGGATCATCGCCGTCCTCGCGGCGATGCTGGGCGTGACGTTCTTCTTCTCAACGCTGGGCCGGTGAGCGGCGCTGCCGTGGCTGTCGAGCCCATCGATCTCGACCGGCTGACGCTCGACTCATTTCGCGGCCGCCCGGTCGTGGTGCTCGGCCTGGCGCGCAGCGGGATCGCGCTGTGCCGCTTCCTCGCCGATCGCGGCGCGGTCGTTACGGGCTATGACACCCGCACGGCGAGCGAGCTCGGCGCGAGCCTTGACCGGCTCGAGGGACGTCCAATCGCTCTGCTGCTCGGACCTGAAGTAGACCCGCGCACGGCATTGGCCGACCAGGCTCTCGTGTGCACGTCTCCTTCGGTCAGCACCCGCTATCCCACGACAGAGCCGCGACTGCGCTCGGCACTCGCCGACCTCGAAGCCGCGGGTCGCGTCCCGGTGGTCAGCGAGGTCGACCTCTTCCTGCGCCTCTGTCCCGCGACGACCATCGGCGTGACGGGCACCAAGGGCAAGACGACGACCTCTTCGCTAACCGCGGCAATCCTGGGTGCTGGCGCTTCGCCGGTCACTTTGGGCGGCAACATCGGCATCCCGCTCGTCGAGCAGCTGCCCGACTTGACGGCCGATCACCGCGTCGTCCTGGAGCTGTCCGAGCTGCAGCTGCCGACGCTCTCGCGCGGAACTGATGTCGCGGTCTACACGCATGTCTCGAGCGATCACCTCGACCGGCACGGAACGCTGGGCGCATATCGCGCGGTCAAGCGCCGCCTGGCCGAGCTGCTGCGACCGAATGGAACGCTCATCCTCAATGCCGAGGATCCGGTCAGCAGCGAGTTCGCCGAAGCGACGAAGGGCCGCGTCGTCTTCTACCGGCGCTCGGAGCCGCTGCCCGGTGGTGTGGGTGTGGTCGATGACTGGATCGTCGACGACAAGCGCCGGCGGATCATGCCGTTGGGCGAGTTGCTCATCCCCGGCTGGCACAACGTCAGCAACGCCCTGGCCGCGGTCGCGGTGGGGCTGCACTTCGGGATCGCACCGG
>JAXDLE010000148.1:0-5913 GCA_034666725.1 Chloroflexota bacterium
ATCAGTGAGCCAGGATGTGGATCGTCTCGTAGAAAACGTCGCCGACGTTCTGGTGATCCGACACGGTCTGTGTCAGACCGGCCACATACGGGCGGATCAGGCGAACGCCCTCACCGAACCGCATGAAGAACACCGGGGCATCCTCGACAAGAAGCTGCTCGGCCTGCTGGTAGAACGGCAACGCCGTGTCGTAGTCCGCAGCCTGGGCGCCCTGGTTGAGCAGGTCGTCATAGTCAGGATTGCAGTACTTCGAGTTGTTGTTGCCGGCGCCGCAAGCGAACAGGTCGCGGTTCTGGTTGTCCGGGTGCGGGAAGTCCGCGCCCCAACCATTGCGCGCGATGCTGTAGATGTTGCCCGCGCGCCGCTCGGTCCGGAAGGTGCCGAAGTCGGTGCAACGGATGTCCATCTGCTCGCCCGAGAAACCGAGCGCGGTGCGCCACGCCTGGGCCATGTACAGCACGCGCTGGTCGTGACCAGCGTCGCAGTTGTAGCCGAAGCGCATTGGCGCGAGCATCTTCGCCCACGCCGCGGTGTGCTGGCACGTGTCATCACACGTATCAGTCGCCGGGAGCACCGTTGCCGGATCCGGCTCCGCCACGCCGAGCTCGCCAAGAGCGGTGGCCAGGTTGGCCTGCGCCGCGGCGATGTCGAAGTGGAGCGGAGACGTGTCGGCGTCATAGGTCGGGAAGCCGGGGATACCAGGCATCGTCGGGCTGAACGCCGGAACGCCGATACCGGCGAACGTGACGTTGATCAGCTCGGTCTTGTCGATGGCCTGGGTCAAGGCCTGCCGGAAGTGGATGTTCTGGGTCGGGCTGCCGCCACCACCGTTGACGGTGTCGTTGGCGGTAACTCCCGCGTTATCCGGGCAAAGGAACTTGCCCTCGTTTGCGGGATCCGACTGCTGGCAGTTGGCGAAGTCCCAGTACTCAATCGACAGCGTGGCGCTGCGGTTGATCATCGACTGGTAGTCGGGGGTGTCAAGCACGCGTCGCACGTCGCTCGAGGGCACGCCGACCTCGTCGAGGTCACCGCGCTCCCAGGCGGCAACGGCCGCGGCAGGATCGCCACCAACACTGATCTCAATGCGCTGCACGACGGGCGCATCGCCGTACCAGTTCGGGTTCGGCGTGAGCACCATCTTGCTGTTGTGGGTCCACTCGGAAAGAACGAACGGGCCCGAGGAGACGATGTCGGCAGCCTCAGCCCAGCTGGTCTGGCTCTCCGGCACGGGCGAAAGCAGCCACATACCGGTGATGTTCGACCAATACGACGTCGGGCTGTAGAGCTCGAAGACGACCGTGTGATCGTCCGGCGCGGTAACGCCGAGCTGATCGAGCAGGCCATCAACGACTGCGTCATCGAAGGTGCCAGCCTCCGCGTCGAGCCACGGGGTGTCGCCCTCGGGGCAACCGAAGTCCGTGCCGAGCACGTCATGGGCGCCCTTGATGTAGCACATCTCGTAGCCATAGTCGAAAGCGTTGCGCGGGTCAGCGAGGTGACGAGCGGCGCGGACAACGTCGCCCGCAACGATCGGCGTGCCGTCGCTGTACAGCGCGTCTTCGCGCAGGTGATAGGTGTAGGTCATGAGGTCGTCGCTGATTTCCGGAAGATCCGTAGCCAGGGACGGCACGAGACCAAGGTCCTGGTCGTAGTACAGGAGGCCGCGCTGCAGGCCGCCGATGATCGAAATCTCGTCGGAACCTGAAGCCGCCTGGGGCTGCAGCGAGCGAACGTCTGTCGCGCAGCAGTAGATGCGGAAGATCTGCTGATCGGGGGGCGCATCGCCGCCGCCGATCGTTGCCGTCGGCTCCGTGCCCGGGGTGCCGGTTGCTGTCGGCGGGGTGGTCGGGCCGGTGCCCGGCGTGCCGGTTGCTGTCGGCGGGGTGGTCGGGCCGGTGCCCGGAGTGGCTGTTGGGGTCGTGCCTGTGGAACAGGCGACCACCATCATTACAAGCAAAGCCGGGAAAGCCAGGCTTCGCCGAGTCCGAAGACTCATCGGCTTAGTTCCTCCTCTTGTGCGAGTCCGGGCCGCCGTTCGGCGACCTCTATCGCGTTGGCTGCTCTACCAGCGCCTGCGTGGCGCGCGTGCGCACACGTCTCCCAACGCTGGTAAGGCCGGGCGATTATAGGTCGGCCGGAAATCGCCCTGTCAACAAGTTGCGCGTTCTTAAGGGTCGCGCTTGCGCGTGCGGCGCGTGAGCGTGGCGCCTATTGCGGACAGACGGGCTCGGCGCCGGTCATCGGCCGCCAGCGCAGGTCGGGCTGGCGCGCGGCGGTGGCCTCATCCAGGCGGCGCACAGGCGAATCGTGCGGCGCCGTCTTGACCAGCTCGGGATCGGTGTGCGCTTCACGCACGACCTCGATCAGCGCGTCAGCGAAGGCATCGAGCGTCTCGACCGATTCGGTCTCGGTCGGTTCGACGAGCATGCATTCCTCGACGGTCAGCGGGAAATAGATCGTCGGTGGGTGGAAGCCCTTGTCGATGAGCCGCTTGGCGACGTCGAGCATTCGCACGCCGGTCTCAGCCTTGAGGCGCGCCGCGCTGGCCACAAATTCATGCTTGCTGACCTGGGCGAACGGCATCTCGAATGTGTCGGCCAGACGGTGGCGCAGGTAGTTCGCGGCGAGCACGGCGTCCTCGCTGACCTGGACGAGCCCCTCCCCGCCGTGGGCAAGCATGTATGCGTAGGCGCGCACGAGCACGCCAGTGCTGCCCTGGTAGGAGCGGACGCGGCCGATCGAAGTTGGCCGCTCCCCACTGATCTCGAGGCGGAACGAGTCACCGTCGCGCAGCACGCGCGGCCACGGCAGGAACGGCAGAAGCTTGGCGTTGACCGCGACTGGCCCGGCACCAGGGCCGCCGCCGCCGTGCGGCGTCGAGAACGTCTTGTGCGTGTTGAAGTGCATGACGTCGAAGCCGGCCGCGCCGGGCCGGAACTTGCCGAGGACCGCGTTCATGTTGGCGCCGTCCATGTAGGCCAGCGCACCGGCGCCATGAACGGCGTCGAGCACCTTCTCGATACGCGTCTCGAACAGGCCGAGCGTCGAGGGGTTGGTCAGCATCACCGCGGCGGTGCGCGGGCTGAGCGCGGCCTTGAGCGCGTCGACGTCGATCTGGCCCAGTGAGTCCGATTTGACCGTCACGGTCTTGAAGCCGGCCATCGAGGCGGTCGCGGGGTTGGTGCCGTGCGACGAGTCGGGCACGATGACCTCTGTCCGCTCGTGATCGCCGCGCGCCATGTGATAGGCGCGGATCATCAGGATGCCCGTCAGCTCGCCATGCGCGCCCGCGGCCGGCTGGAGCGTAACCGCCTTCATGCCACTGATCTCTGCGAGCCACTGCTCGAGCTCCCACATCAGCTCGAGCGTGCCCTGCGCGGCCGCATCTGGCGTGAGCGGATGGAGCGCCGCGAAACCTGGCAGCCGCGCGGCCCACTCATTGATCTTCGGGTTGTATTTCATCGTGCATGAGCCGAGCGGGTAGAAGCCCGTATCGACGCTGTAGTTGAGCTGCGACAGGTTGACGAAGTGGCGGATCACCTCAGGCTCGTTCAGCTCCGGCAGGCCGAGCGGCACCGCCCGGCGCAGCTCCGACGGGATGCGGTCGAGCGCGTCGGCAGGCGGATGCGGCACCTTGGTCGTTGCGCGCCCCGGGCGCGACAGCTCATCGAGCGTCGGCTGCAGGGCCGACCCGACCACCCGGCGCAGACCGAGCTCTTGCGATGGCTGCACTTCTGGACGCTCGACTGTGGCGGTCACGCGGCCACCTCGCGCAGCGCGCTGGCGAACCTGGCGATCTCGTCGCTCGTCGTGACCTCGGTCGCGCACACCAGCAGCGCGTCGGCGAGGTCCGGATCGTCGGGGTACCAATCGGCCAGCGGCAGGCCAGCGAGGATGCCTCGCTCGAGCAGCGCGGCGTGCACCTTGCGGGCGTCGGGCACGCGCACCGCGAACTCATTGAGATACGGGCCGCTGTGGACGCGCGGCGCGCCGAAGGCGGCCAGCGCCCCCTCCATCTCGGCGGCCTTGGCCGCGCCGCCTGCGGCCACGTCGCGCAGGCCGTGTGGCCCCAACGTCGCGATGTAGACCGTCGACGCCAGGGCGCACAGCGCCTGGTTGGTGCAGATATTGCTCGCCGCCTTGTCACGCCTGATGTCCTGCTCGCGCGCTCGCAGCGTCATTACAAATGCGCGCCGGCCGTCGACGTCGGTCGTGCGTCCGACCAACCGGCCGGGCACCTGCCGAACGAGATCCGACCGAGCCGCCAGCAGGCCCAGGTACGGCCCGCCGTACTGGAGGCTTATGCCCAGCGGCTGGCCCTCGCCCACCGCGATGTCCGCGTCGTAGTCACCCGGCGCGGCCAGCACGGCCAATGACACCGGCTCGACGACCGCGACGAACAGCGCGCCCGCGGCATGGGCGAGTCGCGCGGCCTCAGCCATGGGCTCAAGAATGCCGAACGCATTGGGCTGGCCCATGAGCACGCCCGCAACCGGTCGGTCGGGTTCGGCCAGCGCCTGCTCCAGGGCGGCCAGGTCGGTCGTCCCTTCCGGGGTAGTCGGCAGCTCCTCGAGCGCGAGCGTGCCGCCCTCGAAGTAGGTCCGCGTCGTGTCCACGAAATGGCGATGGACCGCGCGACTCACAAGGACGCGCTCGCGCTTGGTCTGGCGGACGGTCATCAGGGCCGCCTCGGCCGTGGCCGCGCCGCCGTCGTAGTGCGACGCGCTGACGACATCGAGGCCGGTCAGCTGGGCGATGAGCGACTGGTACTCGTAGATTGTCTGGAGGGTGCCCTGGCTGATCTCGGGCTGGTACGGCGTGTAGGCGGTGTAGAACTCGCCGCGCGACAGGATCTGGTCGACGGTCGCCGGGACGTGGTGGCGATAGGCGCCGGCGCCGAGGAAGCTCGCCAAGCCCACCTGGTTGCGCGCCGCGAGCGTCTCGAGCCGTCGCGCGAGCGATAGCTCGTCCAGCCCGTCAGGCAGGTCGAGGCCCGTTGCACGCATCGCCGCGGGAATATCGGAAAAAAGGCCCTCGATCGAATCGAGGCCGAGGGCGCTGAGCATTCGCTCGCGGTCGCTCGCGGTGTTAGGTCCGTACCCGTAGCTGCTCATACCTGTTGGCGGCGCAGGCTCAGGCCGCTTCGATCAGCGCCCGGTACGCCGCCGCTTCCATCAGGCCATCGGTGCCGGCTGCGCCGGTCGCGAGCTTGATGCGGATCATCCAGCCATCGCCATACGGATCGTTGTTGACGAGCTCGGGCTTGTCGTGCAGTGCCTCGTTGATGGCGACGATCTCGCCCGCGGCCGGCGAGTACAGGTCGGACGCGGTCTTGACCGACTCGATCACGCCGAACGATTGCGCCGGCTCGAAGCGCGCCCCGACGGCGGGCATCTCGACGAACACGATGTCGCCCAGCTCGGTCGCTGCGTACTCGGTGATGCCGACGACGGCCTCGTCGCCCTCGACGCGCAGCCACTCATGATCCTGGGTGTAGAGAAGTCCGTCGGGTACCTGCACGCTCGCTAACTCCGCTTGTAGAAGGGCAGCTGGACGATGTCGGCCTGGGCCTGGGTCGACCTGACGGTCACCTCGACCATGGTACCGACAGCCGTGTCGGCCGGCGGCACGTAGGCCATCGCGATGGGCACGCCCAAGGTTGGCGAGGGTGCGCCGCTCGTGATGACGCCAATGGGTTCGTCCTCGCCCGATGTGGCAACGGGGTAGCCGTGGCGCGCGATGGTGCGGCCGCGCATCGTCAGGCCGACTAGCTGCTTCGCTGGCCCGGCGGCCGCGACCTTCTCGAGCGCCGCGCGGCCGACAAAGTCATCCGGCTTGTCCAGCTTGACCACGCGGGCAAGACCTGCCTCGAACGGGTTCGTGTCACGGTCGAGCTCGTTGCCGTAGAGC
>JAXDLE010000149.1:0-3270 GCA_034666725.1 Chloroflexota bacterium
GACGGTGAACCCGGGCTCTTCGGTGGCCAGCTCGAACAGGACGCCGCCCGGCTCGCGGAAGTAGACCGAGTGGAAGTAGTGGCGGTCGATCAGGCCGCTGTTGGCCACGCCGGCCGCGTTGAGCCGCTCGATCCAGGCGCCCTGCTCGGCGTCGGTCGTGCCCCACGCGATGTGGTGGACCGTGCCCGCGCTCTGGCGCCCGCGCTCGGCGGGTGGCTCGTCGAGCGCGATCCAGCCGCCGCGCTTGCCGGCGCGCAGCTCGTAGCGTCCGTCGTCACGGCGCTCGGCGTTCATGAGCTCGGTCAGCAACCGGCCGGTTGCGTCGGGCGCGGGCGCGTAGGCGCGCACGCCTTCGAAGCCCTGCAGCGCGACGTCGGCGGCGATCTCCGGGTGATCGGCGATCAGCGGCGTGTCGCCGGTCGCGTCGACGATGAGCTCGTGCCCCAGGCGCTCGAAGTCGGCGAAGCGCAGGCTGTCCGGGCCACGCTCGGTCTCATAGCCCTCCGCCGCGAGTCGCTGGGCCCAGAAGTCCAGCGCGTCGGCCGAGGCGACGCGCCACACGATGCGGTGCACCATGCCGGCGCCGGCGCGACCCGGGATCGCGTGCGGGTACTCGAAGAAGGTCAGGTCGGCGCCGGGGCGGGCCAGCTCGTCGCCGTAGAACAGGTGGTAGACGCTCGGGTCGTCCTGGTTGACGGTCTTGGCCGTCAGGCGCAGGCCGAGCACACGCGTATAGAAATCGACGTTGCGGGGCGCGTCCCCGGTGATCGCCGTGATGTGGTGGATGCCGTCGAATCGCATGTGTCGCTGCCTCCAAGTTCAGTGTTGCTTGCTAGGGCAAGTATAGCTCGTATTAGTTGCGTCGTCAACTATCACCTGGCCGGCCGAGCCCTCGCTGATACCTGATCTGCGGTATCGCGCTTTGCTCCCGCAGGGCGATGCTTCAGACATGGGCACGACGATGGACATCGCCGCCCCCCGGACGCATCCGCGGACCATCGGCTGGCTCGGCACGGTGGCGCTGGCGATGGGGGGCTCGAACCAGAGTCTCTTCCTGCTCGGGGCGCTGCTGATCGCCCAGGGCAGCGGTGCCGTCCCGTTGCTCGTCGTCGGCCTCTTGCTCAGCTGGGCCGCGCTGCCGGGCTGGATCGAGCTGATCATGATGTGGCCGAACCGCGTAGGCGGCATTGCCGCTACCTGCGCGGAGGCCTTCCGCCCCTACTCACCGGTCTTGGCCAATCTGACGGGCGTCGCGTATTGGTGGGGCTGGATCCCGACCTGCGGCCTGACCGCAATCCTGTCCGCCGAGGCGTTGCACCAGTGGTACTTGCCGTTCATTCCGGTGACGCTCCTGGCCACGACGATCGTGCTCGTGTTCACCGTGATCAACCTGATCGGCGTGAAGTGGGCGACGCGGGTGGCGATTCCGATCGCCTTCGCCTCCGCCACTCTGGCGCTCCTGTCGGTGGTCATCCCGCTCGTCTCCGGGAGCGTCGACTGGCAGCAGGCCACCTCGTTTCACCTGAACCTGCCCTTTGGCGGCCTGTTCGGCGGCATCACGAGCGCCATGGCCGGGATCTATCTGATCGGCTTCGCCGCCCCGGCGTTCGAGGCAGCCGCCTGCCACGTCGGAGAAACGATCGATCCGGTCCGCAATGTCCCGAAGGCGATGTACCGCGCCGCCGCAATGGCGGGCCTGTACTTCCTGATCATCCCGATTGTCTGGCTCGGCGTCATCGGGCCACACGGGTTGGAGGGCGACCTGATGAAGACGCTGGGCCCGACGTTCGCCCCGCTGCTCGGCGGAACCGCGAAAGCGGCAGCCATCTGGTTCATGGTCTTCAACATGTTCCACGGCACGCTGCAGCCGCTGGCGGGCGCGTCGCGGACGATCTCGCAGCTCTCGGAGGACGGCCTCTTGCCGGTCTCGCTCGCCAAGCGCAATCGCTACGACGCTCCGTGGGTGGCGACCGTGTTGACCGCGGGCCTGGCCATCTGCTTTCTCCTGCTGGGGGACCCGGTGTGGGTCATCGCCGCCGCGAACTTCTGCTATCTGATCGGGATCGGGATGCCGTCGCTGGCGGTCTGGCTCCTGCGCCGCAACGCCCCCGAGAGGGAGCGGCTCTATCGCGCGCCGCGCGGGACGGTCACCCTCGGCGCGCTCGCCGCCTGTGTCTGGCTGGTTGCGACGTTCCTCGGGCTCCAGCAGTTCGGGTTGCCGACGGTGATCGCGTCACTGGGGATGGCCTACAGCGGATCGCTGGCCTACTGCTGGCGCCGGTGGCACGATGGCAGCCACGAGCTTGCGCGTCGCAGCGACTTCTTCCGCTCGCTGCACGCGAAGCTGACCGGAGCGATGGTTGCGGTCATGGTGCTCGACGGCGCGGGGTACCTCCTGGCGGTCCAACACGTCAGCACGAACCAGGCGCAACTGATCGCGGTCCTTGAGGACATCTTCGTGGCGGTCGCGATCCTGACGGTGACCGTTGGTCTCGTGCTTCCCGGCATGATCGCCCATTCGGTGCATCAGGTGGCCACCGCGGCAAATCGCCTCGCCGGCGGCACGATCGCCGATCTCACCAATGCGATGCGGTCGCTGTCGAAGGGCGACCTCGAAGGGGCGCACGCCGACTCGGCCTTCGAAGCGGTCGACGTCCGGAGCCGCGACGAGGTCGGCCAGATGGCCGCGGCCTTCAATGACATGCAGCTTGACGTCTCCGCGGCAGCCCTGGCACTCGACGACGCTCGCGAGGGTGTCCGCGCCGACCGCGAGGCCGTGGCCCTGAGCGCGGCGCGGCAGTCGCTCGTCGCCAGCCTCGGTCAGCGCGCGTTGCAGGGACTCAGCCTCGACAAGCTGATGGTCGAGGTGCTCGAGCGTTCCTGCACGCTGCTCGGCGCCGACGCGGGCATCGTCGCCCAGGCGGCCAGCGATTCGACGACGGTGTCCATCCGCGCCGCGGTCGGGATCGAGGATCGGACGATCGGCCACGAGGTCATCCACAGGTCGGCTGCCACGCCGACGGCGATACCCGCCGCACTGGTCGAGCTGACCCCCGCGCTGGTCTTCGGCTCGATCGGCGGGCGCGACACGCACTATGGCTGGGTCTCGATCCACTGGAACACGGGACATGCGACAACCACCGATGAACGCGACTTCCTTCAGGCCATTGCCAACCTGTTGTCCAACGCCATCGAGCACGACCGCGCCGATCAGGAGATGCGCCATCAGGCGCTTCACGACCCGCTGACGGGGCTCCCCAACCGCAATCT
>JAXDLE010000150.1:0-6599 GCA_034666725.1 Chloroflexota bacterium
ATCCCTGGCGACGAGCAGCTTCGATGGCATCGAGATTTTCGATGCTGCCACGTTCGATCTCACCAGGGAGTGGAGGACTGATGACATCGATGAGTCTTCCTGCGGCTCATTGAGCTTTGATAGGACAGGGTCGATCGTCGCGTGCTCCTTTTACAGCGGGCAGATCGCCCTCTGGGATCCCGCGACAGGTGATCCCATCGGTACCCCCCTTGCGGCAGCCTCTAACGGATCGCCCGTCTATTTTGATCCCGTAACCGACCAGCCAGTCACGCAAGGCGAAGGCGGTACGCTTCTATGGGATCTAGACGCCGACGGTCGGATTTCTAGCCTCGGGCCCGATGTCGGTCAGACCGCGGCCGTGAGCTTCAGCTTGGACGGCAGCATGATCGCCATCGGCCGGACCAACGACGAATTCTTTGACGACCCCGAGTCTCCTGACCTTGTTGTGTTGGATGCCACGACTCTGGACGAGATCGCGCGCCTGCGGCAACCATTCGGCTCCGATGTTGGCCACGTGTCGCTGACGAACCTCGCATTCAGCGCCGACGGCATGTCCCTAACCGGAGCGTCATTCGGCGGGGCCAGTCGCTGGGATTTGGCGTCCAGCGAGCCGCTCGGCGACCCAGTGCGTTTCGACGGGTACCAGGGTGTCGACATCGCGCCCGACTCAAAGATCTTGGTTGCTGCAGATGCCGCGTTCGTTGATGCGACGAACGACATTGTGATCTGGGACCTGGAGACACGCAGCCAGGTTGCCACGTTCGGGACGGGGATTGACTTCGATCCCACAGCAGCAATCACCCTCCACGCAACAGGCGTGGCCGTGTCCCCGGATGGTCTTACCGTCGCCGCCGGTTTCACGGACGGCAGCACGCGGCTATATGACCTCACATCGGGATCCGCCATCGCGACCTTTGCCGGTCTTTCGGAGATCAGCGCACTGGCCTTCAGCCCGGATGGTGCGGTGTTGGCGGCCGCGGATGGCGCAGGGATCATCCTGCTACGAGACATGGCCACAGGCGCGGCCATCGGGAACCCTCTGAGGAGCCAAACGCCCCTGATCGGCAGGCTCGCCTTCAACCCGGATGGCACCTTGCTCTTGGCGGGGATGGGAGATAACGCCATCTTGTGGCGCCTGGCGGATGAGCGTCCGATCGCCGCTATACCCGGGGCGAGCACGGGGGCGTTCAGTCCAGACGGCAATACCCTCGTTACGGTCGGTGATCGCGTGGAGATCTGGGACATGCGCCTCGACAGCTGGCGCGCGGCGGCGTGCCAGCTGGCGGCCCGCAACATGACACAGGAAGAGTGGGCGCTCTACCTGCCTGATGAGGAATACCGGGAGACGTGCCCTTGAGCTAGTCCAGCTCGTCCTTCCGTAGCGACAGCTCGACGCGACCCGTCTCCACCTCGTCGACGGCGTCGCGTGGCGCGTGCCAAACGCCGCCCAGCAGGCCGCGGCGCTGGATGCTGATGATCTCGCGATCAACGCTGATCACGACGCCCAACTCCTCGCCGGTCGCGTCGATGACGCGCCAGCCGGGCTGAATCTCCTCGGCAAAGATGGTCATGAGTGCGCCCGCTGGGCGACCTTGTCATCGTCGCTGACGTCGATACCGTGCTTGCGCGCTGCTGCGACGATCTTCTTGCGCGCGGCCTCCTTGGCCGACGCTGTCTCGAAGTCCGTCTGGTTCCAGCGCGCCATCGCATTGCGGATATGTGACTCGTCGTGAATCGGCAGGTGGCCCTCGCCGCTCTTGTCGACGTAGGCGAAGTTGCTCTTCTTGATGTGTTGGCGGCCACGGGTCGTCAATTCGGCCATGTCGACCTCCTTCCGCTGGCTACGGGCTATCCCCATGATGCTGCAAGACAGGTGCATAGGGCGACCTCGGCGGGGTCGATCGGGTGTAGGAGTCGTCGCAATCGGGTCGTCCGGCGACTCGTCTAATCGCGCTGCTAGAGTCGCGTCATGGACCGACCGCGAACCAAGCAGGTGTGCACCATCGGCCCCGCCAGCGCCGACAAGATCCAGGAATTGGTCGCAGCCGGAATGGATGTCGCGCGGATCAACTTCTCGCATGGCACTCCCGACGACCACAAGGCCTACGTTCACGCCGTCAGGGCTGCCGCACACAGCGCGCGGCGCAGCGTTGCCGTCATGGTCGACCTGCCCGGACCCAAGCTTCGTCTTGGTGAGATCGAGGGCGGTGAGGCGCGCCTGGCGACGGGATCACAATTTGCGCTGCGCTCAGATGGCGCCGCCGGCGACACGGCGGGAGCGGGCATCCGTGGGGCCGATTTGGGCGCCAAGCTCCAGGTCGGTGATCGGGTGCTCATGGCCGATGGCTCAGTGGAGCTCAAGGTCACGGAGATCACCGCTGGCCAGGTAATGACCGACGTCGTCAACGGCGGGCTGATTCGCACCCGATCCGGGGTGAACATCCCGAGCGAGCGTTTCGGTGATGGCGGGCTAACGGACGAAGACAGGGCCGCAGTGCCGCGTGCCCTCGAGTTGCGCGTCGACATGCTGGCGCAGTCGTTCGTGCGCAACGCTACCGACGTGGCGGACCTCAAGGCGATGCTCCCCGCAGATGGGCCGCGCGTCGTGGCCAAGATCGAGACGCGCGCCGCGCTTGATGACTTCGACGCGATCGCGGCGGCCGCGGATGGAATCATGGTGGCGCGCGGCGACCTCGGCGTCGACATCCCATTCGAGGATGTGCCGATGATCCAGAAGGATCTGCTGCGGCGCGCGGCTGATGCGGACAGATTCACGATCGTCGCGACGCAGATGCTGGAGAGCATGACTGGTGCCGCGCGGCCCACGCGGGCCGAGGCGAGCGATGTCGCAAACGCGGTGCTCGATGGCGCGGACGCGGTAATGCTCTCGGCTGAGACCGCGATCGGCGCGTATCCAGTCGAGGCGCTCAGCGCGTTGGGCCGCATCTGTCTCGCGGTCGAAGGCAAGGCCGACTACGGATCGGCCGCGCCCGATGATGAGAAGGCAGCCTCGGCGGCGCACGCAATCGTCCTCGCGGCCGCGTCCATCAGCTCATTCACTGATGCTGGCGCGGTGTGGTGCTTCACGCGAACCGGCCGAACGGCCGAGCTGCTGTCGATGACCAGGCCGCGCGTCCCGATCGTGGCCTTCACGCTCAGCCCGGTCGTCGCGCGCCGCCTCGCGGTTCGCCGCGGCGTCATCCCTCTGGTCCTGCAGACGGGCACCAAGGCCAGCCCGCTGATCGATCAGATGGCGGCGGCCTGGCGCGGCCAGCGATCGAGCTCGGAAGTCGAGAGCGTGCTGGTCGTCACAACGTCCAGCCAACCCTCAGGGATCAATCGGCTCGAGATCCACCGGCTGACCGGAGTGGGGAGAGACAAGTGACCAACGCGGAGGTTGTGCGGCGCTACTTCGCCGCCCTGGTCGACCACGACTACGACACCCAGGGCGCATTGCGCCATCCCGATTGGACGGCGGTATGGCCGCAGTCGGGCGAGATGGTTCGCGGCGACGCGAACATGCGGGCCATCTTCGAGAACTATCCCGGCGGCCCGCCGAACCTGGCGCCGGAAGGCAAGCTGGTAGGCAGCGAGGATCGCTGGGTGGTGACGCCTCTTGGAGGCGCCTACCAGCTGGCCGGCGAGGGCGAGAGCTGGTGGGGCGAATGGCAGATCACCTATCCCGATGGCAAGACCTGGCGCGTCATCCTGCTGATCGAGCTGCGCGACGCGAAGATCTTCCGCGAGACCACCTTCTGGGCGGAGCCGTTTGCTGCCGCGCCGTGGCGGGCGCAATGGGTTACTCGGGCAGATACAGGGGATCAGGAAGGTGGCAGAACGCTGCCCTAGCCCAGACGGGGTACGCTGGGCTCGGATACCGCGGGCTGTGCGCGGCGGGCCAAAGTGACCATTCGTTCTATATAATCGGCAGGTGCCGGTCGGGACACGCATGACCCAGGACTCGCTCGTCGTTCGCGGCGCGCGCGAACACAACCTCAAGAACGTCACGGTGGAGTTGCCGCGCGACCGCCTGGTGGTCGTCACCGGCGTGTCCGGGAGCGGCAAGTCGAGCCTCGCTTTCGACACCATCTACGCTGAGGGCCAGAGGCGCTACGTCGAATCGCTGAGCGCCTACGCACGCCAATTCCTGGGTCAGATGGAGAAGCCTGACGTCGACCAGATCGACGGCTTGTCCCCGGCGATCTCGATCGACCAGAAGGGCGCGTCGCGCAATCCGCGCTCGACCGTCGGCACGGTGACCGAGATCTATGACCACCTGCGTCTGCTCTTCGCGCGTGTGGGCCATCCGCACTGCCCCAATGGCCACGAGATCCAGCGCCAGAGCGTCCAGCAGATCGTCGACCAGATCGTGGCGCTGCCCGACGGCTCGCGCATCCTGGTGCTCGGTCCACTGGTGCGCGACCGCAAGACAGAGGGCGACCGCGTCTTCGAAGCCGCACGTAAACAGGGTTTCGTGCGCGTGCGTGTGGACACGGAGATGCTCGAGCTCGACGAGGTCAAATCGCTCGACAAGTACAAGCGCCACACCATCGAGGTCGTCGTGGACCGCCTCGTGGTGCGCCACCAGGACGATGACGGCAAGCTCTACGACGACGCCAATCCAAACCCTGAGCGGAGCCGTTTCGCCGATTCGGTCGAGACTGCGCTCCGCCTGGGCGAGGGCGTCATGGTCGTCGCCCCGGCCGACGAAGGCGCATTCGAGGAGCAGCGCTACAGCGAGAAGTACAGCTGCCCCTTCGACGGGTACACGATTGACGAGCTCGAGCCGCGCTCGTTTTCCTTCAACTCACCGCACGGCGCGTGCCCGGCCTGCACGGGCCTCGGGATGAAGATGGAGTTCGACCCTGAGCGAGTGATCGACCGCAATCGGTCGATTGATGAGGGCGGTCTATTGCCGTGGTCGCGCATGACGTTGACCGACTCGTGGTACGGCAAGGTCGTCGAAGCGGTTGCCAAGCGGCAGGGCTTCAAGACCAACGTGCCGTTGGGCAAGCTCGACAAGAAGCATCTGAGCTACCTCATGAGCTCGCCGCGTGGCGAGAAAGTGCGCATCGGCTACCGCCACGAGGGCCACACCAACTACTACGACGCGAACTTCGAAGGACTGCTGCCGAACATCGAGCGGCGCTACCGCGAGACCGATTCGGAGTGGGTCAAGACCGAGCTGGAGAAGTTCATGGTTGCCCGGCCGTGCCCTACGTGCAAGGGCACGCGGCTCAAGCCGGAGGTTCTGAGCGTCACCGTCGACGGGCTCAACATCTCCCAGGTCAGCCAGAAATCGGTCACCGATTCACTGCGCTGGGCTGAAGTCCTTCCGGATCGGCTGTCAGAGCGTGAGCGTACGATCGGCCGGCAGGTCCTGAAGGAGATCCGATCGCGCCTTGGGTTCCTGGTCGACGTCGGGCTCGATTACCTGACGGTTGATCGGACGTCTTCGACTCTTTCGGGCGGTGAGGCTCAGCGCATACGGCTCGCGACGCAGATCGGCTCGAGCCTCATGGGCGTCCTGTACATCCTCGACGAGCCGACCATCGGGCTGCATCAGAAAGACAACGCCAAGCTGATCGCAACCCTCGTGCGGCTGCGCGACCTCGGCAACACGTTGATCGTCGTCGAGCACGACGAGGAGACCATCCGGACGGCCGACTGGGTGCTGGACATCGGGCCCGGAGCGGGCGAGCACGGCGGCGAGGTCATCAGCAATGGCACGCTGGCGGACCTGCTGGCGGAGAAGCGTTCGATCACCGGCGCGTACCTGCGCGGCGAGCAAATGGTGGCCATCCCGGACGAGCGGCGCAAGGGCAACGGCAAGTCGCTGACGATCAAGAACGCGCGCGCCCACAACCTGAAGGCCGTCGATGTCGCGTTTCCGCTGGGCACGATGACCGCGGTCACAGGCGTCTCGGGCAGCGGCAAGAGCACCCTCGTGACGGAGATCCTGTTCCGCGCGCTCAACCGCGCGCTCAACGGTTCGCGCGACGACCCAGGCGAGCATGATGCGCTCGAAGGCGTGGCCGGGGTCGACAAGGTGATCGAGATCGACCAGTCGCCCATCGGTCGGACACCGCGCTCCAATCCGGCGACCTATGTGGGCCTGTTCACGCCCATCCGGGAGCTGTTCGCCGGCGTTCCCGAAGCGCGTATGCGCGGCTACGCGCCCGGCCGCTTCTCGTTCAACGTCAAGGGCGGCCGCTGCGAGAACTGCAAGGGCGACGGGGTGCTCAAGGTCGAGATGCAGTTCCTGCCCGACGTCTACGTGACGTGCGATGTGTGCGGCGGCAAGCGCTACAACCGCGAGGCGCTCGAGATTCACTACAAGGGGCGCTCGATAGCGGACGTCCTCGACCTCACCCTCGACGAGGCGCTGGACTTCTTCAGCCCCGTGCCGCAGATCCGGACCAAGCTGGCGACGCTCGTCGAGGTTGGCCTGGGTTACATGCGCCTGGGCCAGCCGGCCACAACCTTGTCGGGCGGAGAAGCGCAGCGCGTCAAGCTGGCGACCGAGCTGTCACGCCGCGCCACCGGCAAGACGATTTACCTGTTGGACGAGCCCACGACCGGCCTCCACTTCGCCGACG
>JAXDLE010000151.1:0-8529 GCA_034666725.1 Chloroflexota bacterium
CCGGAACGAAACCGGCCGAGATCGTGCGCGAGCTGAAGATGCAGCCGTATCGCGCGCAGAAGCTGGCTGAGCAGGCGCGCACGTGGAGCCAAGAAGATCTGGACGCGGCGCTCCAGGCGCTGTACGAGCTGGACCTGCTCACCAAGGGCATCGCGCTCGACGGCTCGCCCCATTCAATGAGCGAGGACCGGTCGAACCTGGCGCTACTCGCGTGGATCGGGGCGCACGCCAACCTGAGGAGGTAGGTTGGCGTGGGAAGAAGCGTGAGAGCAGGAGCCGCCTGTCGGCCCCGTGAGTTTGAAAGACGCTCGACCTAGAAGTCGGCGCTCGACCAGGCTTCTGAGACGAGCACCTGGTCGTTCTCGATGGCGAACGTGCATCGTCCGTCGGGGACGTCGAGCAGCTCGATCAGATCGGGATCGAGATACAGCTGCTGGCACTTCGCGCACAGGCTGGCCGGAATGCCAAAGAAGTAGCGCTCCTCGCCGTCGGGCAGACGGAAGGTTGTATCAAAGCGCGAGTTGACCAGGCTGCGGGAGCAGACTGGACAAGCATTTCCGACGCGGGCCATGCACGGACTCTATGTACGGTCCGGTGCACTCCACATGACTCTGAGGTACCTATCCCCACCGCCGGATGGGGTACGCAGTTACTGCAGTCGCAGTAGGAGCGGCGCGTCGGCCCAGAGCTTCTCCAGCTGGTAGAAGTCGCGCTCCGGCGGCGCCATGACATGGACAATGACACTGCCGTAATCGATCAGCAGCCAGTGGGCATTGGCCTTGCCTTCGCGGCCGATGGGCTTGATGCCCTCGTCGCGCAACGCCGACACGATGCCGTCGACGACGGCACCCAGCTGGCGGTCCGACTGACCCGAGCAGATGACGAAGTAGTCGGCCAGGGTGGTAAGGCCACCTATCTCGAGCAGCACGATGTCCGACGCCTTCTTGTCCTCCGCGAGCTCGACAATGCGCCGCGCCAGGGCGAGCGCCTCCTCCTCGCCGGGGCTCGCGGTTGGCTTGGGCACGGGCTTCCGCCGGCGCGGCAGGCCGGCACGAATCGGCGTTGGCTCAGGCGACTCCTCTATTGCCGTCTCCTTGGTCGTTCTACGCGCCACTGCTTCCCTCCGCTGCGGCCTTCGGCCGAGCTGCGCGCGACGCGGACGACTCCCGCCGTGCCGCCGGGGTCCGTCCGTCGCTTGCGTACAGTTGATTCTCTCCGATATAGGACTCGACGGCATGCGGGACGAGATATCGGATCGACTTGCCGGCGGCCACTCGTGCGCGGATGTCCGTCGATGAGTGGCCCAAAAGGCTGGAGTGAAGCAGTAGGAAACGGTCGGATCGGCCGGGAAAGTGCTCGTCCAGCCAGGTGGGCGTGATGTCGGGGAAGCCCTGGCGGCTGACGACGCCGATCTGGGCCAGATCGAGGACGCGCTCCATGTCGCGCCAGGTGGTCGGCATCAGGGCAACGGTTTCGGACGAAACGATCAGGACGAGGCTGGGCTTTGACTCGTGGGCGGCCATGGCCGCGAGCGTGTCCGCCATGTAGCTGGGTTCCGGTCGATCGATCTCGTAGCGGCTGACGGCGAACGCCGGGTTATCGGCGATGGCCAGCTCGATCATGCGCAGCCGGTCCGCGGCCGACGTCTGTGGCGTTTCTCGATGGACCGGCTGGCCCGCAGGAACGAAGAGAACGGCGGCCAGGTCGAGCTCCTCGCGAGCCTGCTCGGCGATGGCGAGATGGGCGTAGTGGATGGGGTCGAAGATGCCGCCGAGGATGCCCCAGCGTGCAGGCTCGCTCAAACCTGCTTGCCCTCCGCAGTGCGCCTTCGGCGCTGCTGCGCGCTCCCGGCTGGACCCCGGCGTTCCGCCGGGTTACCGCCGTCGCTTGCGGCTTCCGTGTCCCATTCGAGCTCGACATTGCCGATCCGGACGGTGTCACCGCTCACGACGCCCGCCTTGGCGAGCTCGCGCTCCACGCCCAATCGAGCGAGATCGCGTTGGAACCGCTCGGCCGATTCGGGGTTGTCGAAGTTGGTCTGGGCCGCGAGGCGCTCGATGCGCCGCCCGATCACGCGATAGGCGCCGTCTTCATGGCTGACCTCGAACGCGTCGAGTCCCGCCTGGAACCGGTGAATCACCACGCCCGCCGGCTCACCCGGCTGAGCGAGGGTCGCGGCATCAGGCAGGAGCTTCGCGAGAGTGGCGATCAGCTTGTCGATGTTGCTGCCCGCGTCGGCGGATATGGCCACGAACGCGATCTTGTCGCGCGCGCGGCGCTTTGCAAACGCGGCTTCGTTGGCCGCACCGTCCGGCAGGTCGATCTTGTTGCCGATCACGATGCCGACCTTGTCGAGCAAGCCAGGATCGTGCGCCTCCAGCTCCTCGCGGATGATTTGGTAGTCGCGCTCGGGATCGTCGGCCGCAAGATCGACGACATGGCCCAGGACGCGCGTCCGAGACACGTGGCGCAGGAATTCATGGCCGAGTCCCGCGCCGCTGCTCGCGCCCTCGATCAACCCCGGCATGTCGGCGATGGTGACCCGCCGTTCGTCGCCCGCGTCGAAGGCCGAAAAGTCGAGCACGCCCAGGTTGGGGCTCAGCGTCGTGAACGGGTAGTTGGCAATCTCAGGGTGGGCGGCGGAAAGTGCCCCGAGCAAAGTCGATTTGCCGGCGTTCGGCAGACCGACGAGGCCCACGTCGGCGATAAGTCGGAGCTCAAGGGTCAACTTGTGCTCTTCGCCCGGCTCGCCTTTCTGGGCATGCGTCGGGGCCTGATTGATCGACGTCGCGAAATGCACGTTGCCCAGCCCGCCGCGGCCGCCGCGCGCAACCATGACCCGTTGCTCGCGCGAAACGAGATCGGCCAGCAGGTCGCCGCTCTGGGCATCGCGCACGACAGTCCCCGGCGGCACCTTCAGATCCAGGTCGCGGCCGGCCTTGCCGTGGCGCTTCGACCCTTCGCCGCGGCCGCCCGAGTCGGCGCGAAAGTGATGCTTGTGACGGAAGTCGCGCAGCATCGTCTCGCCGGCGTCGACCACGAGATAGACCGATCCGCCGCGGCCACCATCGCCGCCGTCGGGCCCGCCGCGCGGGACGTGTGCCTCGCGTCGGAACGACGATGCGCCGTCACCGCCGTTGCCGGCGTGCGCAGTAATCGTGACCTCGTCGAGAAACATCTTGTCGCCGATCCTAGTCGCGCCGCGAGTGCGGCTGACACGGAGTGCTAGCGGGCGGCTTCTTCGACCGCGGCCGCCTTGGTCAGCGAGGCCAGGAATTCAGCGTTGGTGTTCGACTTGGCGAGGCGGTTGAGCAGCAGCTCGATGCCCTCATTGGTGCCGACTGCCGACAACATGCGGCGCATTGTCCAGACCATCTTGAGCGTGCCCTCTTCGAGGAGCAGCTCCTCGCGCCGCGTGCCCGAGCGCTGGACATCGATCGCCGGGAAGACGCGCTTCTCGGCCAGCTTGCGATCGAGGATGAGCTCCGAGTTGCCGGTGCCCTTGAACTCCTCATAGATGACGTCGTCCATGCGCGAGCCGGTGTCGATGAGGCACGTGCCGATGATCGTCAGCGAGCCGCCCTCTTCGATCTTGCGCGCGGCGCCGAAGAAGCGCTTGGGCGGATACAGCGCGATGGGATCGATACCGCCCGACAGGGTGCGGCCGGAAGGCGGCAGCGCCAGGTTGTAGGCGCGTGCCAGGCGGGTGATCGAGTCGAGCAGGATGACCACGTCGCGGCCGGTCTCAACCTGGCGCTTGGCGATCTCGAGCGCGACCTCGGCGGTGCGCGTGTGGTTCTCGGTGGGCTCGTCGAAGGTCGAGGCGATGACCTCGCCCTTGACCGAGCGACGCATGTCGGTGACTTCCTCGGGCCGCTCGCCGATCAGCGCGACCATCAGCAGCATCTCGGGGTAGTTGACGCTGATGCCGTTGGCGATGTGCTTGAGCAGGAATGTCTTGCCTGCCTTGGGCGGTGACACGATCAGCGCGCGCTGGCCCTTGCCAAGCGGATTGACCAGGTTGATCAAGCGCTGGGAGAGGTTCTTGGGATCCGTCTCGAGATTGATGAGCTCAATCGGGTGGATGGGGGTAAGCGCATCGAAGAACGGGCGGCGCTTGGCCGCCTCGGGGTCGACACCATTGACCGAGTCAACACGGACGAGGCCCCAATACTTCTCGCCGTCCTTGGGCTGGCGGATGATCCCGCCGACGCGATCGCCTGGGCGCAGGCCGGAACGGCGGACCTGGCTCGACGAGACGTAGACGTCGTCGGGCGATGGCATCAGGCCACGGCGGCGCATGAAGCCGTAGCCATCGTCGACGATGTCGAGGATGCCGGTCACGAAGACCTGGCCACCCTGCTCGGCCTGGCGCGCCATGATGTGCTCGACCAGATCGTCGGGGCGCATTGTCGTCGCGTCGGCGACATCGAGCTCGCCACCGATCTCGACCAGCTGCTTGAAGTTCTTGCTCTTGAGTTCGTTGATGTTCATCGAAATCCTGTCATGGATATAGGTATGCACGGACGTTGGAACCGGGCACGGGTAGGGCCGCGGCGCACGCCGGACGTGGAGCGCGGCCTCTGAGAATTGATCCCCAGCGAACGCGGCGGGGCCACGTCGTTTCAATCGGGGATGAATTGACTATAACACGTCAAATCATCGCGTGACAGACCCTTGCATGCGGCACGAGATGACCTTGAAAGCCGACTGATACCCGCCTCAGCACGCCGGTATGGACGGCTGCCAGCACCCCCGGCCGACCATTGGCGGATGGTCGATTCACCCACCCGCACGATGCGCGCCACGCGCGGCCGCTACGAGACGGGGGCCGAGCTTGGGCGCGGCGCCACGGCGACGGTTTGGCGCGCGCGCGACACGAAGACGGGCCGCGAGGTCGCACTGAAGCGCTTTCACCCGCACCTCGTAGCTGACCCGGTGGCGCGCCGCCGAATCGAAGAAGAGGCGGCCGCGGCGTCGCGCGTCAGCCACCCGAACATTCTTTCGCCCATCGAGCTCATCGACGATCGTGATGGCCTGGCGCTGGTGTTTCCATACGTGGCGGGCACCACACTTGCCAAGCGGCTCGCCAACGGGCCACGCATCACGCCGCGTGAGGCCGCGTCCATCGCGCTTGACATCGCCGACGCGTTGGCGGTCGCTCACGCTCAGGGCGTCGTTCACCGCGATGTGAAGCCCGGCAACGTCTTGCTCGGCGCTGACGGAAAGGCGCGGCTGCTCGACTTCGGTATCGCACATGCCGTCGACGCGGGCCAGATGGCGCACGACATGACCGGCGCCGGGATGGCCATCGGGACGCTGCCCTACATGGCCCCGGAGCAGCTTGCCGCGGGACCGACTACTCCAGCGAGCGACGTCTACTCGCTCGGGGTGATGTTGTACGAGATCCTGGCCGGCCGGCGGCCCTATGCCGCGACCAGCCCGCTTACGCTCGCTCAGGAGCAGATGGGGCCGCCAGCCGGCATCAAGCGCGTGCCCCGACCTCTGGTGGAGCTCGTGCTGGCTGCCATGATGTTCGACGCCAACGCGCGGCCGAGTGCCGCGCAGCTTGCGCGCGGCCTCAGTGCGTGGCGCGAAGGTCGAAGTGATGCGGCCGCGCCAACCAGCGTGGTCGCGGCGGCCCTCAGCCCGCGACCCGTTCGTCCTGCCCTGGGCTGGCTCGCGCTGGGCCTCGCTGCCGTCGTCCTCGCCGTCGCCGTGCCAATCGCGGCCTCTGCCTGGTTGACTCCTCGGCCCGGCGGCCTGGACCTGGGCCGCTCCACGATTGACCACCCCGCGGTCGCGGCCGTCCAACCTCCGAGCGCCACAAATCCGCCGCCGCCGGTCATCAGCGCCAGCGATCCGGTGCCACCGGACAAGCCAGGCGGCGGCGATGGTCATGACAAACATCACAACAAGCACAAGCACCACAAGCACCACAAGCATCACCATGGGCACCACTGACGCGGAGCGCAGGGCGCAGTAGCACAGGCGTCAACGTCATGGTCGCCGGCCGCACCGAGCGTATGCTTACTCCGCCTGGGCGAGCAGATGTCCGTCCACGGGATCAGGGGGGACCTCATGCGCCAAAGACTCGCTATCGGCTGGACGTTGGCGGTGCTGTTGTTAGCGCTGATGCTGCCAGCCGCGACTTCGGCCGCCACTTACGGAACTGGATACAGCTACCAGATCACCCACATGTGGTGTTATGGCCAGAATGGCCCGCAGCTGGCGTTCGAAGTCAAGAACAAAGCTGCCGGCACCACAGACGCAAACCGGCTGACCATAGACAGCTGGGCCGAGCGTAGGCCCGCTTCGGGGGGATCGTGGACGACATTCCGCACCTGGCCGCGGGAATCCAGGTCATTTCCCACGGATGGCACGAACCACTCGCTGAAGGTTTTTCGCTACATGGATATCAGCGCTAGTTCGCCGTGGCAGCGGCGGGTGGTCATGCAGCTCAGGGGCTGGCATAACAGCACCGTCCGCGCGTCAACGACCATCCACAGCGTCGTGTGCTGAGGCCGCTGGTTCGACGCGCCTAGTTGTGGCGGTTGGCCTCCGCCTTGGCGTTCGCGCCTGCGGTCTTGCGCGCCTTGTCCCAGTCCTCGCGGAAGACCTTGATGCCCTTGTCGGTCAGCGGGTGGTGAACCATCTGCTGTAGCACCTTGAAGGGCGTCGTGGCGATGTGCGCACCAAGCATCGCCGCGTCGGTCATGTGCCGCGGGTGACGAATTGAGGCGGCGAGCACCTCGGTGTCGAGGTCGTGCACTTCAACGATCGTCACCAGCTCGCGGATGACATCCATCCCGTCCTGGTTGATGTCGTCGAGCCGGCCGACAAAAGGCGACAGCAGCGATGCGCCGGCCTTGGCGGCCAGCAGGCCCTGGTTGGCCGTGAAGATGAGCGTGCAGTTGGTCTTGATGCCTTCTTCGGCAAATCGGTAGATCGCCTCGAGGCCTTCTTCGCTCATCGGCACCTTGACCACGATGTTGGGCGCCAGCTTCGCGAAGTGGCGGCCCTCCTTGAGCATGCCCTCTACGTCCTCTGCGACGACCTCGGCGCTGACCGGGCCGGAGGTGATGCCGCAGATCTCGACGAGTACCTCGTCATAGCTCTTGCCACTCGTCCTGGCGAAGAGCGATGGATTGGTGGTCACGCCATCGAGCACGCCCCAGCGCGCAGCGGTGCGGATCTCTTCGATATCGGCGGTGTCCAGGAAAATCTTCATGAATTCACTCCTGATCGTTCGTTGGGCCATGTTACGCGGCCCCGCTTGACTCACCCTAGAGTCCGCCGATGACTCGCTTCGAGGTGCGCCCCTTCGGACCGGCCGATCTTGACGCTGCAGCCGAGCTCCTGGCGGACCGTCACCGCCGGCACAGGTTGGCATGGACGGCGCTCAATCCGGCCTATGAAGAGGCCGACGCCGCGCGCGCGTTGATCGCGGCGTTGCTCGAGCGCGAGGGTGCGTCGGGTTCGATGGTCGTCGCTGGCGAGGACGCGGTCGCGTACGTCCTTGGCGCGCCAAAGGACGCGTCGTGGGGCGCGAACGTGTGGGTCGACGATGCGGGCAGCGCGGGCACTGAGCCCGAGGCAATCCGGCTCGCTTACGCTGATGCCGCCGCGCGCTGGCGAGCGGCTGAACTGACCCATCACTACGTCGTGACGCCAGCCACCGACGGCACGATCGTCGACGCATGGTTCCGGCTGAGCTTCGGGCTGCAGCACGTCCACGCCGTGCGTGAGTTGCCGCCGGCTGACTTCACGGTGCGCGCGAACGGCCTCGTCATCAGGCCGGCCGAACGGCGCGACATCGACGCGATGGTGGCGCTCGACCCCGTCCTGCCCGGCCATGTGAATAGCTCGCCCGTGTTCTCGCGCCTCGCGATCCCGACCCCCGAAGAGGCGCTCGAGGAGGTCGAGCAGGACTTCGACGACGCGCGCTTCACGCCGTTTGTGGCCGAGCACGATGGACGCGTCGTGGGCGCCGCGACCTATTGCTCGATCGAGGTCTCGAATGGCAACACGGTGATGATGCGGCCGGCCAGCGCCGGGTTCCTGGGCTACGCCGCCGTGGCGCCTGACGCGCGCGGCCTGGGCGCAGGCCGCGCGCTGGGTGATGCGTGCCTCGTCTGGGCACGCGACAACGGCTACGAATGGGTCGCGACGGATTGGCGCTCGACGAACCTCGAAGCAGACCGAACCTGGCGCGCGGCCGGATTCAGGCCAACCTTCTACCGGCTGTTCCGCGCCATCGACTGAACGCCGTTCAATCCGGGGGCCCGGGCACCCCTGCGTCGGCCGCGGCTTTCACGGGTGCGGCCATATCTCGCAGCGCGATCGCGACGCGGTCCAGAGTCGCGGCGGCGCCGGCCGCGTCCAGCTGCTCCGCCGCGCGACCGAATACCTGCGCTTCGAGCCGGCCCATGGCGCGGGCGTTGAGGCGAACGAGCCGCTCAACCTCGGCGGCGCGGTGGCCGATCATGTCGAGCGTCTTTTCGACCTGAACCGTGTGCTCTTCGATAT
>JAXDLE010000152.1:0-7086 GCA_034666725.1 Chloroflexota bacterium
GCGCGCCGCGACAGCCTTGACCGCACGCATCGCGCCGGTCGACCTGGTCGAGGTGCGCGGTCAGCACCAGGCGCGCTGGGCACTCGAGGTCGCGCTCGCGGGCGGCCACAACCTAATGCTCGTCGGGCCGCCGGGCGCCGGTAAAACGCTGCTCGCGCGGGCGATCCCCGGGCTCCTTCCGCCGCTGGACGACGAGGAAGCGCTGGAGGTGACCGTCATCGAGAGCGTCGCCGGCATGCTCGACGACGGCTCGCTCCAGCGCGGGTTGCGTCGCGAGCGACCGTTCCGCGCGCCGCATCACACGTCGTCATACGCGGCGCTTGTCGGCGGCGGTCCGGCGCTCCAGCCCGGGGAGGCGACGCTCGCCCATCACGGCGTGCTGTTCCTCGATGAGCTGGCAGAGTTCGACCGGCCCACGCTCGATGCGCTTCGCCAGCCGCTCGAGGAGGGCGTCCTGACCATCGCCCGCGCACGCGGCCACGTGCGCTACCCGGCGCGCTTCCAGTTGGTCGCGGCGATGAATCCGTGCCGCTGTGGCTACGCGAACGACCTCCAGCGCAAGTGCAGCTGCAAGACAGGCGAGCCAGAGCGCTACGTGCGTCGCGTGAGTGGGCCACTGCGCGACCGTTTCGATATGGAGATCGAGATGTCGCGTGTGGCACCGGCACTGCTCCTGAGTGGCCCCAATCCTGAGGCGAGCGCGACTGTGCGCGGCCGAATAATGGCCGCCCGGCGGGTGGCCCTGGCGCGCAACGGCGGGCGCCCCAATTCGCAGCTGCCCGGGACCGCCGTGCTCAGGGCGTGTGCCCTGACGCGCTCCGGTACAGGCGTCATTGAGGAATTCGCTGCGGCCTTTCACCTGAGCGCGCGATCGGTTCACCGGCTGCTCCGCGTGGCACGAACAATCGCCGACCTGGATGGGCGGGCGGGCGTCAGCGAGGCTGATGTCCTCGCAGCGGGCGGGCTGCGCGACCCGGCCGCCCCGGCACCCGACGCGCTGGCGGCGTGAACGAACGCGACCTCTGGATTGCGCTCGCGTCTGTCGACGGCGTGGGTGAAGAGACCTTTCCCGCCCTGATCGCGGCTTTCGGCAGCGCGGCCCAGACCCTTGCCGCGGTCGCCGATGGCCGCTTCGATCGCTGGCGTGAGCAACAGAAGGCCGAGAACGGCAGGCAGCCGATGATCACTGACGCCCTCGAGAATCTGCGTGCCGCCGCGGCCGATCCAGCCAAGCGGCTGGTCGCGATTCGCGAGCTTGGGCTGTGGTCATACACCGCGTTCGAGGCGGACTATCCCGAGCGGCTGCGCGAGCTGCCCAACCAGCCGGTCGTGATCCATGGCCTGGGCAACCGCGCAGCGCTGGACGGGCCGCGCACGGTCGGTGTCGTGGGGACGGGGCCGGCCAACGCCAGCGGGTCGCGCACTTGCCGCCCGGATCTGCGCCCGCCTCGTTGAATGCGGCGCGACCGTCGTATCCGGGCTGGCCGTCGGCATCGACGGCGCTGCGCAGGCCGCAACCATCGAGCGCGGCGGCATCACGGTCGGCGTCATCGGCGGCGGTCATCGCTTTCCGGGCCCGCGCGCCCACCAGCGGCTGCGCGACGAGGTCGTGGCCAGTGGCGGCGCGGTGATCAGCGAGTACCACCCCGACAGCAAGCCGCGCCGCGGCACATTCCCGCGGCGCAACCGAATCATCGCCGCGCTCTCGGATGCGCTGATCATCGTTGAAGCGCCGCACAAGAGCGGTGCGCTCAACACTGCGACTCACGCGCTTGGGCTGAGCCGGCCGGTATTCGTGGCGCCGGGCCGGATCGGTGATTGGTCGGTCGCGGGGGCGCTGGCTCTCTTGCGCGACACGCCGGCACGACCGCTGGTGGGGCTCGACGAGCTGGTCGCCGATCTCGGGTACTACGACGAACCAGTGGCGGCGCCGGAGGCTGCGCAACCGGCCGGAAGCTCAAGGGAGGTGGCGATGGCCACATTGGGCGCGGCCGAACGAGCCGTCGCGCGGCGCCTCGCGCAGGGACCCGCCGGGCTCGACCTCCTGGTCGTCGAGACAGGTCTTGCGCCGCAGGTGGTGTCGAGCGCCGTGACCCTGTTGCTGATGCGCGGCTGGGCGCATGCGATGGGCCCAGCGTTCGTAGCCGCCGGTCCGCTCGCCACGTGAGGAGCGCCGCGTGGCGAAGGGTGCCCCCGGACCTCCGTACCGTTGCCCGGACGCGCCAGGCGCCGCGAAACTCGCGGCGTGATCAAGAGCGTGATCCTGCATCTCACCAACGAGCTGCCGATCCTGGTCGACCTGTACGAGGAGCCGTCGCCCACCGCGCTGAGCGTGCGCTGCACCAACGTGCGCACGGTCGATGGCAAGCGCCCGTCGTTCATTCACGACGCGCGCGCGACCTTTTATCTGCCCTGGCAATTGATCCGACTGATCGAGGTGCCGGCCGGCGCGACGCCCATGCCCGAAGTGGACGGTCGCGTAGTCGTCAGCGACCCCGTCGGGACGGTCGGCCACGACCCGGAGCCGCTCGACGAGCCGGAGGCCGAGCCGCTCGACGAAGAGCCCGACGAGGAGCTGCTGGCGCGCATCCGTTCGATCTAGCAAGAACCACGGTGTGCCCGGTCGGGATACGGCCGATGTGACGCCCGTGCTAGGTTAGAAAAGATGACAAAGAACCTGGTGATCGTGGAATCACCTGCCAAGGCGCGAACAATCGAGCGTTACCTGGGGCCGGATTACCGGGTCCTAGCGTCGTTCGGTCATGTCCGCGACCTGCCCGAAAACCCCGGCAAGGGCAAGCTCGGGGTCGATGTGGAAAACGACTTCAAGCCCGACTACGAGGTGTCGGAGGACCGCAAGAAGCAGGTCGACAAGATCAAGAGCGAGGCCAAGAAGGCCGACGCTGTCTTTCTCGCTACCGACCTTGACCGCGAAGGCGAGGCGATCGCCTGGCATGTTTCCGAGGCGGCCAACATTCCTGCCGCCAAGGCGCATCGCGTCACGTTCTCGGAGATCACCCCAGCGGCGATCCGCGAGGCATTCGCCAACCCACGCGAGATCGATCAGAACCTGGTCGACGCGCAGCAGACGCGGCGGATCCTCGATCGGCTGGTCGGCTACACGCTGAGCCCGCTGCTGTGGCGCAAGGTCCACGCCGGGCTGTCGGCCGGCCGGGTCCAGAGCGTCGCCGTCCGCCTGGTGGTCGATCGGGAGCGCGAGATACGCGCGTTTTCGGCGACCGAGTACTGGTCGATCGGCACCCAGCTCTCGACCGATCGCGGCGAGACCTTCGCCGCGGAGCTCGTCCGTATCGACGGCCAGACCATCGCTCGAGGCGAGGACGAGAAGGGCCTGCGCATCGGCGACGAGGCGACGGCAAATGAGCATGCGACCGCACTGCGCGAGAAGCGGCCGCAGGTCGCCGGCATCACCGTCAAGAACAGCCGTCGACGGCCCGCGCCGCCATTCACGACATCGACCTTGCAGCAGGAGGCGAGCCGCAAGCTCAGCTTCAACCCCAAGCGCACGATGCGTGTCGCGCAGGACCTATACGAGGGTGTCGATCTCGCCGACGGCCGCACAGGGCTGATCACGTACATGCGAACCGACTCGCCGCAGATGGCGAGCGTCGCCATGGCCGAGGCGCGCGAGGTGATCAGCGGACGCTACGGGCTGCGCTACGTGGTGAAGGGCGGACGCAACTACGAGGCGCGTTCGAAGGGGGCCCAGGAGGCGCACGAGGCGATCCGGCCGACTTCGTTTGCACGTGATCCCGACTCGCTCGAGCACGTGCTCAATCCAGAGCAGCTGCGGCTGTACAGGCTCATCTGGCAGCGCGCGATCGCGTCGCAGATGCCCGACAAGGAACTCGAGACGACCTCAGTCGAGCTGACGGCCGACAAGTACGACCTGCGCGCTTCGGCCACCAAGACCACCTTCGACGGGTTTGCGGCGGTCTACACGGAGGGCTTCGATGACACGACCGACGAGGCCGAATCGCAGCTGCCCGAGCTTGCCGAAGGCGAGCGCACCAACGTCGTCGACGTCATGCCCGAGCAGCACTTCACCCAGCCACCGCCGCGCTACACCGAAGCGTCGCTGATCAAGGCGCTCGAGGAGCGCGGCATAGGCCGGCCGTCGACGTATGCGGCGACGATCTCGACCATCGTTGATCGCGGCTATGTCACGGTCACGGAGCGCCGGCTCCACGCGGAGCACGTCGCCGAAGTCGTCACCGACCTCCTGGTCGAGCACTTCAGCGAGTTCGTGGACTACGACTTCACCGCGCGCATGGAGGATGACCTCGACCTGGTCGCGGAGGGCAAGCGCGACTGGGTGCCCATGCTGCACGAGTTCTACGACCCGTTCGCCAGGCTCGTCGAGCTGAAGAAGACGGAGCTGAAGCGATCCGACTTCACGACCGAGGAGACCGACGAGGTGTGCTCCGAGGGTCACCCGATGGTCATCCGACTCGGCCGCACCGGGCGCTTCCTGGCCTGCTCGAAGTACCCCGAGCACAAGGAGACACGGCCGCTCCCCGGGGAAGAGCCGGAGGCGATCGCGATCGAGGGCGTGGGCGAGACGTGCCCCGAGTGCGGCGAGGGGACGCTGGTTGCGAAGCGCGGCCGGTTCGGGCCGTTTGCGGGCTGCTCGCGCTACCCCGAATGCAAGTACATCCGCAAGACCGGGCCGCCGCCGCCCGACCAGCTGCCTTTCGAGGTGACGTGCCCGAAGTGTGGTGAGGGCCATCTGCTGGCGCGGCGAGCGCGACGGACGGGCAGTGTTTTCTATGGCTGCTCGCGCTACCCGAAGTGCGACTTCACTTCGTCGCGCGAGCCGACGGGTGCCCTGCACGACGCGGACGACGGACCAGTCGCACGCGAGGGCGAGAGCGGCGGCATCTGTCTCAAGTGCGGCGCGCCGGTCGAGCTGCCGGCCGAGATCGTGCCCGGCATGAAGCTTGCCGGCGGCGAACCGAATCCGGACGCGCTCAAGCCGCAGCGCCGCGGGGGCGGCGGCGGCGGACGAGGGCGCGCACCCGCCAGGAGGAAACCAGCGACCGGGCGTCGAACCCCGCGCGCGGCGTGACCGGCGCCGACGCACTCGACTCCTTCCTTCGCCGACTCGCCGCGCGCGACGCGTCGGAGCACACGCGCCGCTCCTATCGCACGACGCTGACCCAGTACCTCGACTTCCTCGCGACGCGCGGTGTCGACTGGCGCAAACCCCCGCGCCCGCTCGTCCGCGGCTACATGGCAGAGCTAGCCGAACGGCCTCTCGCTAAGCGCTCGATCAGCAACCGCCTGGCGGCGCTCCGTTCGTTCTACCGCTGGGCGCGCCGCGAGGGGCTTGTTGACGCAGATCCGTGGTCCGGCGCGCTGACGCCGCGCCAGCCGCGCCGCCTGCCCGCGGTCCTATCGCTCGAACAGGTCGAGAACCTGCTCGACGTGGCGCCGCACTCCTCGGCGCGGCGTCCGCTCGCCCTGCGCGACAAAGCCATCATCGAGACCGCCTACGCCGGCGGGCTGCGCATCAGCGAGCTTGCGGCGGCGCGCCTGGCCGACCTCGACCTGGTCCGCGGCGAGCTGCGTGTTCTCGGCAAGGGGCGCAAGGAGCGCATCACCTTGCTCGGTGGACCCGCAAGAGAGGCACTGAACACGTACCTCAGGGACGGGAGGCCGGAGCTGCTCGACCGCGGCAAGTCGGCCGAATCGGGCGTCGTCTTTCTCAATTCCAAAGGCGAGCCGCTCGGCGTGCGTGGGCTGCGCTACAGGCTTGAGCGGCTGATGCTCGCCGCGGGCCTTCCACAAGGAACGTCCGTCCACACCCTGCGCCACTCGTTCGCCAGCCACCTGCTCGAGGGCGGCGCCGATCTGCGCGTCGTCCAGGAGCTGCTCGGCCACGCAAGCCTGGGCACGACCCAGGTCTACACGCACGTCACGCCCGCGCGGCTGCGCAGCGCATATCGCGCGGCCCACCCGCGGTCCGCGCACACATCGACCACGGCCGAGCCACCAGCGCGATGAGCGGCCGCACCCTGGCGCGCGCCGGCATGATCGTTGCCGGCGCCTACTTCGTGTCGCGCATCCTGGGCTATGTCCGCGTCGTGGTCATCACCAACGAGTTCGGGGCAACCGCCCAGCTCGACGCCTACTTCGCCGCGTTCCGGATCCCCGACCTGATCTTCCAGCTGGTGGCCGCGGGCGCCTTCGGTTCGTCGATGGTGCCGGTGCTCGCGGGCATCTTCGCCAAGGGTGAGGACGAGCGCGGCTGGCGCGTCGTCTCGACGGTGATCAACCTGATGCTCATCGTGCTCGCGACGCTGGCCACGATCGTCGCCGTCTTCGCGCCCCAGATCGTGCCGCTCATCACGCCCGGTTTCGATGCGACAGGCACCGAGCTGACGATCCGCCTCACGCGCATCATGCTGATGTCGCCCGTGCTGCTGGCTCTCGCGGCGGTCGCGTCCTCGTCGCTCAACGTGCGCGGCCGCTTCGCGTCAGCAGCGGTGGCGCCCTCGCTCTACAACATCTCGATCATCCTGGGCGCAGTGCTGCTCGGGCCGGCGCTGGGCGTCGAGGGGCTCGCCGTGGGCGTGGTGATCGGCTCTTTGCTGCACCTCGCAATTCAGATCCGGCCGCTCATCCGCGAGCGTTTCCGTTTGTCGCTCAAGATCGATATGTCCGATCCGGCCGTGCGCCAGATCCTGACACTGATGGTGCCGCGGGCGATCGGCCTGGGCGCGAACCAGATCGTGTTCATGGTCGCGACGATGCTTGCCACGGGTGTCGGCCTTGGTGCGGTGACCGACTACAACGTGGCCATGACGCTGCTCCAGATCCCACTCGGCACGATCAGCTTCCCGATGTCGCTGGTGCTTATGCCGACGCTGTCACGGGCCGCGGCTCTGGGCTCAACGAAGGAATGGGCAGGGCTGCTGGTGCCCTCGATGCGCCTGATCGCCTGGATCATGTTCTTCATCACGGCGCTCGGCATCGTTCTGCGCCGCCAGGGTGTGACCCTGCTCTTCGACCCAGGTCTCAACGAGCAGGCAATCTCGCTCACAGCCGACACGCTGTCGTTCA
>JAXDLE010000153.1:0-21791 GCA_034666725.1 Chloroflexota bacterium
CTGAAGATCTACCTGGATGATCTGCAGGGCGTGGGTCTCCAAGACGTCTGGACCGACGTGCCGTCCATCTCGGCGAAATCGAAGGAGCGACTTGGGTTTCCCACGCAGAAGCCGATCGCGCTGCTGCAGCGGATCGTCGCCTCATCATCCAATCCAGGTGACGTCGTGCTCGATCCCTTCTGCGGCTGCGGGACCGCGATTGACGCCGCCCAGTCTCTCGGTCGGAGCTGGATCGGTATCGACGTAACGCACCTCGCTATCGGTTTGATCAAGCACCGACTGGCACGATACGGGCCTGAGATTTCGAACACATACCGGGTGATCGGCGAGCCGACGACGGTCGACGATGCCGCGGTTCTCGCGAAAGAAGATCCGTTCCAGTTCCAAGCTTGGGCGCTCGGCCTCGCTGGAGCTCGAGTCGCTGGCAGCGACAAGAAGGGGGGCGACAAGGGCATCGACGGTCGGCTCTACTTCCACGACTCGAACACGGGCCCGACGCGCCAAGTCATCTTCAGCGTGAAGGCCGGCAAGCTCGTGCCGAACTACGTCCGCGACCTTCGCGGCGTCATCGATCGAGAAGAAGCGGAGATCGGCATCCTTTTGTCCTTCGACGAGCCAACACTCGGGATGCGCTCCGAAGCTGCAGAAGCTGGTTTCCACGAGTCTCCGTGGGGGAAGCATCCGCGCCTCCAACTGCGGACGATCCGCGAGCTCCTGGACGGCAAGGGCATCGACTACCCACACGTCACCGGATCAAACGTCACGCTTCGCCGGGCCCAACGCGCGCGGACGGCCGGAGCCGAGCCGATCGAGATGTTTCCCGACGAATGAGCGACAGCCTTCTCTTTCTCATCGTGGGCTTGCTCATCTCGATCCCGCTGACGATCGTTCTGAACCTAGCCACACCGCGGATCGAAAGGGGGTGGGGTTCGCGCAGCGAGCAGAAAGCGAAGCAGCTCGCAGATCGCGAAGGGATCCTCCGCGAGCGTGCTAGGAACTTTCAACACGAACCGGCAGCGTTTACGCGCTACCTCTGGGACACCCTCTTCTCGATCGTCCGCGGGCTGCTCATCGGGCTCGTGGTGGTCGTCCTCTTCTTCGTGTACATGAGCGGACTGTCTCTGTCGAATGCGTTCGACTTCCCGGACGCGACCGAAACTACGCGCAACTTCTTGAGCACGATCACTGGCTTCGGCGTCGTCGGAGTCGCGCTAATCGTCGTCTTGATTTACCGCGTCGCATCGGCTGACGCGCGAGAGGCGATGCGATTGATCAAGCTCGTTGGAGGCCTGCCGATCGAAGACGAGCGCCCAGAGACAGAGCGTGAGCTTCTTTAGACACTCTACTTGGACAGAATCATTCGCCGACTCTGAGCGTGTGCCACAACGCTCTCAACAGGCTGCCTTCTAAGCAGCGGGTCGCAGGTTCGAATCCTGCCGGGGACGCCATTAGCCCATTCCATTGCCCGCCGCTTGATCGGTGTGCTATACACTGAACCGGATGGTTCAGTATGCGCATCAGTCGCGGCTGGCCACGTCATTCGCGGCACTCTCGGACGCCACCCGGCGTGGCGTGCTGGAGCAGCTCGGGCGTGGAGACGCTTCGATCACGGACCTTGCTTCGAGATTCCACATGAGCCTTACCGGCATGAAGAAACATGTCGCTGTCCTGGAGCAGGCAGGACTCGTCACCACGGAGAAGGTCGGACGCGTACGCACCTGCACGCTTGGACTGCACAGGTTGGATGAAGAGACGGCATGGATCCAGAGGTACCGCCAGAACTGGGACGCACGCTTCGAAGCACTGGACAAAGTTGTTGAAGAGCTGAAACGGAAGGCGAGGGTCGATGGACGCAAGAGCAGAAAATGAGCCGACAGCCATGAAGAACCGCACGATCGTGGAACGCAGGTCCGACCGGGAGGTCGTCGTCACACGCACGTTCGACGCGCCCGCGTACCTCGTATTCGAGGCATGGTCCAGGCCCGAGCTGTTCAAGCAATGGTGGGTGCCGCAATCACTGGGTACGACGCTGCAGTCGTGCGAGATGGACGTGCGTACCGGCGGCACCTATCGCCTGAGCTTCGGCGAAGGCATGGACTTCTTCGGCCGCTACATCGAGGTATCGCCGCCCTCGCGCATCGTCTGGACGAACGAGGAAAGTGGCGAGAACGGCTCCGTTACCACGGTGACCTTTGAGGACAAAGGCGACCAGACGCTGCTCGTTATGAGCGAGGTCTATCCATCGAAGGAAGCTTTTGAGGCTGCGGGCGGCGCGGAAAATGCGACGGTCGAGACGTTCGCGCAACTGGACGAGCTTCTCGTTACCCTCGGCCCGAGCGTGACACGGTCATAAGGTCGAGGGCATGAAGACGACTCTGCTTCCAGCCGAGCCCGACGCGAGGTCGCCCGCGGGCGCCGATATCCGCTTCATCATGGACGGCCCGACCGGCAACATGATCCACAGCACCGTCCCGCCGCACCAGACGAATCGGGCGACCCTCCATGCGACCGTAAGTGAGTTCTGGTACGTGCTCGAGGACATGGCGAGATCTGGCCCGACGACGGCAAGGTGAACAGCGTTACCCCGCTCGTTCCGGGCACCACGATTGACATCCCCGTCGGGACTTCATTCCAGTACCGCAACGTGTCGGACGTAGATCTGAAGTTCATCTGTGTCTCGATGCCGCCCTGGCCGGGCGACTCGGAAGCCAGCTACGTCGCTGGCATCTGGCAGTCGACGATCTGATCCATGGCCGACCTACTCTCCGCCGCAGCACTCGAAGGGATCTTCAGCCTCGACGAATTCGAGCCTCTTGCCCGCGAACGGATGGAACCAGGCGGATTCGACTACGTCGCCGGCGGTGCCTGGGACGAGATTTCGCTGCGCGAGAGCGTCGAGGCCTGGCGGCGCAAGCGGTTCGTGCCGCGCGTGCTGACCGACGTTCGATCGGTCGATACCTATGGCTCGTTTCTGGGCCGACCGGCCGCGATCCCGGTGGCGATGGCACCCATGGCGGTTCAGAGCCTGGCCCATCGTGATGGCGAGGTCGAGGCAGTTCGTGGCGCGGCCGCGGGACGGATCCCCTACACGCTTTCGACGACGTCTTCGCGGACGATCGAGGAGGTCGCCGCCGCCGCGCCTGATGCGGAACGCTGGTTTCAGCTCTACCTCGTGGGTTCGCCGGCCCACAGCCGGGCCCTTGTCGAGCGCGCGACTGCCGCCGGTTATCGGGCGATCATCCTGACGGTCGACCTGCCGGTTGTCGGACACCGACCACGCGATCTACGCTCCGGCTTCGTCTTTCCCGCGCTGCCTCACGCCGAGGAGGCCAGCCCGGCGAGCGCGTCGCGCTACGGCCCGATCGCTGATCAGCACGAGCTTGGACTGGGCTGGCACCTCGTCGACGAGATCCGAAGCTGGACTCATCTGCCCCTCGTCCTGAAGGGCATCCTGTCGCCGCTCGACGCTGCCCGTGCGGCAGAGATGGGCGTGGATGCGATCGTCGTGTCGACCCATGGGGCGCGCCAGCTCGATCGCGTCATCGCCACGGCGGATGCGCTGCCGGGCATCGTCGATGCCGTCGCCGGGAGGACCGAGGTGTGGGTGGATGGCGGAATCCGCTCCGGGCTGGACGTCCTCATGGCCTTTGCCCTGGGCGCCACAGGGACGCTGGTAGGGCGCCCGCTCTACTGGTCGCTCGCGACCGGCGGCGCCGCCGGCGTCGAGCGTGCCGTGGCGATCCTGCGCGAGGAGCTGGCGGTCGGGCTGGCACTGCTGGGCGTCGAGCGACCCGGCATGCTCGATCGTTCGTACCTCGCCTAGGCGCGTACCATCCGGGCGTGGAGCAGTCCGCACCAGCGATCACGGCGCGGGGGCTGACGAAGCGCTTCGGCGACATCACCGCGGTCGACGCGCTCGATCTGGAGTTGGCGGCAGGGCGAATCTACGGAATCCTCGGCCCCAACGGCTCCGGAAAGACGACGCTCATCCGCCTGCTCACAGGACTCGCGAAGCCGACCAGCGGTGAGGCGCGGGTGCTGGGCGTCAAGATGCCCGACCGCGAGAACCTCGCGCGCATCGGCTACATGACACAGGCCGACGGCATCTACATCGAGCTATCCGTTTGGGAGAACCTGCGTTTCTTCGCTGCGCTGAGCGGCACCGGCGACAAGCACGCGATGGACGAGGTGCTCGACCTCGTCGCGCTTACGAGCCGCAAGAACGCCCCTGCGCTCAATCTGTCCGGTGGCATGCGCCGCCGGCTCTCCCTGGCGTGCGCGCTGGTCCATAAGCCGAGCGTCCTCTTCCTCGATGAGCCGACGGTGGGCATCGACCCAGCGTTGCGCGTCCAGTTCTGGGGCTACTTCCGCAGGCTCGCTTCGGAGGGGACGACCATCGTCGTCTCGAGCCACGTGATGGACGAGGCGGACAGGTGCGACGAGCTGCTGCTGATGTTCCACGGCAAGGTCCTGTCGCGCGGCACTCCCGCGGAGGTCCGCCAGAAGGCAAATGTCCAGAACATGGAAGAGGCCTTCCTGAAGCTCGGCGGCGCGGAGGCCGAGGCATGAACCTGCGCCGAACCCTCGCGATCAGCCGACGGATCGCCGACCTCTTCCGGCGCGACCACCGGACCCTGGCGCTGATGTTCGTGGCGCCGATCGTGATCATGGCGTTGCTCGGCTGGGTCATCCGCGACCAGGGTCCGAGCGAAACAAATCTCGGGATCGTCAACACGGCCGGCGCGCCGGGTGAAATCGTGCGCGGCCGCCTCGGTGACGCGCTGACCGCACACGGCCTCGCCAGTTTCGACATTACGACTGAAGGCGCCGCGCGTCAGGCGCTCGTAGAGGATCAGATCGACGTGGCGCTAGTGATCGGCCTGAACGGACAGGCACCGGCAATCAAGGTCCTGACTCTTGGCCTCAACCCGACGCAGGACAGCGGCCATGTCGCGGCGCTCCAGCAGGCCCTGCGCGAAGCCCTTTTGGGTGGCACGGGGCCGTTGCTGACGATGGAATCGGTGTATGCGACAGGGGAGGGCGGCTTCTTTGATGCCTTCGCGCCCGCCCTCGTTGGCTTCGTCGTCTTCTTCCTGGTCTTCATCCTGACCGGCATCAGCTTCCTGCGCGAGCGAATCGGTGGCACCCTCGAGCGCCTGCTGGCGACACCGGTGCGCAAGACAGAGATCGTCGGCGGCTACAGCCTGGGTTTCTCGATCTTCGCCACCATCCAGGTCGCCCTCATCCTGCTGTTCGTCCTGGGCACGATCAACCTCGATCTGCCCGACCCGTTGCCCGACATCAACTTCGGCCTGGGCGTGCCCATCGCGGGTTCGCCCATCCTCGCGTTCGTGATCACGCTGCTGCTCGCGCTTGCCGCGGTGAACCTGGGCATCTTCCTCTCGACGTTCGCGCGGACCGAGTTCCAGATCCTGCAGTTCATTCCGCTCGTGGTGGTGCCGCAGGCATTGCTCGCGGGGATCATCTGGCCGGTCGAGTCGCTCCCCGGAGTCCTCCAGCCGATAGCCCGCCTGATGCCGATGACCTACGGCATCGATGGGCTGCGCGAGGTGCTCATCAAGGGCAGCGGGCTCGGCGCGTTAGCGGTCCAATTGGACATCGCGGTGCTCGCCGGGATCGCGCTGGTCCTGGCGATCGCCGCCAGCCTGACGATCAGGCGCGAGGTCGCTTAGAGGGAGGCCGGCTGGGCCCCTCGCCAGCTAGGCCGAATTCGCCAGCTCGACCGCCCTGTCGACGATCGCGCGCAATATCGGTGGCACCTTCGCGGGCGTTATCCCGGAGAAGAGTCGCCACGCGTTGAGCACTTTCTCGTCGTGATCGTGGATGCCCGCGACGCCCTCGAAGTCGGGATCGAGCACGAACACCGGCGCCTTGCCGACCGCGCGCTTGATCAACCGATTCTCCCTTTCGCCCGGCCGGCCGCGATCGGAGTCGAACACAACCACATGCGGGATGCCGAGCTCGGCCAGCAGGCGCGCGACGAGCGGGATGTTGCCCTTGCCCCCGACGTGGACTACGGAGATTCCCAGGGCGTCGGGATGGTGGCCGAGGCGGCGAAAGATGAGCGGCAGGGCGATCGCCTCGGTCTGGCCCTCGACGAGCACGACGGCCGAGGCGAAGAACATCTCGGTCCGCTCGTGAGCGAACTCCGCCTGGAGGCGCACCCGCTGCTCGTCGGTGAGCGTCCCGGCCGGCGCGCGGCGAACGTTCATGCGCCCGGCGTGGACATCGAGGCGAACGATCTCGTGGTAGTCGACCGCATCGAGCAGGGCCGGCGAGCGGGTCGAATAGATGACCTGATTGCGCTCGGCGTAGCGGTGCAGCAGGTTGAAGAAGTGGCGCTGCTGGTGGACCGTGAGCATCAGCTCCGGCTCCTCGATGAGCAGAACCTCGCCTTCGACGCCCGACAGTCGGCGCTCGGCGATGGCCGCGACCATCGCCTCGGCCGAGGCAGCGTCGCTTTCGTAAAGGTGCTGCCCTTCGGCAGGCGAGGGCAGGCGGTCGCGCGCCGCGAGGAAGAGGACTGGCGGCAGTGGATCCGCGGGGAAGGACTCCGGGCCGCGCTCGATAGTTCGCCGCTCCCCGCCGTCCACGCCAAGCAGCTCCGCGCTCACGGTGGGCAACGGTGGCTCGGCTAACCCCGCCGGCAGACCGGAGAGCAGCCACGAGACCGCGCGCAGGAGGCTCGACTTGCCGCTCGCGCGCGGCCCGATCAACGCGGTGACCGGTTGCAGCGCGAGCTCGACATCGGGCAAGCCCGGAACGCCGTGCGTTGAGATCGACGCCAGGCGCAGCGCAGTCATGCGCGCGAGCGTAGCCGCAGGAGCGTCTCATCGGTGCCCCTTAACCGACCTAACTCATATGGACCGCCGTTGACCGCCCGCAACACCCTCCGTACCGCTCAGGTAGTTCCCAAAGTACGGCTTGGCGCAAGCCCTTCCGAAAGTGAGCATTCAACCCAACACCGCACACGAGGGCAACGATGGCATCAATGGGAGTCCACGAGCTAGGGCCGATGCTGACGGCCAGTGAAGTAGCCAATCTGCTTCACCTGCACGTCAATACGGTCAAGCGCCTGGGCGACCGCGGCGAACTGCCGTTCTTCCGCGTCTGCAAGCGAGGCGACCGCCGCTTCCGCCTTGACGACGTGATGCAGTTCCTGGCGCGCAACCGCTAAGTCCCGTCGCTGACAACTCAATAACGATCGCTGAACCGCCGGCACACCCCGGCGGTTCTTTGTTACCTTCGGCGGGATGACTGAACCGACCGATGGCCCGACCGACGGGCCGCTTACTTTCGAAGAGCTCCAGCTGGCGACGCGCAATCGCGGCATGCCCCTGGAAGCGCTGCAATACGACATCACGCCGGTCGGCCTGCACTACCTGCTCATCCACTTCGACATTCCCATGCTCGACGCAGAGAAGTGGCGCTTGAACGTGGGCGGCGCGGTCGCACGGCCCTTCGAGCTGACGCTCGGCGAGATCCTCGAGATGCCCGCGCAGACGCTCGCCGTGACCATGGAATGCGCCGGCAACGGCCGCGCCAGGCTGCAGCCGCGCCCCTTGAGCAATCCCTGGCTGTACGAGGCGATCGGCACGGCCGAGTGGACGGGAACGTCGCTTTGGCCGCTGCTCGACCGCGCGGGTCTGAACGATGACGCGGTCGAGATCGTGTTCACCGGCGCCGACCACGGCTTCCAGAAGGAGATCGAGCACGACTACCAGCGGTCGCTCACGATCGACGAGGTAAAGCGGCCGGAGGTCATGCTCGTCTATGCGATGAACGGGCGGCCGCTGGAGCCGCAGAACGGCTTCCCGCTGCGGCTTCTCGTCCCCGGCTGGTACGGCATGACGAGCGTCAAGTGGCTGCGCTCGATCGAAGCCGTCCCGCAACCATTCACCGGCTACCAGCAGACACCCTCGTATCACTTCACGCGCGACGCCGACGACCCAGGTGAGCCGGTGCAGCGCATTCGGCCGCGGGCGCTGATGGTGCCTGTCGGAGTGCCCGACTATTTCACCCGCCACCGGACCGCAGACGCGGGCCGCGTCGAGATCACCGGTCGCGCCTGGTCCGGATTGGGCGAGGTCACAAAGGTCGAGGTCAGCGTGGACGGGGCGTGGCGTGAGGCCACCCTGGGTGAATCGGTGGGTCCGTTCGCCTGGCGATCCTGGACATTCACCTGGGACGCGCAACCGGGCGAGCACACCCTTTCATGCCGCGCGAGCGATGCGAGCGGCGCGGTACAACCGATCGACCAACCGTGGAACCACCAGGGCATGGGCAACAACTCGGTCCAGACGGTCGCGGTCACGGTGCGCTAGATGCCGATCGACTTCACGCTGACCAACGAGAACAAGCTGGTCCAGTCATCGGTGCGCGATTTCGCGGCGAACGAGATCGAGCCGCACATCCGCGAGTGGGACGCGAATCATGAGGTTCACCGCGAGGTCTTCGCGCGCATGGCCGAGCTGGGCTTCCTGGGCGCGCCCATCCCCGAGGAATACGGCGGCGCTGGGATGGACTACGTCAGCCTGGGCATCCTGTGCGAGGAGCTCGAGCGCGCCGACACGGCGTTCCGCGTGGTCATGAGCGTCCACGTCGGGCTCAACTCTTTGACTTTGTTGCAGTGGGGGAGCGAGGACCAGAAGCAGCGATTTCTCGTGCCACAGGCACGCGGCGCGAAGCTGGCAACGTTCGGCCTGACCGAGCCGGGCGTCGGGACTGACGCGGCTTCTCTGGCAACGACGGCGCGGCGCGACGGCGATGAGTACGTGTTGAACGGCTCGAAGATCTGGATCTCGCTCGCCGACATCGCCGACCACTTCCTCGTCTTCGCGACGGTGGATCGCGCCAAGAAGCACAAGGGCATCACCGCGTTCATCGTCGAGCGCGGCATGCCCGGCTTCACGACGGGCTCGATCGACGGCAAGCTCGGCATCTGGGCGGGCAACACCGGCGAGCTGGCGTTCAACGACGTGCGTGTGCCGGTTGCGAACCGCGTCGGCGAGGAAGGCGAGGGGTTCACGATCGCCATGAGCGCGATCGATCAGGGCCGATTCACCGTGGCTTCCGGTGCCGTCGGGCTGGCCCAGGCCTGTCTCGATGCGAGTGTTAAGTACGCGCACGAGCGCAAGACCTTCGGCGAGGAGATCGGCCGCCATCAACTCGTCCAGCAGATGCTGGCGAAGATGGGCGCCGGAATCGAGGCCGGACGGCTGCTGTGCCGCCAGGTGGCGTGGCTGAAGAACCGCGGCATGCGCAACACGCGCGAGACGTCGCTGGCCAAGTGGTTTTGCACCGATCACGCCGTGGCCAGCGCGTTGGACGCGATCCAGGTTCACGGCGCGTACGGCTATTCCGACGAATACCCGGTGGCGCGCTACCTGCGCAACTCCAAGGCCGCCGTCATCTACGAGGGCACCTCGCAGCTGCACACGCTCATCCAGGCCGATTACCTGATGGGTTACCGCGAGGACAAGCCACTGCGCTGCCCGCCACTGCCCGCGCCCGGCTACGAGCGCGGCTAAGCCAGCCTCACCTCGTCCAATCTCGGCACGCGGCTGACTTCCCAGCCGGCGCGCTGCGCCAATCGCGCAAACACGGTCGCGTCGCGCAGCGCGCAAGCGCGGTGGTCGTTGTTGAAGTACACGAACATCTCGGCGCTGTGCGGCAACACGCCGTCAATGCGCTCGACCCAAGATTGCAGGGCATCTTCGCCGTAGCACGGTCGGGGAGAGGCGCGGCCCTGGTGGAAGCGCAGGTAGCCCCAGTCGGCCGTCCGCCAGAGCGGGCTGATCGGCCGGAGCCGGTCGGCCCAACATAGGGCGGCACCGCGGAGTCTCAGGACCTCCTCGATGTCGGCTGTCCACCAGCTCTTGTGTCGGAACTCGACAGCAACTCGGACGTCGGGCGGGAACTCGGCCAGGCATTGGTCGAGCAGCGCTGCGTCCATCTCCAGCTGTGGCGGCAGCTGAAGCAGTGCGGGGCCGAGCTTGCCGCCGAGACCGCGCGCATGGCTGACGAAACGTTCGACCGGCTCGGCCGGCTCGCGCAGCCTCTTGATGTGCGTGAGGAAGCGGCTGACCTTGACCGCCCAGATGAAGTCGTCCGGCGTGCGCTCGGCCCAGTTCGCGAACGTGTCCCTTTCCGGCAGGCGGTAGAAAGCAGCATTCGATTCGACCGTGTCGAAGCGCTGGGCGTAGAACTCGAGCCAGCGCGACTGGGCGACCCCGCGCGGATAGAAGGTGTCGCGCCAGTGCCGGTATTGCCAGCCGCTGGTGCCGATCAGCATCGGCATCAGCGCGACATGGGTGCTAGGCCGCCGTCAGCTGACGACCACCGAGCCGTGCATGGAGGAGTGGATGGCGCAGTGGTAAGGGTACGTTCCGGCGACCGTGAATTGGACCGTCTGCGTCTCACCGCCCGAGAGGTTGCCGCAGTTGGGGCCGCTGTCGAACGTCACCGTGTGCGCCGTGCCGTCAGTGTTCGTCCACGTGACGAAGCCGTTTGCCGCGACGGTCGCGGATGAGGGGCTGAACGTGTTGTCGGCGATCGCGACCGCGGTGCCGCTGCCGGACGAGTCACAAATCACGGCCTGGCTCGCGGACGTTGGCGTCGCGGCGCCCTGAGTTGGCGTCGCGGCGCCCTGACTTGGCGTACCACCACCGCCTCCACAACCGAACACCGACAGCGCCAGAACGGCGCCGACCATTACGGGTACACGCATGGTCATCTCCTCATGAAGCAAGTGATGAGCTGGTTCTACCGCGACGTACGGTAGAACGGCCCCGGCCGGATTGGAATGCGCCGCGCGTTACGAGACGGTAACTGTGCCTTTCATGTCGGCATGGATCGTGCAGTGATACGCGTACAGGCCTGGGGCGGTGAAGCGAACCCGCTTGGTCTGACCCGCCATGACCGTGCCGCACGTCGTGCCGCTGTCGAACTTGATCACGTGCGTCGTCTGATCATTGTTCTTCCAGTCGACCTGGTCGTTGACAGCGATCGCCACGTCCGCCGGATTGAACTTGTTGTCCTTCATCTCGACCGGAGTGCCGGTGTCGAACACGCCGCAAAAGACGGTGTCGTTCGGCCCGATCACGGTCGACGAGGATGGCCCGGGCGTCCCTGCTGGACCACCGCCTCCGCAGCCACTCAAGAGGGCCAAGGCCAAGACCGACACGGTCACGAGGGCCCGACGCACGGAGGTCTCCTTTCGCGGCAATCTGTGCCGCCTATTCGCTGATCACGACTGCTTCGGTGCGGAAGCGATCGCGCCCCATCGCTCGTAGTAAACCACCTCGTCGATTGGACGACGACCCCCTTTTCTGAGCGGACGCGCCAGTGCCTCGGCGTTTGCGGGGTAGCCGAAGTTGAGCAGGTACTCGCAGTGGCGGTCGTCGGGATAGCCCAGGATGCGCCGGCACAGGTCTTGGTCATAGACCGTGGCCGGGACGCTTCCCACACCGCGCGCCCAGGCGCACAGCGTCATGTTCTGGGCCGCGCGACCCAGGTCCCACATGACTGAGTGCGGCGAATCGGCCGCTTCTGGATCGGGCGTGACCAGGGCGATCGCGGCCGCGCCGGTCGCGAGGTGGCCGGCGAATGGGCCGACATCGGCCAGAGCGGTCAACGCCGCCGCCTCGCGAATCACGATGAAATGCCAGCGCTGGAGGTTCTTCGACGAGCCCGCCCGCCGGCCCGCGTCAAGGATTGCCCGGAGGTCCGCTTCGGCGAGCGGCTCGTCTCGGAAGCGGCGCACGGCGCGCAGCGTCCTGATCGCCTCGCCTACCTCCATGTGATGTCTCTCCTCCGCGGGGCCGTTGGCCCGCTGCGCGCTGACCGCCCGACCGCGCCGGACCGGCGCGTTCCGGCCGCAGCCTGCGAGTCTAGACTCAGACCGTGGCCAAGAAGCCGGAGCTGATCGAGGTCGCCGGCCGGACTGTTTCGATCAGCAATCCCGACAAGATCTTCTTCAGCCAGGCCGGCTACACGAAGCGTGACCTCGTCACCTACTACCTGGCTGTCGCCGAGGGCGCGTTGCGTGGCGCCGCCGGTCGGCCGATGGCACTGAAGCGCTTCGTCGACGGCGCCGACGGCGAGCCCTTCTTCCAGAAACGCGCACCCGAGTCGCGGCCCGATTGGATCGAGACGGTCGAGCTCTCGTTCCCTTCCGGTCGCACGGCGGACGAGGTCGTCCTGCGCGACGCGGCGCAACTCGCGTGGGTCATCAACCTGGGCTGCGTCGATCTAAACCCGCACCCCGTCCGCGCCGAGGACCTCGACCACCCCGATGAGCTGCGCGTCGATCTCGACCCTGTGCCGGGCGTCCCCTGGAACGATGTCCGCCAAGTGGCGCTGGTTGCAAACGAGGTGCTCACCGACCACGGGCTGGTCGGCTGGCCCAAGACGTCAGGATCACGCGGCATCCACATCAACGTCCGCATCGCGCCGAGCTGGAACTTCGACCATGTGCGGCGCGCGGCTCTGGCGCTGGCGCGCGAGGTAGAGCGCCGCGCCCCGTCGATCGCGACCTCGAAGTGGTGGAAGGAAGAGCGCCACGGCGTTTTTCTCGACTACAACCAGAACGCCAAGGACCGCACGGTCGCATCGGCCTATTCGGTGCGGCCGCTGCCCGACGCGCGTGTCTCGATGCCGCTGGCCTGGGACGAGGTCGCCGACGTCGAGGCGGCCGATTTCACGCTGGCCACTGTGCCGGCCCTGTTTGCCGCACACGGCGACCGGGGCGCGGGTATCGATGATGCGGTTGGCTCCTTGGATGGGCTGCTGGAGCTGTCCGCGCGGCAGGAAGCGGCGGGTGAGGGTGACGCGCCCTGGCCGCCCAACTACCGCAAGCAGACTGGCGAGCCGCCGCGCGTCCAGCCTTCGCGCCAGCGCAGGGAGACCGCGGACTACGACACGCCAGAAGCTGCGGCGCAGCGCGACAAGTCGCGCGCGGCCATGGAGCGCCGTTTCACCCGCGCCGCGGAGGAGCGGGCCGCGCTCGGTGGCGCGACGCGTCCATCGACCCCGACGCCGACCGGCCGCCGGCGGAGCACCATTCCTGTCGTCGAAATCGCCCGGGCCGCCAAGAAAGACGAGGCGCTCGCCGGGCTGGAGCGCTGGAAGTCGCGTCACGCCGACGCGGCCGCGCACCTCCATCCCGACGACGTTCTCGTTGATTCGATGCGCGGCCGCTCCACGACCTGGACGCGCATTCGCGTCAGGCTGTCAAATGTGCCCGAGGAGTTGCGCCCCCAGCAGGAGCCACTCGAGGTCGACTACGACCCGTGGGCCGGCTACGAGTGGCCCGATCGCGCCGGCCAGCTCGAGCGCGCGCCGCGCAAGAAGAAGGCGGCTGAGTAGCCGCGCACGTTAGCGGCCCGGGTAGCGCCTGCGGAAGTGGCCGCCCCCGGCGAGGAGCGCAAGCACCACGAGGGCATAGCCCACGAGCAGCACGATCGCGACGATCAGCTGGACCGACTGTCCGGGCACGAGTGCCACCGCCGACGTCACGGCCACGATGCTGAGTAGCAGCCCGAGCAGTCCGAGGAGCAGGCCCAGCCAGCGCGCCCAGCCGCGGTGCGCGAGCACGAATGCCCCGACGAGGAGCTGCAGCACGCCGAGGACAATCAGGGCACCGGGCGAAGCGCTGAACGCTGCCTTGAGCTGATCCTTCGTCGGCTTGAACACCAGGAGGTCGATGCTGCGCATGCGCTGGATCAGGTCGTTGAGTTGTGGGCCCTGGGTGAGGAGCCACGCTCCGAGGACCGCGACTGCGACCCCAAGGATTACGAGCACCATCGCGGCCAGCACGACGAAGCTCGAGGTGCTGTACGTAGGCGCGGCCGCGACCCAGGGTTGAGCCGGGGTGTACCCGGGCGGGGCAGCGTAGCCCGGCGCGCTGTAGCCCGGCTGGGCATAACCCGGCTGCCCGGAGCCGGGTTGGGCAGAGGGAAAGTTCGGCGGGCCGGGTGGCTGGCCCGGCCAACCTGGGTTTGGCACGACTGGCGCGGGCGGCGCGACTGGCGCGGTGTTGATCGTGGTTGTCGGCTCGAGCGGAACGACGGTCATTTGGGCAACCGGGGGTGGTTGCGCGGGCAACGGTCCGGCCGGCCCGAGCTCAACCTGTGCGGGTGCTGGCGGCAGGGGAGCGGGCGGCACGAGGTCGCCAGGTATCGGCTCCACGGGAGGTGGTGCCTCCGGGTACACCGGGTGTTCCCGGGTTTCCTCGTCGTTGTCGGTCATCGCTCGACCTCCAGGAACAAGAACGCCGGCCGACCTTGCGGACGGCCGGCGCTGCCTATGCCGAAGTATCCGCTATCAGCGGGCCGCGAACCAGGCCTTGGCCATCCAGAGGGCGTAGATGACGCCTCCCCAGATGGCGATCTGGACGACAGCGCCCGCGAGGCCGTTCTGGCTGCTCAGCTGGCCGAGGCCACCGAGAACGCCGAGCACGCCCCAGATGATGCCGCCGATCCGGCCCCAACCGCGGCCCTTCCAAACGCCGTACCCGGTGAGCAGCATCAGGATCGCGAAAATGCCGACGACGACCGCGAGAAAGATGCCCAGGCCGGCAAACAGGCCGCTGCTGCCGGATGGGCCCGCGATCGACTCCAGGAAGCCACCGAGCGCAAGCATCGCTGCCGCAACCAGCACCAGCACGATGCCCAGAAAGTAAAACCAGATCGCGCTGAGCGTGACGCCGAGCGGCCGCGATGCAGGGGCCATCCCACCTGCTCCCCAGCCAGCCGGCTGCTGCGGGGGCGGCGACCACTGCGGCTGTTGCTGCTGATCCACTTATTCCTCCCTCTGATGAAGTCCGCTACCCGCTCAAGGGCGATGCGCACCATGGCACGCCAACGGGTCAGCGAATACGAACGCCTCCGATTTTACGGGCGCCAGCGGCCTTCCGCGCGCCGATTCGGCGGGAGTCGGCGGGTCCACCCGCTTGGTCAGTCGGCGGCGAATATCCGCGACAGCTCGAACGGAGCGGTTTCCTCGAGCTGGTCGTAGCGGCAGTCCTTGGGCTGCTTGTCGGGCCGCCAGCGTTTGAAGGTCGTGGCGTGGCGGAAGCGGTCCCCCTGGAGGTGGTCGTACGCAACCTCGGCCACGCGTTCGATGCGCAGCGGCTCCCACGAGAGATCCTTGCCACGGTTCCAGCGACTCGTCGCGCCGGGCATCCGCGTGCCGCTTGCGTCGGCCGCGCCCATGCCGGCCCACTCCGCCCATTCGGCCCACGGGTGGTTCTTGAGCGCGTCCTTGCGCAGCGGCTCGAGCTCCGCGACGAGGGCCTCGCGCTTGTCCCAAGTGAACGACGAGGTGATGCCGACGTGGTGCAGGTCGCCACCGTCGTCGTACAAGCCAAGCAACAGCGAGCCGATGTGCGTGCCCGGGCCGTTCTTGTGCCAGCGGAAGCCGGCGGCGACGCAGTCCGCTGTGCGGGCGTGCTTGATTTTTAGCATCGCGCGCTTCCCGGGTTGGTAGAGCCCGTCGAGCGGCTTGGCCACGACACCGTCGAGTCCCGCACCCTCGAAGCGGTTGAACCAGTCGCGCGCCAGCTCGCGATCTTGCGTGGCCGGCGTGAGGTGGATCGGCGGCTCGACCTTCTTGAGGTGCTTCTCGATGAGAACGCGCCGCTCCCCCTGGGGAGTCGCGCGGAGGTCCTTGTCGTCGAGTGCCAGCAGATCCCAGCCGACAAAGCTCGCCGGTGTCTGCTCGGCCAGCATGTTGACGCGCGACGCCGCGGGGTGGATGCGCAGGAGGAGTGACTCGAACTGCAGGCCCTCGTCGCCCGGGATGACGATCTCCCCGTCGACGATGCAGCGCTCGGGCAGGTTGGCCTTCAGCGCCGGCGGCAGCTCAGGAAAATAGCGGTCGAGCGGCTTGAGATCGCGGCTCTGGATGTACGTCTCATCGCCGTCGCGAAAGACGATGGCGCGAAAGCCGTCCCACTTGGGCTCGAACAGCCAGCCGTCACCTGTCGGCAGGTCGGTCGAAAGCTTGGCCAGCATTGGCTCGAGCGGGGGTTCGAAGGGGAGGCGCATGCGCCCGGACTATAGGCCCGCCTCGTCGCGGCGCGAGCGTGGTAGCGTGGGCGGTTGATGCCCGACCAGCGATTCCGCGGCGATCCCTACGCCGCGCTCGAAGTTCGACACGACGCCACCGATGCGCAGATCAAGCGCCGCTGGCGCGAGCTCGCGCGCGAGCATCACCCCGATCGCGCGGCGGGCGATGCGGAAGCCGCAGCCACCCTGACCGCGCGCATGGCACGGATCAACGCCGCGTACGACGTACTGCGCGATCCGGCCCGCCGCGCGGCATATGACAGCTTGCCCGCGGGTCGGCGCGCCAGGGCGGACAGCGGCACTGCCGGGGTCGGGGTGATCTTCGATGAGCAGGGCGGGTATGCGGGCGAGCGCGGCGGGCCGCCGCCCCCACCACGGACCACGCCGGTGACCGCGCGTTACGACACGAGCGCCGGCCTGCGGCCGCGTAACGCGAGGACGGGCGCGCATGCGGCAACGATGCGCGGCACGGTCCCGCGTTCGCGCCGAAACGGTGAAGGGCGCGACCTGCGTGCCAGCACTCCAACCGGGCCGGTCCACTACCACGCGGGTCGCCGCGCAGAACCGCCGCCGACGCTCCAGGAGGCACGCGAGACAACGCTCAACTTCGGCCGCATTCACGGCTACACCCTCGGCGAGGTGGAGCTGCTCGAGCCGTCCTACATCGACTGGGTCGCCCGAACGATCACGCGGGATCGCGACCTGGTCATCAGGGCGCGCCTGATACAGGCCGATCTCGACGACAACGGAGTCACCCGACCAAGCCGCCCGGCCACCCCGGGCTTCGGAACCACGTTCGACCAATAACGAAGAATGAGTTCGTCCGAGGCCGGCCAACCCGTTACTCGGCTCGTTGCTCGCGGCGGCGAAGCTCTCATTGCGGCCCCAGCCGCCCCCACAACGTCGAGCTTCGCGTTTCGTCGACGAGCCCGGTGACCGACGCCCCGGACGCCATCGCTGGCAAAACCAAGGTAGGCCCGCCCGGCCGCGGTCAGCCACTATTCAGCCGTACCCCCGCAACGCCGTGACTCATAGGTGGTGCCTCTCGGCGATATGCGATGCCTTTGTTAGAGTCGAAACATGACGAGTGAGCGCAGGCAGCGCTTCAGCACAATCAGCGACGTCGAGATCGAGCGCCTGTACGGCCCCGATTCGTGGGTCGGCCGGTCCGCAGGCGGCGGTGGCCCTACATCGGTCGACCACCTGGGTGATCCGTTGCGCCAGGGCGACGGTCCGTGGTCGGGCTTCGATCCCGGGAGGGACATCGGTACGCCGGGCACGCCGCCGTTCACCCGCGGCATCCACGCGAATGGCTATCGGGCCCGCCTCTGGACGATGCGCATGTTCGCGGGGTTCGGCAGCGCCGAGGACACGAACGCCCGATTCCACCAGTTACTGAATGCTGGCCAAACGGGGCTGTCGATCGCCTACGACATGCCCACGCTCTACGGCTACGACACAGACGATCCCGAGGCAGAGGGCGAGTTCGGCACATGCGGCGTCGCCGTGAGCTCCCTGGCGGACATGGAGGTCCTGCTCGACGGCCTGCCGCTGGATCGCATCTCGACATCGATGACGATCAACTCGCCGGCCGCGCCGATCTGGGCGATGTACATCGCCGCGGCAGAGAAGCGCGGCTTCCCGCGCGCCCAGCTCGAGGGCACGACGCAGAACGACATCCTGAAGGAGTTCGTCGCCCAGAAGGAGTTCCTCTTCCCGCCCGAGGAGTCGATACGGCTCGTGACCGACACCATCGAGTTCGGGACGCGCGAACTGCCCAAGTGGAACACCATCTCGATCAGCGGCTACCACATCCGCGAAGCCGGTTCGACCGCGGTCCAGGAGCTCGCATTCACGATTGCCGACGGCATGGCCTACGTCGAGGAGGCCATCAAGCGCGGGCTGCGCGTTGACGAGTTCGCGCCGCGCCTGTCCTTCTTCTTCAACTCGCACAGCGACTTCTTCGAGGAGATCGCCAAGTTCCGCGCCGCCCGACGGGTCTGGTGGAAGCTGATGACGCAGCGCTACCGGGCGGAGAACGAGCGCTCGACCTGGATGCGCTTCCACACGCAGACCGCCGGTGTGTCGCTGACCGCGCAGCAGCCGCTCAACAACCTGACGCGCGTGGCGATCCAGGCGCTTGCCGCCGTCCTGGGTGGCACGCAGTCGCTTCATACCGATTCATACGACGAGGCGTGGGCGGTGCCCTCTGCCGAGGCTGCGCTCCTGGCGCTGCGTCAGCAGCAGGTGATCGCATCGGAGACCGGCGTGACCAACACGGTCGATCCGCTCGGCGGCTCGTACTTTGTCGAGGCGCTGACCAATGAGGTCGAGCGCCAGGTGTGGCACTACCTCGACGAGATCGACGCGCTCGGCGGCATGGTCAAGGCAATCGCGGCCGGCTTCCCCCAGAAGGAGATCGCCGACGCGGCGTATCGCTTCCAGCGCGAGTTCGACGCAGGCGAGCGCGAGATCGTCGGCGTCAATGTCTACGCCGATCCGGACGAGGAGCTCAGCATCCCGTTGCTCGAGGTCTCCGAGCAGTCGAAGGAACAGCACCTGACGCGGCTCGCCCGGACGCGTGCCGAGCGCGACCCGGCGCGTGTGGCAGCAGCGCTCGCCAAGCTGCGCGATCTGGCCGCTCGGCCGGGCTCATCGGAAGCCAACCTGATGCCCGCTTTGATCGAGGCCGCCAACGCCTACGCCACGCTGGGCGAGATGTGCGGCGTCTTCCGCGCCGTCTTTGGCGAGTACAGGGAACCCGTTGCGGTCTGACCACTCTCTCGGCGATCTCCTTGCCGAGCTGCTCGACGAGACGCCCGACGTAGATCTGTCGGCCACGCGCGAGTACGCCCACAACGGCACCGCTTTCGCTCACCGAACAGGTGAGGAGTCGATCGACCTCCGACTCGGCTCCGAGATCGGTGAGGCCGCTCTCCGCACGCCTGACACCCGCCCATCCAGCCGCGGTTCGGACTGGGTGAGCTTCACGCCGAAGGCCTGGGACGATATGGCAGTCGATCGGCTCAAGGCCTGGTTCCGCCTCGGCTGGCGCCTCACCGAATAGAGCCGTCAGGCCCGTCAGAAACGAAGACCCCGGTCTAGCCGGGGTCTCGGAGTACGAGGTAGGCGGTTACGCGATCAGGCGGCCGTGGCCGACTGGTCGGCCGGCTTCTCTACCGGAAGGAACTGCTTGAGACCAAATTGAGCCTCGAGCTGCTCGAGCGGTCGGAAACCAACGACTCCCTGGGGTGTGTACGGCTTGCCAGCCGGATCGTTTCCGGGTCGGAAGAAGGCGATTGTCGGGATGCTCATGATGTTGAACGCCTGCGACAGGACGGGGTTCGCGTCGACGTCGACCTTGACCACCTGGACTGCGTCACCGTATTTGGCGGCGAGCTTCTCCATCTCCGGCGCGACCATGCGACACGGCCCACACCACACGGCCCAGAAGTCCACGACCACGGGCTTGTCGCTGCCGAGGACGAGCTCCTGGAAGTTGGCGTCCGTCGCGACCTTGATCTCTGCCATTAGTTGACCCTTTCCTCCCGTATTAACGCGAGATGTTCTGCATCATCCGATAAGCCTCGATCACTCGGGCATCGGTTAATCGGTAATAGATCGTTGTTCCCTCGCGCCGCGCTGCGACCAGGCCCGCCGAGCGCAGCACTGTGAGGTGCTGGCTCATATTGGGCACTTGGCAGCCTACGTCGCGCGAGAGCTCGCTGACCGAGCGCTCCCCGGTGGCCAGCGTTTCGAGCACGCACAGCCGCTTTGGATCCGACAGCGCGCGGGCCACTATCGCGGTCCGCTGGCGATCGTCCTCAGTGCTCTGCGTGCCTGCTGGCACAAGCGTCGCGCTCGTCATTGCACTGACAATTCTCTCACTACTTGCGCAAAGACGCAAACTCGCCCGCGTCCGTCGCTGTCAAACCGCCGGAGCGCGCTGCAATCAGGCTGTCATTGTCCAAAGCGTTTCCGCCATGCCCGTGGTTACCGTACCCGGCGTCCAATTTGCAAGGCATTTCCTCCTTAGGTGAGGCAGAACCCATGAACCGAATCTTCGTCATCGTGGCGGCCTCAGTCCTGGCCGCCGGAACTCTGGCCAGCGCCCCCAGCATCCCCGCGGCGTACGCCGCAGCCGGCCCGGCGTACAACATCGTTAACGTCGGTCCGTACGGCGGCGAACCGTCCATCGTGTCCGACCACAAGGGCCGCCTCTACGACACGACCCCGGAGGGCGGAACACTCCTGTACCGCTCCACAAACCGAGGCGTCGGCTGGACGAAGATGACGACGGCCGACCCAGCCAGCGGCGACGACTGCCTGGCAACCGACCAGGCGAACTCGGTCTACCTGTGCAATCTCGCCGGCAGCGAGGGCGCGGCGCCGCTCCAGGCGGACGTCTGGAAGTCCGTCGACCACGGGCAGAGCTGGACGCACGGCGAAGGGCCTCTGCCGGAGTGCGCGACGAGCTGCTCTGAGGTGGGCGTTGACCGCGACTGGCTGGCGGCGTCGATTCTCGACGGCAGCGGCAACACCAAGCATGCCGAAGTTGTCCTGATGTACCACGACTTCTATGGGCCGAGCCAGATCTGGGTCAACATCTCCAAGGACGGCGGCAAGACCTTCGGCCAGCCGATCGACGTTCTCACCGGCCCGGCAATTACGCCAGGCGCCATCAGCGGCACTCTCGTCGCGCAGGGCTACACCTTCTGCAACACGATACCGGCCGGTGTTGGCATCGTTCCGCGGGGCAAGCCCCACGCCGGCCGCATCATCGTCGGCTGGATCGCGGCAGACCTGGGACAGAACGCCAGCGGCTGCAACGTGACCATGTTGCAGGCCTTTCACACCGCGTGGATCTCATATTCCGATGACGGCGGCCAGAGCTGGACCCCGCAGCAGGCGTTCGACTCGGGCGTCGGCCATGACATGTCCACGCCTTTCGTGGGGATGTCCTTTGACTATCGCGGCAATCCCTATTTCGCGTTCGCGACGAACCTCAACGCGAACCCGGCGACCTGTGGCGCCGAATCCGCTGCTGGCACGCTCCAGTCGGACACGTCATGCGAGTACGACATGTACCTCGTGTGGTCGAACGACACCGGATCGACGTGGGACGGCGGCGGTGGCCTCATCCCCGGTAGCGCCGCGACGCCGTACCGGATCAATCCGCCATCAGACACTGGCACGCACTTCTTCCCGGCCATCGCGGCCGAACTGCCCGGCGAAGTGGTGGTGGCCTACCTGCGGACTCCGACCATCCTGCCATTGAACGCTCATGGCAAAGCCCTTCCGGGCGGCTGTGGCGGGCCCGGCAACGGCAACCCCTCAACCTTCCCGGCAGCGTGCAACTGGAACCTGTGGGCGGCTCAGTCAGTGAACCTGAAGAAGGGTGTCAACAACGCCGTCTGGAAGCCCACTCAGATCACTACGACGCCGATGCACGTTGGTGACATCTGCAACCTGGGCATCTTCTGTGTCGCGCCGGCGTCGAACCGCAACCTGCTCGACTTCATCTCGGTAACGATTGACCCCATGGGCTATGCCCACATCGCGTATGCCGACGACAACACCGTCAACAGGATGCGTGTGGCCAACATGGATCCGAACGCGACGCCGATCTAGCTGGCGCGCATATGCGGGGACCGGTGGGACAATGCATCTCGGATACCGGAGCAAGGATCGGAGACCGAA
>JAXDLE010000154.1:0-13265 GCA_034666725.1 Chloroflexota bacterium
ATGCCACTGCCGGAGAAGATGACCGCTCCGGCGCGCAGCGAGCGCAGCAACCGCGCATACGAGTTCTGGCGCACCGGATCGCGATCGGACGAGCACGTGATGACCAGGTAGCCGGTAGCGTTCGCTCCGTCTTCCACCCCGCGCACAATCTCGTTGAAGTACGGGTCGGTGATGTCGTGGACGATCACACCGACGATGGGCACGGTGCTCTTGAGCAGGCCGCGGGCCAAAGCGTTGGGCACGTAGTCGAGCTGGCGTGCCGCGGCCAGGACGCGTTCGCGCGTCGCGTCGCTTACGGGGTAGTCGACCTCGCCTACGACCCGCGACGCTGTCGCCGTCGAGACGCCGGCGAGCTTCGCTACCTCGGTGATAGAAGCCATCAGGAGGCCATCAGTAGGTGGGCCCGAACGACTTGCCTTCGTCGCGCACGGTCAGCCACTGCCACTGGGTGAAGGTGTCAAAGTTGGCCTCGGCGCCGAATCGGCCGCCGTTGCCGCTCATGCCCATGCCGCCGAACGGGATCGTCGCCTCGTCGTTGATCGACTGGTCGTTGACGTGGACCATGCCCGCGCGAATCCGTTGCGCAATCGCCAGGCCGCGCGAGATCGAGCGCGAGTACACACCCGCGGCGAGGCCGTACTCGGACGAGTTGGCCAGCTCGATTGCTTCTTCGTCGCTGGCAAAAGTCACGACGGGCGCGACCGGCCCAAAGATCTCGTCGGTCCACGCCGGCGAGTCGAGGTGGACGTCCGACAGGACAGTCGGTCGGTAGAACAGGCCCTCGTATGTGCCGCCTTCGACTAGCTTGGCGCCGCCGTTGGCCACCGATCGCTTGACGATGTCGTCTACGCGCTGGAGCTGACGCTCATTGACGATGGGCCCGAGCTCGACGTCGGTGCGATACGGGTCACCGGTGCGCAGCCGCCTGGCCTTCTGTGCGAGCAGGTCGACGTATTCATTCGCGACGCTCTGGTGGACGATGTGGCGACCGGTCGCGAAGCACACCTGGCCCTGGAACTGGAAGCTCGAGTAAGCGCCGGCGCTGGCGGCCGCGGCGAGATCAGCGTCCTCAAGGATGATCAGCGGGTTGTTGCCGCCGAGCTCCAGGCTCACCTTCTTCAACAAACCACCGGCCATGGCACCGACTATCCGCCCGGCCTCTGTAGAACCCGTGAAGCTGACCAGATCGACGTTGGGGTCGGTTACCAGCGCCTGACCGGCCTCGGCGTCGCCGATCACGATCTGCAGGAGGCCGTCTGGCAGTCCGGCTTCCTTGAAAACCGCCGCGAACATCGCGCCGCCGCAGACCGGCGTCTGGGGATCCGGCTTGAGGACGACCGCGTTACCAAGGGCGAGAGCCGGGGCGACGACGCGCATGCCCAGGACGCTGGGCGAGTTCCACGGCGTTACCGCGCCGACGACGCCGACGGGCACGCGGCGGATCATCGACAGCCGCTCCTGCTGGACGGTGGGCACGAGCGAGCCATACGGCTGCCACGGCATTGCCGCCGCGGCGAGCGCCTCACCGGCAGTGAAGTTCTGCTCGTGGTGCACCTTGTTCCTGTGCGCGCCGGTCTCGCGCTGGGTCCACGTACCGAACTGGGGCGGGTGCGCTTCGTAGATCTGCGCCGCGCGGCGCAGAACGGCCGATCGCTCCTGATAGGACGCCGCGGCCCATGCTGGCTGGGCGGCTTTGGCCGCGGCCGCGGCACGGGCGACGTCGTCCGGCGTTGAAAGCCGCAGGTCGAGCAGGTGTTTGCCGGTCGCGGGCTCGTTGACGCTATGCACGTCGCCCGTGCCTGTCTGCCACTCGGCGAGGAAGGGGTCGAGCCAGCCCGGCGCTTGCGCGATCTGGTCAGGTGCGATCACGGCCATCGTCGCTACTCCTTGTCGGGCGCCGTCGCGGCGAAGCGTTCGGCGTAGGTCCTGGGTGCGTCGGCGACGACCGCGCGCTGGCCCGTGGATGGATCGCGCCATACGGGGCCGCGTTCGAGGACCTTGTCGATCAGCCCCTCCTCGAGGTACTGCGGCAAGAGCCACGACTTGACCTCGATCGCCTCCTGGCCGTTGTAGCCGATCAGCTCGCGCACCCGCTTGTCTGTGTAGTAGCCGCCGACGATCACGAGCTGCAGCGCGGCCAGGTTGTCGGGCTCGTCCTTGGCCAGTGCCCCGAGTCGCGCGGCGGGGTCGTCGCCCAGATCAGGTCGAAGCGCAGCAGCCAACGGCCCACGCAGGTCGGGCCGCGCGCCGAGCACGAACGCCAGCCGCTGGGCGTCCACAACGGCGCCGGCGGAGGGCATGCCATGCGCCGCGGGGATCAGCTGATCTGCAACCGCGCCTAGCGCCATGAGGCGGTCACCGTCGAATTCCCTCACGAAGCGACTTGCTGCTCGAAGCGCGTCTCGACCATGTGCTCCGCCGCGCGCAGCGCGATGGCCACGATGGTTGATGTCGGATTGACGCCGCTCGAAGTCACGAACACTGAGCCGTCCACGACGTACAGATTGGGCACGTCGTGCGCCCGGTTCCACTTGTCGACAACGGATGACTCGCGGTCGTCGCCCATGCGGGCAGTGCCAAGCAGGTGCCAGCCCGAGTAGCGCATCAGCCGGTCGACCTCGATCTTGAACGCGCCCGCCTCAATGAGCGACTCCTTCGCCCGCTCTATATGGAAGTCGAGCATCCGTCGCGTGTTCTCGGACATGTGGTAGTGGATCTCGGGCGCGGCGATGCCCGATGAGTCCCTGAGCGACTTCGAGAGGACGACTGTGTTGGTTTCGTCGGGCAGGTCCTCGCCGAATAGACCCCAGTTGGCCCCGTGGCCAAAGTGGGTCTTGAAATGGACGTGGTGATCGGGGCCCCAGGCCTGCTCTCCGGCCCTGCTGGGCAGCGCGGCGTTGATCGGTCCGCCGGTCGGCGCCATACCCCAGCGCGCGCCGCGGACGAAGCCACGCTTCTCGTCGGTCTCGTAGAACTCGAGCGACTCGATCAGGTCGCCGAACTGGCCCTGCCAGCTCATCAGCGGCTCCTCGAACAGGCCGGCGACATTGGCGAAGGGATGCATCATCAGCCGCTTGCCCACAAGGCCCGACGAGTTGGCCAGGCCGTCCGGGAATCTTGAGTTCGCCGAAAGCAGCAGAAGCCGCGGCGTCCCGATCGCGTTCGCGGCAAGGACGACGACCTTCGCCGGCTCGAAGTGCTCATTGCCATCGCTGTCGAGCCAGGTCGCGCCCGTCGCCAGGCCCGCGTCGTTCGTGAGGATGCGGCTGACCCGCGCGCCGGTCACGAGCCGCGCGCCAAGGGCAATCGCCTTGGGCCAGTGAGTCGCGTCGGTCGAGGCCTTGGCGCCCTCGTTGCAGCCGCTCTGACAGGTCGAGCGCTGGACGCACGGCCGGCGGCCGTCGTATGGGATCGAGTTGATCGAGTTCATCTCGGGCCACCAGTGCCAGCCGAGCTTGGCATGCGCCCGCGCGACCTTCAGCCCGGCCGCGCCGATCGGCAGTGGCGGCATGGGCGCGTCCTCGGTATCTGGCGGGTACCCGGGGTTGCCGGGCAGTGCGCTGACGCCGAAGTCGCGATCGGTCTTGTAGAAGTACGGCAGCAGATCGAAGTACGAGATGGGCCAGTCATCGGCGATGCCGTCGAGACTCTTGACTCGGAAATCGGACGGCAGCGCGCGCGGCCACGCGCCGGCAAAGATGATGGTCGAGCCGCCGACCGCGTTGTACATGAGGGGTGCGACGGGCGAATCGGAGTCGTCGACGGGGTAGTCGGCCGGCAGTCCGCGGACATTGGGGCTGGTCGCCCATTCCTTGCGCGCGCGCAACTCCCAATCAGGCCGGGTGCCGGGGTAGTCGTTCTTGTTGACCCAGTCGCCCTGCTCGAGGCACACGACCTTGAAGCCGGCCTCGGCGAGGCGCTTGGCGACCACCGCGCCCGACGCTCCGGCACCGATGATCAGGACGTCTGCTGGTTCGACGGCCACCCTTGCGAGCCTCCCGCGATGGTCGGAATTAGTCGCGATTCCCTGGGCGCGCTTCGTTGCGATGCAGGGACGGCGCCCTCCCTCTTTGACCGCCGTCCCTGATCGCCGCGCCGACCGAAAGTAAACGTTTTCTGCGGGCCGCGCAATACCCTCGATTCAGCGCGATACAGGGCCACTGCCGACCGACCAACCGCCGTCGACATCGAGCACCTGGCCCGTGATCATTCGCGCCTCGTCGCTCAGCAGGAAGAGCGCGGCACCCGTCAGGTCGGTTGGGTCGAGGATGCCGTCACTCAGAGGCTGGCGCGACCTGGCGAAATCGAGAATCTCGGGGTCCCCCTGGGCGCGCTGGCTCATCGGCGTCGCGACGAGACCGGGCGCGATGACGTTGATCCGGATGCCGTGCGGCGCGTAGTAGGCGGCCATTGCGCGCGAAAACGACTCGATCGCGCCCTTGCTCGCGGCGTAGGCGTGAGTTGCGAAATGGGTCGGCTCGGGGTGCCGCGCGAGAGTGCTCGACATGTTGAGGATCGCGCCCTTGCTGCCGTTAGTGGCTGCGTCCTGGGTGAGCATCTGCCTGATCGCCGCGCGGCATACCAGGAACTGGCTCGTGGCGTTGTTGGCGAGCGTCTGGTTCCAGCCGTCGAGCGTCATCTCGTGCGCCGGCCCATCGCCGAGCCTGCGGCCGCTGATACCGGCCACGTTGTAGACGCAGTCGAGCCGGCCGAAAAGCTCGACCAGCTCGTTGATCAGCTCGTCGACTGCTCCTTCGTCGGTGAGGTCGGCGCGCCGGCCGGCACAGGTTGGGCCGAGCCGACGCAACAGGTCATCGACATGCTCGGCGGTGCGCGACACGACGAAGACCCGCGCCCCTTCGGCGTGCAGCGCCTGCGCGGCGGCCGCGGCGATCCCCGTCGAGCCGGTGACCAACACCGTCTTGCCGTCGAAGCGACTCACGTCGCGGCCGCCGGTGCGAATGGCTGGAGCAGCGCGCCGTCGGCCTGAAGGCGGTGGCGCAGTGTCGCGACGTCAACCTCGCGCGGCGTGATTCCGTCGCTCGCCGCCATGGCCGCCGCCGTGCCTGCCGCCTGGCCCATGGCCATGCACGTGGCCATCGAGCGCGCTGAGGCGTGGGCGTCGTGCGTCGCGCTGAAGCAGCGCCCGGCAACGAGCAGCGCGTGGAATCCCTTGGGGAGCAGCGCGCGATACGGGATGCCGTAGACCGCGCCGCGTCCGCCTGCGGCGACGTACTGCCAGTCGGTGTCGCCACCCGATCCGTGGTCCTCGATGGGGGCGCCGCAGAGCGCAATCTCGTCGTCGAAGCGGCGCGCCTCGAGGACATCGTCGCGCGTCAATTGGTAATCGCCGATCACGCGGCGCGACTCGCGCACGCCGATCGATGGGCTCGTGCCGACGATGACGCTCGCCTCGAACCCAGGGACGCGGTCGCGCAGGAAGCGGTGGTACTCGCGCACCTGGCGCCGACCCTCGAGTTCGGCGTCGGTGAGCGCGACAGGATCGGTTGCGTCGATGTTCGGGATGCGCGTCATGTGGACCATCACGATGCCGGCGAACGGGGTGCGGTGCCACGAGCCCTCTAGACGCGGCAACTGATACGAGCCGTCAGCCGCAGCCGCGCGCATCAGCGCCCATAGCTCGGCCTTCTTGGTTTGCGCGGCCCGTTCGACGTCGACATTGGCCAGCCGGAACAGCGTCGACAGCGATTGCACGCGGCCGGTCGTGCCGAAGTCTTCGTACTTCGCACCGGCAAGCGCGGCCACGTCCGCGTCACCAGACGCGTCGACCACGACGTCGGCACCTATCCAGCGTTCGCCGCCCTTGTTCCAGACGCGCACCCCGCTGACGCGCCCTTCCTCGACACGCACGCCCGTCACCCAGGTGTGCAGCAGCAGCTCGACGCCCGCGGTTGCCGCGAGCTCCTCCCAGGCGAGCTTGAGCGTCTCCTGGTCGTACGTCACGCCGGTGCCCGCGCCGTAGGTGTTGGGCCGCTCGAAACAGACACCGGCGGCGGTCAGGCGCTGGACGACTTCCCAGCCGAGACCACCGACGACGCGCAGCGGCTCGGGCGTCGGCGTGTAGAAGGCGTAGAACGTGTCGAGGACCGCGGTCGAGGTGCCGCCCATGAAGCCCAGCCTGTCGATGAGCAACGTCCGCGCGCCCGACCTGGCGGCGCTGATGGCGGCCGATGATCCGGCCGAGCCTGCCCCGACCACGATGACCTGGTAGTCGTCGGCAATCTGACGGCTCATGCAGCCACCGGCGAGCGCAGAGCAAATGCGGTCGCGGCGTTGTCGACCAACATCTTCTGTGTCGCGCCGATGCCCACGCGCTCGCGCAGCCGCGGCACGAAGTCATCCATCAGGTAGCGCAGGCCGTGGCCGCCTGCGACCCCCAGGTAGCTGCGCTTGCCGAGATCGAGCCCGAGCAGGATCTGGCCGCCCCGGCCGGCCGCGCAGACGGCGGCGATGAGGTCGAGCCGGACGATGTCGGGGTGGTATTGCACGCGGCCGATCGTGTCATAGACCAGAAACAGACCGCGCGCCAGCAACTCGCCGTGGCGCCGCGGGTCAGGGTCGCGGTCCATATGCGCCAGGATGATCTGTCCGGCCGGCAGGCCCTGGCTAATCAGGAGATCGGCGATCTCCTCGCCGAGAGTGGCCGCCTCGCAGTGCACGACGACCGCCACTCCCGCCGCGATGGCCGCGTTCGCGGCAGCAACGAACCGACGCCGTTCATTGGCCGTGATCTCGTCGAGTGAGGCACCGGTCTTGATGACCCCTGCCCTGGCCGCGTCTACTGGCAGGCTGCGATCCGACCAGTCGGTCGGGTGCATGCCCTGCGCCAGATCGGTCGTCATCCAAGCCAGCAGCGTGTCATCACTGGCAGTCAGCACCGGGTGGCCCAGAGGGTAATGCGCGTCACGGTGGAAGCCCGTCGCGCCGATGATGTGAACGCCCGTCTCCAGCGCTAGGGCGCGCAGCGCCTCCGGGCGACGGCCGAGACCGATCGGCGTCAGCTCGACGATGGTGGCGATGCCCGAGCGTGCGCCGTCGCGTACCTCCGCAGCCACCGCCGCGGGATCCTCGATCTCCTCGCCGGCGAGCAGCGGCGAGCGCAGAAAGAGGTGATCGTGGGCATCGGTGACGCCCATCTCTTCCGCGGGGAGCGGCCCGGTGACCGTCATGACCTGCATCGCGGCCTGATGATCGCACCGCGCGCATTGGGAACCGCTGCCGGTCGTGAGCGTCTGAGCGTCATGCACCGGCCCCAGCCGCTCGCTCTCCTTGCCCTGTTCGCGCTCCTTGCCGTCGCGTGCACCGGCACCGCTGGGCCCAGCGCTACTCCGGCAACGACACCCACTCTGGGAACGACACCGACTCCGGGAACGACACCGACTCCGGGCGCGAGCCCGACTCCCGCGCCATCACCATCCCCCGCCGCGAACGCTGATGTGGCCGTCATCCGCATCGAGCAGACGCCGGGGATGCTGCCGCCCTGGGAGTCGATGCGCTGGTATCCGACCGTGGCGCTCTATGGCGACGGGCGTCTCATCACCCAGGGCCCGCAGCTCGACCTGTATCCCGGACCGGCGCTGCCCAACCTCCAGGTGACGCACTTCTCGCAGCACGCCGTCGAGCAGGCGCTGGCCTGGGCGGCTGAGGCCGGGCTGCACGGTGAGGACCGCCGCCTCGGGGCGCCAATCATGGACGCCGGCGCCCTCCTCTTCACGATCGTTTCCCCCGAGGGCACCCATCACACGTCCATCACCGGCGACGACGCGAGCGATCCGCAGGTCAGCGCCGCGCGTGAGTTCCAGGACGTCATGACCAGCCTGGCCACGTGGCTGCCCGATGACGTGGCCAGCGATCCGGCGCCCTACCAATTCGATCGGATGCGCGTCATCGCGTTCCAAGCCGATCCGGCGAGCCTGCCCGACCCGTCGCTGGCGACCACCGTGGACTGGCCGCTCCAGACCGACCTTGCGACGCTCGGCGCGTCCGGGTCGGAACCGGCGCAGTACCGCTGCTTCGAGCTCACCGGCGACGACCTGGCGACGGCCCTGCCGGTGTTCGCCGCGGCCAACGAGCTGACGCTCTACGAGTCAGCCGGCGTCACCTATCAGCTGTACCTGCACCCGCTGCTGCCCGACGACGAGGCCTGCCCGGGTTTCTAGCCCCGATCAGACCGCGCGCTCCGATCCGAAACGGCTGGGGCAGATCAGGCGGTAGTCGCAACGCCCACAGCGCCACATGTCAGGGGTCGCGGCGAAATCGCCGCCGCGGATGCGCCGCGCCTTATCGATGACCGACTGGCGGAACAGGTCGAGCTGCTCGGAGGTGCGCGTCGTCGAGAGGCTCAGATCGTTCTCGGTGAAATAGAGCGTGAGCTTGCTCGCTGCCGGCAGCGGCTCCTTGGTGTTTGGATCAATCACCGCGCCCATCGACATCGCGAGCGCATACGCCGAGAGCTGGTCGTCAGCGTCGACATCGGCCTGCTTCTTGGAGCGACCGGTCTTGTAGTCGGTGATCTCGATCGTGCCGTCGGCGTGGCGGTCGATGCGGTCGATGATTCCGTACAGCAGCACCGGCGGTTCGCCCTCGCCGGCCTTGAGCTCGAGCGTAAAGCCCTGCTCGAAGGCAACTGCCTGGGCGATGGTCTTGACCTCGCGGTCGAAGAACCGACGCAGGGCCGGCTCGGCGCGCTTGGCGTAGTGCTCCGCGGCCTGCACGTCCGCGTAGTTACGCGGCTCCCAGGCTTCGTCGAAGGCCTGCTTGAGCGCTTCGTAACCGGGTGGCGGCACGCCCGCGGCAAGCGCGTCACGCCGGTTGCGCGCGTAGACCTCGAACGCGCTGTGGATCACGTGGCCGAACTCGAAGTAGCCGGGCGTCGTCGCGACCGGGATGCGGTAGATCTTGTTGAACGCGTACTGGAGCGGGCACTCGTCGTACATGCGCAGCTGGCTATGGGAAAAGGTCTGCGGCAGCGCGGTCAGCTCGAGCAGCGTCTTACCCGCCGGGGCGTGGCGCGACAGGACGTTCAGCGTTATGGGATCGAGGCCGTTGAGCCGCGCTTCATCGGCCGCGCTGGCCGCCGCCTCCGCCACCTCGACCAGCTCGTGGGTGAGTGAGCGGCGGCCCTCGGCGTCTCCTGGCGCGAGGCCCTCGAGCATGCCGATGATCTCGATCGCGCGCCGCCGTAGCGCGAACCGTCGCTCGTGCGCCAGCGGAACAGGCATGAGCTTGAGCAGCTGGACCGTTGTCTCAGGCGTCGTCTCCAGGGCGCCGCGGCCCAGGTCGTCGACGTCCGACGAAGCCGTTGGGGCGCGCTGCTCGATGACGATGTCGTCCGGCGGGACGGGCCGCTCGTACTCGTCCGACGACACAGGCGCGAGTGTTGCGCCGCCGCGCTCGATCTCCGCCACGAAACGGCTCGGCTGGATCTTCGAGCCAGACGGCTGGAGGGCGGAGAGCAGCAGCCGGCTCTTGGCCCTCGTCATGGCCACGAACAGGAGCCGCCGTTCTTCGTCGATCGCGAAATCTGTGGGCGGTGCCTGCTTGAGCAGCTCGATGGGCAGCAGCCGCTGCTCGTCGCGCGTATCCGGGAATTGTGTCTCGACCAGGCGCGGCACAGCCACTGCCTCATATTCGAGGCCCTTCGCCTGGTAGATCGTCATGAGCTGCACGCCCTCGACCTCGACGCGGCCCATCTGGTCTGACTCGATGTCGCCGCCGACCTGCTCATACAGGTCGAGATAGGCCACGAATTGGCCCAGGCTGTCGCGCGGATGAGCGACCTGCCAGTCGGCGACGAAGCGCATCAGCCGAGCGAGCGCGAGGACCGTGCGCTGAGCGTCCGGCGTCTCGACCGCGATCAGATCGTGCAGCAGGTTGGTGCGGACGATGAAGTCCTCGAGCACGGCGAATGGGCCGTCGCGCTGGCCGCGCGGCACGAGCTCATTGAGCAGGCTCAGCAGCCGCTCCAGCTTCACCCGGAGGCGCGCGTCGAGCTGCTCGCGCCGCCACACCGCACGCTGCTCGCGGCCGCGCCGCTGGCGCACGGTTTCTGGCTCGCGTTCGTCGAAATCGGCGTCGTTCCAGAGCGTCTGACCCACCGCCGCGCGCAGTGGCGCGTCCTTGGCGAGGGCCGCCGCAGGGGGCTCACTAACGTTGATCTCGCCTTCGCGCAGGATGTCCGTAGCGGCCTGATACACGGCACGGCCGTCCCACGCGGCGGCGTTGGCAACGCGCAGGATCTCCGCAGCATCGAGGCGCCACGGCCCGGCCGACAGGAGCCGCACGAAGGACGCATTGTCCTCGGGGTTCGCGGCCACGCGCAGCGCCGCGACCACATCGCGGACATCGGGCACGTTGAAGAGCCCCGCGCCGCCGACGACGACATAGGGGATGTCCTGCTTACGCAGCCGCTCGACGATGAGCTCGCGGTGACGGTGGCGCCGATAAAGCACCGCGATGTCGCTCCAGCGTCGCGGCGAGGGCAGGTTGGCGAACGTGTCCTTGATCCAGCCGACCACCAGGTCGGCCTCGTCCGCCTCGTCGGTGGCGTGCACGACGCGCACGGGCTCACCGGGAGCCTTGATCGGCGTCAGCGCGCCTTCCTTGAGGCGCTTCTGGTTGCGCGCGATGAGCCTGCTCGCGGCCGAGAGGATGTGGCCGGTCGAGCGCCTGTTCTCCAGCAACGGCTGGCTGATGACCTTCTGGGCTGGTCGGTCGGGATCCCAGGTGGGAGCCAGCTCGAAGCGCTCTTCGAAGCGGCTGAACGCGGCGTATGAGGCGCCGCGGAAGCGGTAGATGGACTGGTCGTCGTCACCCACCACGACGATGTTGTCGGGCTTGTTCGGTCCGCGCCCAACCAGTTCGAGCAGCAGAATCTGAGCCATGTTGGCGTCCTGGAACTCGTCCACCAGGACGTGCCGGAACTGGTCCTGGTAGCGGCGCAGGATGTTGGGCCGTTCGGTCAGCAGTTGGATTGCCAGCGACTGCTGCTCGCCGAAGTCGAGCAGGCCGCGCTCACGCAGCGTGGCTTGGTAGGTCGCGTATGCCTCCGCCTCTTCGGTGACGCGCAGGACCTCGAGCGCCTCGGCGTCGCGAATGAATGTGGGCTGGAGGCCCTTGGCGAGATTGAGCTGGTCGGGCGTCATCTCGCTTGGCCACAGCAGGTCACCCGTGCCCGAAGCCTCGCGGCGCGCCTCGCGATAAGCCGACTTCAGCGCCTTCTCGCGGCCTTCCTTGATGAGATCGCGCCGGACGCTGTTGATCTGCCACAACGTGCCGCGCGACTCGCGGTCGCGCAGGTCGGCGACGGCCTTGTCGAACTCACCGGCCCCGTGGGCCGTGTCGAATTCGGCGCGCTTGCGCTGCGCGTAGGCCATGTATTCGGCGGGCTGGACCAGCTCGTCCTTGGCGCGGCTGATGACCTCCGCGAAGCGCGCCGCGCCATTGAGGTCGCGCGCCATGGGGTGATACAGGAAATGGGCGAACTTTGGCCGCAGCTCGCGCAGCAGCAGCCGCTGGCCGACCCCGTCGAGCACCTCGCTGCTGTCAGCCAGACCAAGATCTGCACGGTGGTCTGAGAGGATGCGGTTGCCGAACGAATGGAAGTTGTGGACCCACAGGCGGCTCGCGGTTTCCAGGCCGAGTAGCGCCTCGAGGCGCTCGATCAGCTCCGCGGCGGCGCGGACGTTGTACGTCAGGACGAGGATGTTCTCTGGCGCGAGATCTGGCTGAGTGGCCAGCAGGTGGCGGACGCGCTCGACCACCACGGTCGTCTTGCCCGTGCCCGCCCCGGCAAGCACCATCAGCGGTCCGTCACCCCACTCGACCGCCGTGCGCTGTTCCGCCGTCAGCTGTAACCCGGTTTGCCCGATCGCCGACTCCCGTTCCGCAACCACCATCAACGCCAAGGCTAAGCCAATGGCGTGCCACCTTGTGCGTCACGCCCGGTTTGACACAATCCGCCTATGAACCTCCCGATCAGCAACACCCTGCGCGTCTCGGCCAAAGCCGAGCGCTTCACCGAATCGGTCATCCGCGAGATGACCCGCATCGCGCTACAGCACGACGCGGTCAACCTTGCCCAGGGCTTTCCCGACTTCGCCTGCCCGCCGGAGCTCAAGGAAGCCGCCGCCAAGGCGATCCACGACGACATCAACCAGTACGCCATCACCTGGGGCGCAAAGGATTTCCGCGAGGCCATCGCCGCCAAGACGGAGGCTTTCTACCCGGGTTGGACGGTCGACCCGCAGACAGAGCTGACCGTCACCTGCGGCGCGACCGAGGGCATGATCGCGGCCATGCTGGCGCTGCTCGACCCGGGCGACGAGGTCGTCGTGTTCGAGCCCTTCTACGAGAACTACGGGCCCGACGCGATCCTGTCGGGCGCGGTGCCGCGCTACGTCACCCTCCATGAGCCCGACTGGCACATCGACGAGGCGGAGCTGCGCGCGGCGTTTGGGCCGAAAACTCGGGGCATCGTGCTCAACTCGCCGCACAACCCCACGGGCAAGGTGTTCACACGGGCGGAGCTCGAGCTGATCGCCGGGCTCTGCATCGAGCACGATGCGCTGGCCTTCACCGATGACATCTATGAGCACATGGTCTACGCCGGGACGCACATCCCCCTGGCGACCCTGCCGGGCATGGCCGAGCGTACGGTCGCCATCAACTCGCTCTCAAAGTCGTATTCGGTGACCGGCTGGCGCGTCGGCTGGGTCATCGCCCCGCCCGCCCTGACGGGCGCCATCCGGAAGGTTCATGACTTCCTCACTGTCGGCGCGGCGGCGCCGCTCCAGGCCGCGGGCGTCGTGGCCATGAACATGCCCGCCGCGTACTACGAGACACTGCGGGCGAATTACCTCGAGCGGCGCGACCTCCTGATCGGCGCGCTCAAGAGCGCCGGCTTCCGGACGTTCGTGCCCAACGGCGCGTACTACGTCATGACCGACATCAGCTCCCTGACCGATGACGACGACGTCACCTTCGCGCGCGCCCTGACGGCCAGCCCCGGCGTGGCCAGCGTGCCCGGCTCATCCTTCTACTCGCGACCGGGGCTCGGACGCACCAAGATTCGCTTCGCCTTTCCCAAGAAGCGCGACACGCTCCTTGCAGCGGCCGACCGCCTTTCCCGTTTGTAGCGCGGCCAAACGACAAACGGGACGAACGCGCAACGCGCCTGAAATGTCCCCTACTCGACTATTCCGCAGCGCAGCAAACCCTGTGATGCGCGACACTTCCTAAGCGCA
>JAXDLE010000155.1:0-3357 GCA_034666725.1 Chloroflexota bacterium
TGACCGCGGTCGAGATCGCGCTCCACAAAGCGGCTGAGCGCTCGAAGCTCGCCGTCCTCGCGTCTGACGCTTACTTCCCATTTGCCGATGCCATCCAGCTCGCGGCTGAGCGCGGCGTCACCGCCATCATCCAGCCCGGCGGCTCTGTGCGCGATGAGATGGCCATCGAAGTCGCGAACCGTCACCATCTGGCGATGGTCTTCACCGGCAAGCGCCACTACCGCCACTAGGGGGACGCGATGGAAGGGCTGCTTGCGCTCGAGATGGTGCGCGTGACCGAGGCCGCTGCCATCGAATCGGCGCGCCACATGGGTCGCGGCGACAACAAGGCGGCCGACCACGCCGCGGTCGAGGCCATGCGCAAGACCTTCGACGAGGTGGACCTCGCCGGCACGATCGTGATCGGTGAGGGCGAGCGTGACAAGGCGCCCATGCTGTACATCGGTGAGAGCGTCGGCCGGAGCATGCCCGGCCAGCCGGAGATCGATATCGCCGTCGATCCGCTCGAGGGCACGAACCTCGTCGCCCACGGCAACGCCAACGCGATCACGGTCATCGCCGCGTCCGAGAAGGGCGGCCTGCTCAACGCGCCCGACACCTATCTCGAGAAGCTGTGCGTCGGACCGGACGTGGCCGGCAAGGTGGACATCCGCCTGTCGCCGGCTCAGAACCTGAAGACGATCGCGAACATCCTCGGTCGCAAGGTGGCCGATTTGACGGTCGTAATCCTCGAGCGGGAGCGCCATGCGCAGCTCATCGAAGATGTACGCGCGGCCGGAGCGCGCATCAAGCTGATCAGCGACGGCGACCTATCCGCGGCTATCTCGTGCGCGGTGCGCGGCACGGGCGTGCACGCGGTCATGGGCATCGGCGGCGCACCCGAGGGCGTCCTGTCCGCGGTGGCGCTGCGCTGCCTTGGCGGCGAGATCCAGTCGCGGCTGCGCTGGCGCAGCGACGAGGAGCGCGACCGCGCTGTAGCCATGGGCGTGGACCCGTCCATGGAGCGCGTCTACACCACGACCGATCTCGCGCCGGGCAACAACCTTGTCTTTGCCGCCACAGGCGTGACCGACGGGGACCTGCTCGGCGGCGTGCGCTTCTTCGGAGGCGGCGCACGCACGCACTCTTTGGTGATGGCCTACAAGAGCAAGGAAGTGCGCTTCATCGACACGGTCCACATGTTCGACCGGGACAAGCCGCCCGCCGTCCGCCTGTAGATCGCGCTATTCCTTGAGCTTTTTCCGCTACGGCGTAGCCAGCGGCGATCCCCTTCCCGACCGCGTCGTGTTGTGGACCCGGGCTCAAGGCCCGGCAGAACTGCGCTGGATCGTCGCCAACGATTCCGACTTGGAGTCGGTCGTCGGGTCAGGATCGGTGATGGCTACGGCCGACTCCGATTTCACAGTGTCCGTAGATGTCGGCGGGCTGGAGCCCGGTACTCACTACTGGTACCGGTTTGAGACTGCCGATGGCGCGAAGTCACCAACGGGTCGCACCAAGACATTGCCCGTAGGGAACGTCCAAAACGTCAAATTCGCGGTCGTGTCGTGCGCCAAGTTCAACAGCGGCTTCTTCAACGGCTACGCGCGGATCGCCGAGCGTAGCGATCTCGATTTCGTGCTCCACCTGGGCGACTACATCTACGAGGCGTCGCAGAGGCCGCCCGCGGGTCAGACGCCCGGCGCTGATATCGGCCGGCCGTTCGAGCCGCTCAATGAATGCGTGACGCTCGCCGACTACCGGACGCGCTATGCCCAATACCGCGCGGACCCGGACGCGCAGGCCATGCACGCGGCGCACCCGATGATGGCCGCGATCGACGATCACGAGCTGGCCGACGGGGCGTGGCGCGGCGGCTCGGACAACCACCTCCCAGAGCGCGATGGGCCCTGGCCCGATCGCCGCGCGGCCGCTTTCCGGGCGCGGCGCGAGTGGTTGCCCGTTCGGCCGCCCGATGCAGCGGACCCAGACCGGATCTATCGCTCAGTGGCAATCGGCCATCTCGCCGACATGTTCATCATCGACACCCGCACGGGCCGGGACGAGCCAGTGAAGGGACCAGGCGCAGCCAATCCGGCGCGCACCCAGCTGGGTCACGCGCAGCGCGATTGGCTCTTCGCCGGCCTGAACGGATCGAAGGCGAAGTGGCGGCTGCTCGGTAACTCGTCCATCCTCGGCCGGACGTGGGCGCCCAACCTCCCGAAGGAGCTGCACGACGGTCTGGTCTGGCTGAAGCTCATCAACACAAAGGGCGACGGCCCGGATGCCGACCAGTGGGAGGGCTACCCGCACGAGCGCAACCTGCTGATCGAGCACCTCGCGCGCGCGAACACGGTCGTCCTTTCAGGCGACATCCACGTCGGCATGGCGCTCGAGCTCGAACGCGATGGCAAGCCGGGCGAGTCGATCGCGCCCGAGTTCGTTACCGCCAGCCTGACTTCGCAGAACCTCGACGACAAGGCCGGCTGGGGCTACCGGACGAGCTCGCCCGCCGTTGAACGCCAGTTCGTCGCCACGCTACCCAACGTCCTGTGGTGCGACATGGACAGCCACGGCTACATGGTGGCCGACCTGACACCTGACCGGCTGCGCGTCGAATGGTGGTTCGTCGATACGGTCCTCGAACGGACGCCAAACGAGCGACTCGCTGCCTCAGCGGAGGTCAACTCGGGCAGCACACAGATAGTGAATCAGAGCTTCCCGACGATCTGAACCGCGTTATCCGGCGCGGCGGCCGCCGCGCGGCGGCGGGCGACTTCGACCGACTCGCCCCAGCCTGGCGGGATTAGCCAGGGCGCCAGGTCAGCCAAAGGGGCAAGGACGAAAAGCCGCCCCCGCGCCTCGGGGTGCGGCACCTCGAGCCAGCGCTTGCCGGCTCGGCTGTTTGGGCGCTCCACCCTGATCCTGTGACGGCCGAATACGAGCAGGTCCAGGTCGATCTCGCGCGGGCCCCAGCGCCGGCGCGCTTTTCGGCCGGTGGCCGCCTCGAGCACCTTCAGGACGGACAACAGCGCCAGGGCGCCGGTCTCGGGGTCGGGGCCCGCGGGAACCTCGAGGGCTGCGACCGCATTCAGAAAATCGGGCTGGTCGGTCACGCCGATGGGTTTCGTCTTGTAGAGCCGCGAAACGCCACGCACCCGAACACCGGGCAAGGCCGTCAGGGCGTGGACGGCGTGGCGCAGATTTGCGCGCGTGTCACCCAGGTTCGCTCCCAGACCCACGTAGGCCCGAACACGTCTCGCCCGCACACGTTTCGCCATGTCGCTGCCTTCAAATCTAGACTCGGCCCGCAATGAATCGCCCGGCCGTGCTCATCTTCCACCGTCCAGGGAGCGCTGGCGAGCCCCCGCTCGTCCG
>JAXDLE010000156.1:0-3214 GCA_034666725.1 Chloroflexota bacterium
TATTTCCACCCCTGGCGGCCTCAAACGGACTGTCCGCGTTCTTTCAGCGCCAGGCCACCGGCGATGAGCAGTGCACCCAGGGCAAGGAACGCGAGGTCCCAGCCGAGCGGCGCCCCGATGTCGTCCCGGACGTGGTGGATCGTGAGGATGTGGTGGTCGACGATGCCCTCGACCAGGTTGAACGCGCCCCAGCCGATCAGGAGCAGTCCGAATTGGTGGCGCGCCGCCGCGCGGTAGCCGGCCCGCATTGCACGGGTGACCAGCAGCATGCCGACGAAGGCGGCGATCCAGGTTGAGACGTGGAACAGCCCATCCCAAACGGTGTTGGCCTCGAGGCCATCGATGGTCGTTGTGGGGTGGTCGCCGGTGCTGCTGAGCATGTGGTGCCACTGCAAGAGCTGGTGGAGCACGATGCCGTCAACGAAGCCGCCGAAGCCGATGCCGAGCAGGAGGCCACCGGCCTTGAAGCGACGCTCCTGACGCTGGATGGGCCCTTCGAATCCATTCCGTTGAGTCTCTGACATGACGGGTTTCCTAGGGCGTGGGCAGCTCGCCGCCGGTTTTCCGGTCGATGCTCTCAGCGTGGCGTTCGGTCTCACGGGCGACCGCCAGCATCGTCTCGATGCGGTCCAGCGTGCGCGTCTGAATTCGTAGGAGACGCGTCTGAATAGCGAGCATGCGGGGTGCCATCTCGGCTGCGCGAGCCGCCTTCGAAACCAGGCGCTCGCCACGGACCTCGGCGAGCATGGTCAACGAACGTCGCAGCAGCCGCCGGAGCCGCTGACGGTGGAGGAGCTCGCCGCTGACCCAGCCGGCTGAGCGGAGGGTGCGCGGGAGGTCGGCCGACAGCAGCGCGAACGCGAGGTCGCTGCCCCCGCGGATGGCGCTGGCGAGCGGCGCCCTTTTCAGCTCGGCTGCCACTGGGGTGGCCTCGCGGGTGAGATGGCTCAATTCTCGCCCCAGCCTGCGGGTCTCCGGAAGACCCTCGAGCGCGGCGCGCACGAGCGGCTTTGCCTGGTCGACCAGCGGCTCAGCGTCGCTTCGTTGGCGCTCGGCTATCTCGCGCTGGTCGCGGACAGTGCGACGCTGATCCTCGACAACGACCAGTTGGGTGAGGATGCCGCCGACCTGGAGCAGGCCCACGACGGCCAGGGCAGCCCACACGCCGCGCGGGAAGCTGACACGTACAGGCGTATCCGGCACTTCGACCCCTTACCCCTGATCGCGCAAGCCAACCGAGGGCGCCGCGCCGCCGGCGTGGGCGCCCTGGCGTTGCGGCTCGAGCCTCCTCCGGCGCTAGCGCGCTGCGGTGGCGCGCGAACGTCCGTCGGCGCGAACTTCCTCGCGCTCGTCCCAGTGCGTCATGAGTGCGGTGCCCAGCTCGAGCGCGCCCGCAATCACGAAGAAGCGCGTCGCGCCGCCGTGGTCACTGAAGCCGGCAACGAAGGGCGCCACTATCAGCGCGATCCCGAGGCCGAGATCCATCATGAAATGCGTCCGCAGGGGGATCAGCTTCACGAGCGACATCCGCCAGCGCGTCGTCATGCCGGTGGCAAGCACGATGACTCCCGCGATCACGCTCAGCGTCTTTGCGGTGTCGTTGTCACTGAATCCGAAGATCCATGGAGCGGCTATCAGCAGCAGCGCGGCGAACGGTTCGATCGCCTGGTGGGCCCTGAGCGGGAGTGGTCCTCGTGGCATCGCGGGCGGCTCCTTTCCGGGTGATTTGCCTCCGCCCTGATACCCGCCGCCGCGCCCATGAACCGCCAGACCAACCCGAGAGATCACGAGTGCCGACCGCACGATCACGGACTGGGCTACGTGGCGTCGCGGGCGGCGTCAGCGTCGCGATGGCTACCTGTAAGGCCGCGCAGCAGCGCGAGAGCCGACGCCACGACGGCGTCGATGTCGATCCTTGCGGTGCGCGCATCGACGACGATGGGCGCCGACAGGGCGCCAAGAAGAAGTTGCGCGACGATGCCGTCGTCGAGCTGGGGGTCGAGCTCACGGACGAGGAGCCGGGTGTGTAATAGGAGGAAGCCGAACGCCGGTGACCGGCGGTGTCCTGGCGCGGCGGAGGCGACCACCACGGCATCGAGGTGGGTGGCGGTGAAGCGCGAGAGCGCTTCGATGAAAGCCTCGAGCCGCTCGACCGCGGGTGCGCCCGGTCCCAGCGGCGGCGGCCCGCGCAGGACGCGATCCTGGAACTCTCGCATCGGGGCGTCGATAATCTGGATCGCGCAGGGCCTGCTTGCGGGCCCATGCTTGGAGTCGGCTCGATGAAACTCCTGCAGGGCAAGGAGCAGTTGCTCGCGTCCGGCGTGGCGAGACGGCGAACGTTCCCGTCAACCTCGCCCTGGGCGGGATCGCGCTTTTCATCGCGATCGAGCGCTTCGGCCCGCATGCACTGTGACGCAGAAGGAGCTCGGCCCCGAGCCCGTCGGCTGCGGCGCTGGCGTCAGAAGGCTCGAAGTTACGTGCCGTCTCGGCGCGAGAGCCAGCCGCCCAGCCCGCCGAGGATCAGCCCGACCTCGGGCGCGAGGGGCAGCTCCGTGGTCAAGCTGACGACGATGCCGAGCGCCAGTCCGAGCACCGCGCCGACCGCGATCGCTGCTCCGATGCTCATGCGCGCCAGTCTATGTCGAGGACGACCGGCCGCGGCCGCTACGGGTTCGGGGTGGATTTGTCGCTCGCGCGAGCTACTCGGCGTCCATCGATCCATGAGTGGCCGACTCGGAAGCCGGTTGCCCAAACGATGGCCTGAACGTCGAGCGTCGCGTCGTCCCCGAAGGTGATCGACGGGTCTCGCGGTTGGGTGGCGCTGCTCGTCATGTCCCAATCTCCTTGCTGCGAAGGGGGTGGCCGCACGCAGGATCCTGCGCGGCTCGAGCATTCGATGGAGGGGGAACCGTCTGCCAACCGTCGCCTACAGATCAGGCCGCGTGGCGAGCGATGGCGCGCATTGACGTTGATATGGACCTCCCACATACTCTGCGAGTGGCCGTTCATGATGAGAGCGAGAAGCGGTCGAGCCGTGAGCAAGCGACCGGGGAACCCGCTTCGCGGCTCATCGACCAGCGGATCCACGACCTGGGGGGATGGCGCGGGGAGACCCTGGCCCGCATGCGGGCGCTGATCCTGGAAGCCGACCCCGAGATGACCGAGGAGTGGAAGTGGAGGGGCACTCCGGTCTGGTCGCACGACGGGATCGTCT
>JAXDLE010000157.1:0-10988 GCA_034666725.1 Chloroflexota bacterium
CCAAGACAGGAGGCCTTCTGCACGACCTGGGCAAGGCCGTGGACCACGAGATCGAGGGCCCCCACGCGGCCATCGGCGCGCAGATCGCGGCGCGCAACAACCTCAGCCAGAAGGTCATCAACGCGATCGCCGCGCACCACCAGGAAGTCGAATACACCTGCGTCGAGAGCCCGATCGTCCAGATCGCCGACGCCATCAGCGCGTCGCGTCCCGGTGCCCGGGGAGAGTCGGCCGATACCTACGTCAAACGGCTCGAGGAGCTGCAGGCGATTGCCAACTCGTTCGAGGGCGTCGAGAAGTCGTTCGCCGTCCAGGCGGGACGTGAGGTGCGCATCCTGGTCCGGCCCGAAGAGATCGACGACCTTGCCTCAAGTCGGCTCGCGCGCGACATCGTGCACAAGATCGAGGAGTCGCTGACCTACCCCGGCCAGATCAAGGTGACCGTCATCCGCGAGACGCGCGCCGTCGAGTACGCCAAATAGACTCGACAATCTAGCCTTCGCGGGATGAGTCCAGCTGGCGCCGTGCGCGTCCTGATGATCGGTGACGTGATCGGCAAGCCCGGTCGTGTCTGTGTCGAGCGGATGCTGCCCCGCCTGCGCGACGAGCGCGAGATCCATTTCGTCACGGCTAACGGCGAGAACATGGCCGGCGGCATGGGCCTGACCGCGTCCACCGCCGCGGCGCTCTTCGACGCCGGAGTCGATGTGATCACCAGCGGCAACCACATCTGGGACAAGCGCGAGATCTATCCGGAGCTCGACCGCGACGAGCGCATCCTGCGACCCATCAACTATGGCGAGCAGGGCGTGCCCGGCCGCGGCTGGGGCGTCTACCACGCCCACGACGGGACCGAGATCGCGGTGATCAACGCCCAGGGCCGCACTTACATGGCGCAGATCGAGAACCCGTTCACGATGCTCGACGCGCTGCTCGATCACGGCGCGACGGAGCTGCCCGCGCTGCGCATCGTGGATTTCCACTGCGAGCTGACGAGCGAGAAGAACGCCTTCGGCATCTACCTCGATGGCCGCGTCAGCGCGGTCTGCGGCACGCACACCCATGTCGCGACGGCGGATGAGCGCGTGCTGCCCAAGGGCACCGGCTACGTGAGCGACATAGGCATGACGGGGCCGCTGAACAGCGTCATCGGCTTCGATCCGGCGACAGTGCTGCCGCGCTTCATCAACGCGCTGCCAACGCGCTTCGAGGTGGGCAGCGGGCCCATCCTGTTCAACGCGATACAGCTCGATCTCGACCCGGCCTCAGGCCACGCGGTGGCTGTTGAGCGCATCCGCGAGGTCGTCGAGGAGTGAGTACCAACGACGGCGCCGCGCCGGCCGTCCAGAGTCGCTTCGCCGAGCCCGCGGCACAGCCCGGCTGGCCGGCCAATCACGTCGACCTGCATTCGCATTCCGACCGATCCGACGGCGTGCTCCCAGCCGAGGACCTGTACCGCCGCATGACCGAGGTCGGGCTCGAGATCGCGGCGCTGACCGACCACGACACGCTTGCCGGCTACCGGCTGCTGCGCGACCAGATCGCGACCGGCGCAATCCCCCTGGGACCGCGACTCATTCCGGCAATCGAGATCAACAGCGTCGCCGATCGCGCGCTGGTCGAGAGGGGCATCGAGCTCGAGGAGGGTGAGCTGCACATCCTGGGCTACGGCGTGGACGCTGACGAAGGCGCGTTCGAGACGAAGCTCGAGGGTCAGCGAAATGCGCGCCGGACGCGGCTCGAGCTGATGATCGAGCGGCTGCGCGAGCTGGGACTGCCCATCGATGAGCACATCGCCCCAGCCATGGCGAGTGAGGAGGCGGTCGGGCGGCCGCATGTCGCGCGGGCGATGGTCGCGGCCGGCCACGTCGAGAACGTGCAACAGGCGTTCGACGAGTGGATCGATCGCAACGGCAAGGCCTACGTGCCGCGCCAGGGCATGCGCTCGCGCGACGCCATCGATGCGATCATGGCCGCTGGTGGCATCCCGGTACTGGCTCACTACCCGGCGGCGCCAGAGCAACCCACGCTCATCGGGCTGCTCATGGAGTGGGGCGTGCGCGGACTCGAGGTCTATTACCGCCGTTACCTGCCCTCGACGGTGACCGCGATGGCCGACCTCGCGTCACGTCTGGGCATCTTGGCAACGGGCGGCAGCGACTACCACGGCGACAACATGTCCTACGCGGATGCGACGCAGACGACCTACGTGCCACTCCAGGCCGGCGAGCGGCTGCTCGAGGCGATCGGCAATGGGGTGCGCGCTCAGTGACCACGCGTCTGCTGCCGATGCTGGAAGAGACGCGAATTGGCCATGCGCCGCGCGAGGCGCTCGCGCCCGACCCGCTGCTGGCCGAGTTCGTCACCGACGACCTGGCCCTGCCGCGCTTCCACGTCTGGACACTGGGCTGCCAGATGAACCACTCCGATTCCGAGGAGATGGCCGGTGCCCTCGCCGCTGCGGGCTGCGCCGAGGCGACGGATCTCGAGTCGGCCGATCTCATCGTCATCAACTCGTGCGCGATCCGAGAGGCGGCCGAACAGAAGGTGATCGGCCGGATGGGTCACCTGGCCAACCTGCGCCGCGCCAACCCCGCGTTGCGCGTCGTGCTCGCCGGCTGCTCGGTCCGAACCGACAACGCGGCCGGCCTCAAGCGGCGCTATCCCGAGGTTGACCTGTTCCTGCGCCCCGACGAGGAGCCCGAGCTTACTGCGCGGCTGGGTTTGGCGGGCGCAACGGCACCGGGGCGAATGGTCGGTGACGTCCGACGCCAGAGTGCCAAGAGCGCCTGGCTGCCGATCATTTACGGCTGCGACAAGACCTGCACCTATTGCATCGTGCCTTTTTCGCGCGGCCCGGAGCGGAGTCGCGCGTTCGACGACGTCGTCGGCGAGGCACGGACGCTCGCCGCGCAGGGCTACCGCGAAGTGACGCTGCTCGGCCAGAACGTCAATTCATACGGTCACGACCTGCCGCCAGAGTCGCGCTTCGCCGATGTTCATGGCGCACGCCACCTGGGACGGAAGCTCGATCTCGAGGGCAAGCCTGACATGGCCGCGCTGCTGCGCGCGATCGACGGTTTACGCACGGCCGACGGCGTCGCCGCCATCCCACGCGTGCGCTTCGTCACCTCTCATCCGTGGGATCTGTCGGAGCGGTTAATCGGGGCCATGGCCGAGTGCGAGAGCGTGTGTGAGCACCTGCACCTGCCCGTCCAGTCGGGCGACGACGCGGTGCTGCGCCGGATGGGCCGCCAATACACGGTCGACGCGTATCTCGAGCTCGTGGCGCGGCTCCGCGAAGCGGTTCCGGGGATCTCGCTCACGACCGACGTGATCGTCGGATTCTGCGGCGAGACGGAGGCGCAGTTCGAGCGGACGCTCGACCTGCTGCGCACCGTCCGTTTCGAGACGGTGTTTGCAGCCGCGTTCTCAGTTCGGCCGGGCACCCCCGCGGCACGGTTGGATGATGACGTTCCCAAGGCGGAGAAGAAGCGCCGCCTCCAGGCGCTGCTCGACCTGCAGGAGGGGATCGGCCTGGCCGCGAACGAGGCGTGGGTGGGGCGGACGACCGAGGTGCTCGTCGATCAGCAGCGGCCGCCGTCTTCGCACGGCGACGGCGCGCCCCGACTTGCCGGCCGCAACCGCAACAACAAGCTGGTCCACTTCGACGGACCTCAGGCCCTGATGGGTTCGCTCGTCAACGTGCGCGTCGATCATGCCGGACCGTATGCGCTGGTGGGGACGCTCGACGCCTGAGCCTGCTGGCGGGGCGCAGCTCCCACCGCTGATCGTCGTCTGCGGCGCGACCGCGACGGGCAAAACCGGCCTATCGCTCGAGCTCGCGCGATCGATCCCGGGCGCGGAGATCATCAGCGCCGATTCGCGCCAGGTCTACCGGGACATGAATATCGGCACGGCCAAGGTGACCGCCGCACAACGCGACCTGGTGCCGCACCACGGGCTGGATCTCGTCGACCCCGACGAGCCCTTCACGGCGGCGGACTACCAGCGGGCAGCCATCTCTGCGTTGGAGGAGATCGCCGCGCGCGGCGGGTTGGCATTGCTCGTTGGCGGCACCGGGCTGTACCTGCGCGCCGTGGCGCGCGGCATGGTGCTCGACGAGACCGGGCGCGACCCGGCCGTGCGCGCCGACCTCGAGCGACGCCTGGTGGGGGAGGGTCTGCATGTGCTCGTAGCCCAGTTGCGCAGCGCGGCCCCGCAAGTCGCGGCCAGGACGGACCTCGCCAATCCGCGCCGGGTCGTGCGCGCCCTGGAGCGAGCGGCGATCCACGGCGACGTGCCGCCGCCCGCGCCCCGCGGCTACCCAGGGCCCTCGGTGTGGATCGGCCTGCAGGTCGAGCCGGCGCAACACCGCACGTGGATCACAGCGCGTGCGCGCGCTCAGTTCGAGTCAGGGCTGCTCGAGGAGGCGGCCGCCCTCCGTTCGCGCTACGACCCGAACGTGCCCGCGTTCAGTGCATTCGGCTATCAGGAGGCCTTCGCCGTGCTCGACGGCGAGGTCTCGGTCGAGCAGGCCGTCGAGCGTGACGCGACCCGCACCTGGCAGTTCGCGCGCCGCCAGAAGACCTGGTTCCGCGCCGAGCCGGACATCAACTGGCTCGACTCAGAGTCAGCCGACGTCGCGGAGGGAGCTTTTGGGATCATCACACGCGAAGGCATGACCGCGCGACCATCCGGCCGCTAGCATCGGGTTCTTGCGGCCCACCGCCCGTGGCTGCCATCGGAGGGAGTAATGAATCCACCATATCGACGTGCCGTGCTGGGCGGGATCCTGGCACTTGCGCTTGTCGGGGTGATCCCCGGCGTCGCATTGGCGGCCCAGCCGTCGTGCGGCGACAGCCTGATCGCCAACACGACGCTGACGGGACCTCTCGACTGTTCCGGGTATGCCGGCAATGCCCTGACACTGAGCAAGGACGGCATCGAGCTCAACCTGAACGGGTACACGATCTGGGGCTTCGCCGGTGATGACGGCTACTACGCGGTCGACACTGGCGGCTCCGACCGCGTACTCGTCCGGAACGGCACCATCGCCAACGCCCACTTTGGCCTCTATGCGTATGCGTCGAGCAGCTCGGTCTTCCGCGGGCTGACGATCACCGGCGAAGCGGCCGACGCCGACGATTACGGGGTGTATTCCGACTACGGCGCCGGCAACCTCTTCAAGAAGCTCACGATCAGCGACGTGTACATAGGCATGTACCTCGAGTACGGCGCCTCACACCGCGTCGTGAACTCGGTGGCCACCGCAGACAGCATCGCCTTCGAGACGTACGAAGAGTCGTACACCAACTTCCGCGGGAACGTCGCCCACGCGCCGTACGGCTTCTACGACGACTACAGCGGCGGCTTGACCTACAACGGTAATCGAGCCAACGATGGGACTTACGGTTTCTACCTCGATTGCGACGATTACGGTCGGGTCACGCTCATCAACAACGTTGCCAACGGCAACAGCAGCGACGGCTTCTACCTGTACTACTGCGACGAGAACAACACGACGCAGGATCTGGGCTCGTGGGTCAGTGGCAACATCGCCAACAACAACGACAGCTCCGGCTTCGACTCGCAGTACTCCGATAACTCGACGTTCCAGTACAACACCGCCAACGGCAACGGAAGCGACGGCTTCTACGACTACTACAACATCGGTTCGACGTACCTGTACAACACGGCCAAGAACAACACCGCCAACGGCTTCTACTTTGACTATCCGACGAACTACGTCATCAAGTGGAACCTCGCTCGTGGCAACGGCGATAGCGGCTTAGAGTTCGCCGATAACTACTCGAGCGCCTACTACAACGCCAAGGACGTCTCGTTCAACACGGCGACATACAATGACTACGGCCTATACGGGTCGTACGGTGTTCCCGGCAAGGGCAATATCGCCAACCACAACACGACCGACAACTGCTACAACGTGGTCTGCAACTAGTCACGACGTAGCTCGATTGCGAAGAAGGCCGGGAGCAGTCCCGGCCTTCTCTGCTTTTTGGTTTCGATGCGCCGGCCCGTCCGGCGCGCGTGCGCGAGTTCGTGACCGCGCAACTGGGTCGACGCTAGCCGCCGACCTGGTCGACCACCTCGTCGCGCGGCACCGTCTCGCCGTCGTTGTCGGCCGGGGAGACGTGACTCTCCTGGTCGTTGTCCCCATCGCTTTCCTCGGAGCGGCCGACGTAGGCATCCACGCCTATGCCCGCGGCAACGAACGGTTGCTCGGCCGAAACGGCCGGGACTACCTCGGGCTCATCGCGGCGGCGATCGGTGTCATCGTTCTCGATCGGATCATCTCGCCACGGATCCATCATCCTCGCGCCTCGCTCCTGTCACGCGGCCGTGGGCGGCCGCAGCCAGGTACAGGCTGCACTGCCCGACCTTGCAGATAGGCCGCTTTCATCGCCTGTCTCATCTGGGCTGAGCGGCAGCCTGTGGGATGTCATAGGCCCGCACCGGGATGGACCCACGCCCTATACTCGCCAAGCCAACTCAGGCAGAGGGACCTTTGGGAGGACTTGGGAACGGATGAACCCCGCCTATAGACGCGCCGCGCTGGCTGTCACGGTTGCGCTGGGAATGCTCAGCGTGGTGCCGAGCGTGGCGTTCGCGACCACACTCAGCTGTGGCGACACGATCTACACCAACACGACCCTGACCGCAGATGTGAACTGCACCGGCGGCGGCGTCGTCGGCGTTTACTTCGGCGCCAAGAACATCACGCTGAACCTCAACGGCTACACCATCTGGGGCCCGACCGGCGACGACGGCTCCTCCGGCATCGACACGAACTACAAGAAGAACGTGACCGTCAAGAACGGCACCATCGCCAACTTCGACGCGAACATCTACGTCGACTACTCGGTCAACGGTGTGTTCAAGAACCTGACGCTCACGGGCGAAGCAGCCGATGGTAACGACACTGGCGTATACATCTACGCCGGGGCGAACAACACCATCAACAACGCCACCATCGCCGGGAGCTACTACGGCTTCTACATGGAATACTCGGGCGGCAACTGGGTCACCAACAACCACATCACCGACTCGACCTACGGCGTTTACACCGAGTACGAGAATGGCGACCACTTCACCGGCAACTACGCCGAGTACGACTACGCTGGGTACTACGAGGACTACAGCGGCCATCAGATCTGGAGCAACAACAAGGCCAACGGCGACGTCGATGACGGCGACTACGGCTTCTACTTCGACTGCAGTGACTACGGTTGGTACCGGATCCTGAACAACGAGGCCACCGGCAACGACACGTACGGGTTCTACACGTACTACTGCTACGAAGACGACAACGAGGCTGCGGCCATCTCGACATTCAGTGGCAACAGGGCCCACCACAATGACGACGGTAGCGGCAACGGCATCGGGTGGTACGACGAGGAGTCGCTCTACGCCGTGTTCACAAACAACACGGCCAATTGGAACGGCGACCACGGCTTCGAGCTTTACGACTCGGGCAACGCGGTTGTCAAGTGGAACATCGCGAACCACAATGGCAGCGACGGGTTCTACATCGAGGACAACTACTCGCCCTACTATTCGCCGGCTGTGTTCAACAACAACACGGCAAACTACAACGACGATTACGGCGTCGACGCCGAGTACGGCCAGCCCAATGCCGTCGGCAACGTGGCGCGCCACAACGGCTACGCCCCGGACAATTGCTGGAATATCGACTGCAACAACTGACCTTCAGGTCAGACGTTTCGGGAAACCGGAGAGGCCGGGCCGCAAGGCTCGGCCTCTTTGATTCCCGCGGGGCAGCGGGTCAGCGGCCGTATCCTTCCGACATGCCGAGTCGCACGAACGGCCGCTCGAACGGACGCAGCCACATGATCGAGGTCGCGCCGCCGGTCGAACGCGCCTTCCTGGTCGCCGTCGACACGGGTCAGGACGCGGGCTGGACCGCAGAGGAATCGCTTACGGAATTGGCCCAGCTGGCAGTAACGGCCGGAGCCGAGGTGGTCGGTGCCGAGTGGCAGAACCGGCGCCATGTCGATCCCAACTGGTACGTGGGCAAAGGCAAGGCCGAGGAGATGGCCTCGGCCAAGCGCGAAACTGGCTTTTCGCTGCTCGTCGCCGACGACGAAATCTCGCCCAACCAGCAGAAAGCGCTGGAGGGTCTGCTGGGGGTCAAGGTGCTTGATCGGAGCGGCCTCATCCTCGACATCTTCGCCCAGCACGCGCGGACCCACGAGGGCCGTCTCCAGGTCGAGCTGGCCCAGCTCGAATACCAGCTGCCGCGCCTGACACGCCTCTGGACGCACTTGAGCCGCACCCAGGGCGGCATCGGTTCGCGCGGACCCGGCGAGAGCCAGCTCGAGACCGACCGCCGCATCATCCGCGACAAGATCAAGAAGCTGAAGGAGCGCGTCGATAACGTCCGCCGCCAGCGCGAGACGGCGGCGCGGTCGCGGGATCGCCGTCTCATGCCGACCGTGGCGATAGTCGGCTACACCAACGCTGGCAAGAGCTCGATGCTCAATGCGCTGGTGGGCCACGAGGCGGCCCGGGCTGAAAACCAGCTCTTTGCCACCCTCGATCCGACGAGTCGCAGCGTGAAGCTCGGCGACGGCCAGAGTGTGGTGGTCACCGACACTGTGGGCTTCATCCACAAGCTGCCGCACCAGCTGGTCGACGCATTCCGCGCAACCCTCGAGGAGGTCAACCGCGCGGACGTGCTGCTCGAGGTGGTCGACATCGCCGACAAGCACGCGCCGGAGCATCGCGCCACGGTGCAGCAGGTGCTCAACGACCTGGGCGCGGGCGAGAAGCCGCGCCTGCTCGTCTACAACAAGGCCGACCTGGTCGATCCAGCCGCGGCCGACGGCGCCCTGCCTGCACCAACGATCGCGGGATCAGTGCTGGTGTCGGCGTTGACCGGCTATGGCATGGACACCCTGCGGACGCGGCTTGCGGTTCTGCTTGCGGACCTGTGGGAGGACGTCGACGTCAACCTGCCGTATAGCGAGGGCGAGCTCCTGGCGCGCGTCCGTGAGCGCGGCACCGTCGATATCGGTTATCGCGCGCGCGACGTCCGCGTTCGCGGTCGAGTGGCGCCGTCGCTCGCCACCGAGCTACGTGCAGCGGCTTTCGGCCGCGGCCGCGCGCCGGCCTAGACCTCAGGGCGCGGCGAGGTGCCAAACGCCGCCGACGCCATCACCGCGGATGTCACCAGGGGACGCGTCGCTGCTGTAGTAGTACAGCGGCCTTCCGTTGTAGGCGACCTGCGTCGATCCGTCCTCGCGGGTGAGCGTCGAGAAGCTGGCCGCGATGTCCGACGGTGCGCTGAGCTGCTGGCCGGGCGCGAGGCTCAGCGGCGGCCAGCTTGCGGCGCAACCCGAGTTGCAGGCACTCACTCCGGGCGAATCGTTGTCGAAGACATAGAGCGTCAATTGCGTCGGCCCCACGAGGCTCGAGCGGTCAGCGCTGGTACCGACTACGAGCGCCTCACCCGCGGGCGGCGGTGAGCCCGCACTGGGCGACACGTCGCAGCCATAGCCCATGTCGGGGTCGCAGCTGTAGCCGGCGCTTGTGGTCGTGGGCGCCGGACTGGGCGCGGCTGTGAGAGTCGGGGCCGGCGTGATCGCCGCAGTGCAGCACGCTGTCGGCGGCACGGGGGAGGGCCTGCCTGGAGCGCCCGCTGAGCAGGCGGCTACCAGCATGAGTGAGACGACTGACAAGATCAGCGAACGCGGCATCACGACCTCCTCTTCTCGCTCACGATACGCCGCGCGCCAGCCGTCGGTTCTGCGCCGCTAGCATGGTGGACATGCGTCAGGTCATCGGCCGCCGCCTCTCAGAGGTGGACGTCGGCTAACTGTCCAGCTTGGTCGCCCACCATGAGCGGGTGGTCATCGATATCGGAACGGGCACCGGCCAGACCGTGTTGCGCCGCGCCCGGCGCGAGCCGCACAGCCTGGTCATCGGCGTGGACGCCGAGACGAGCGCGATGGCCGAGGCTTCGCGCAGGGCCGCCGCGAACGTCAAGAAGGGCGGCCTGCCCAACGCGCTTTTTCTCGCCGAGTCAGCGGAGCTCCTGCCGGGTGCCCTAGCGGGCTGCGCAGATCTGGTCACGGTCGTTCTTCCCTGGGGCTCGCTCCTGCTTGGAGCGCTCTGTGCCGACGGCGCCATGATCATCGCCCTCCGCGGCCTGCTGCGGGCGGATGGCGAGATGCTGTTGTTCCTGTCTGACCTCGAACGAACGCAGGTCGAGGGACTGGCCACCGACTACGAGTCTGCCGGTCTGCAGATGACGGAGCTCCATCCCGCGACCACCGCTGACGTCGCCGCACTGTCGTCAGGCTGGGCTCGGCGCCTGGGAATTCCCGGCAGTCGGCCGGCTTGGATAATCAGGTTGAAGAAGTCGGTCAGCCCGTAGTCGGAGGTCGCCATGCACACCGCTTCGATCATTCTCAACATAGCGGAAGACAAGGCCGCCGAGTTCGAGGCTGGCTTTCGCGAGTTCGAGCTGCCCACGCACAAGGACCTGTACGAGCGCGGCTTGCTCGTCTTGTCGGTCCTCGCGCCGTGCGATGACATCAGCACGCATCGCGTTGAAGGTGCGCGGCAATACCTGGTGGTCGCGGTCTTCAAGAGCCACGAGGGTCACACCGCCCATGACGACGACCCGCGTTTCAAGGCCTGGAACAAGAAGGCCGACCCGTACCAGATCCAGGGCCCGTTCGTGTTCGGCGGCAACAGCATCGTCAACGTAGGCCCGGCAGGGATGTAAGCCAGCCCGATCGGGCGGCACAAGAAGAGGAGGGGGCCTCGCGGCCACCCTCCTCATCCGTCATGTGATCGGGGCTGTCATGCCCCAAAAACTATTTGCCGGCGGCGCCCTTCGCCTTCTTGGTCGAAGACTTGGGCTTCTTGCCGCCGCCCTTGCTGCCTGGTCCTTTGTCGCCCATCAGTCAGGTCCCCTTGCTACGGATGGAGGAACGGCC
>JAXDLE010000158.1:0-38759 GCA_034666725.1 Chloroflexota bacterium
CCGATCGTCCAGACGGCAGTTCAGGACGCAGTCTTGGGCGACACCGAGATCCCCAAAGGCCCCGTCGACCCGAACGATTCCAGCGCCGCTCTACCGGACGACTGGACATGGACAGTTCAGCCAAACGGGGGCAATTGGGGTTTAGAGGCAATGCGCGTTCCTCAGATGTGGAACCTGAATGACGCGCTACTGAAGCAGGGCCGTACAGCGCATATCGGCGTGCTCGATGGCGGCTTCTACACGAATCATCCAGACCTGGCGATCGATGAGAATCTGACCGCGACTCCGGCTCCTGGGGCGAGCCCCACGCCTTCTCCTGATCCCGACGAAATAAATCACGGGACCCACGTATCCGGCACCATTGCCGCGATTTACAACAACCGCACGGGCACTGATGGCGTCGATCCCTATACCCACCTGGTTGTCGATACGTACAGCGACAAGGCCGCTTGGGGTCTCTTCGAGTTCCTCGAGAAGGCGGACGACCTGGACATCGTCAACCTCAGCCTGGGCTACAACTGGTATGAGCAGGAGACACCTGTGGACCCTGGGTTTCTGCTCAATCCAGCACCGCGCGATCTTGTCGAATTCCAGGCGCAGATCTTCGAGTTGTGGGAGTCATTGCGGGAACTTGACGGCCATTCTCTGCCGCTGATCATCGCGGCCGCAGGTAATGATTCGGGCGACGAAGCGCTCAACTATGTAGATGTCGACGCACGATGGAATTCGCCGTGGGACTACGCGGGCCTCGTGGATGGGACGCCGAATGTTCTCGTCGTAGAGGCGGTCGGGCTGGAAGAGAACGGTGACTTCAAGCGGGCGCCCTTCTCGAATATCAACGGCAACGTCTCGGCGCCGGGCGTCGCCATTGAAAGCACCGGCACCCCCTCGGACATTGTTCCGTACCGGTTCTTGGACGGCACTTCTATGGCGACCCCTCACGTCGCGGGCTTAGCCGGGTATCTGAAGAGCCTCGACGCCACTTTGACCGCGGGGGAGCTGAAGTACCTCCTGATATCCACGGCGAACCCAGTCGGTGGTGGCGCGAGTCCGATGGTCGACGCGTTTGATGCAGCCATGTCCATCGACAGCCTGCGCGGCGACACGTCGGTGTTAACGCGGTTACTCGATATCGATGACGGCACTGTCGATGGCAACTTGCGTCAGGACTGCTCGACGACTTGTACGGAGGTCACGACGGACGACTACGACCGGGATGGCGGCCCTGGCGACGGGTCGATCGACATGGCGGACTTCAGGCGCTGGCGCGACTCGCTGCTGCAGATGGAAGCTGCATCGGGTTTGGACCTCGATGGCCGAATCGACCATCCGAAGAAAGACGTAAACCACGACAGTTCGGTTGACATCCCCTTCTTTGAGAATGTCTATCCGCGCGGTGACTTCAACGGCGACGGCTTTCTGAGCCGGTCCGCTACCGATACCCGTTACGTGAAGGGCCATGTCGACGCGGTCGACACCGATCTCGAGGTGCTGCAGACGCTCTTCAGCGATCCCGACTACTCAGCCAGCCAGCTGCCGTCGCTGATCGACTCAGGCGATCTACACGTTGATTCGAGCGGCTGCATGACCGACGGCATCACCCAGGTCCGGACCAAGATCATCGATGCCGGAGCGGACTACTGGATCGATGGCCGCACCGATTTGGGCGAAAGCCACGAATACACGGAGCCCGTTGCAGCCGACGGCACCTCATACATCGTGCGTCTGGAGGCGTTCGACAACAACGGCAACATCACCCGCGTCAGACAGAACACCATCCTCCTGAAGCTGGGTGGTGATGCCTGGGTCGCCCCGACGTGTGGGAAGGTGACGCTCACGCCGTCGCAGCTCAGCATCACTCTTGATGCTGGCGACTCCACGACTCCCAGCGTCGATCTCGAGAGCGAAGGCATCAGCGTCAATTGGGAGTTCACGAACTCCGTTGAGCACGTCGAGCCTGCCGTGACCGGTGGCAGCCTCGCCGCTGGTGAGAAGGTGGCACTCGATCCCACCATCACCTGCCCGGCCACGGCCGGAGGCTACGGCGGGTTCTTGAATCTTTCGTTCACAGACGACGGCGGCACTGCCATCAAGTCCGGCGTTCCCGAGTACCTGCCCGTCGACCTGGTATGTCTTGCGGGTGGCGTCGAGGCGGATCCTTCGCCGCTCTCACAAACCCTGTCCGCTGGGACAAGCACGCAACGCGAGATCACGCTGAAGAACAACGGAACAGCACTCGACTACGAGGCCCAAGCGGGCGATCACGTCGCGATTGATGATGGCGCAAGCGGCGAGCTCGCCAAACTCGGACAAGCGGTTATCAAGGTCACGCTGACCTGTCCGGACACGCCCGGGACGTACACGAGCTCCGTGGCACTGACGTTTACCCGCGCGGACGGGAAGCCGGTGACCGTGGACCATCCAGACTCCGTGCCGGTGAACCTCGATTGCACTGGCCTGTTGAAACTGAACGGTTTGGTCGTCGAAAACTCCATCGAGTTCGAAAACCTGGACAAGAAGTGGGAGCAATACTGGTCGCGCGACGACGAGGGCACGGCCGAACACAACCTGCGCACCACTATCAACAACACCACGACTTACCAGCACGAGGTCATCGACCCGATCGGCTGGGGTGATGTCTCTTCGAGCCTTGCCTTCAGTCGCACTGTCCCACCACCGCCTTCGGGTTTCGAGTGGATGGCGCCTTTCCAGAGGGCGGGCACGATGAGCGGGAACGGGTCCGTGGACTACAGCTCGAGCTATGACGGCACGACCGCGACCTGGGGCGCTGATTTCGCCTTCGACTACAGCACGACCAGGCCGCCGCCAAACCCGGCCATCGGCCAGGAAGTGTGCGGAACGTTCTCGACGCAGTGCTCGTCCCTTGGCGCGACCGTGACCACATACTTCGAAGTCCTGCCCAACACCCAGCAGCATTTGCTGATCACGTGGACATGCGGGATCTTCGAGTCGCCGACTGTTCCAGTCGGGACCAATGGCGCAGGTGGGCTCATCTACATCAACGAGATCGGGCCGGGCGGCAGCACGGTGTTCTATTCGGACTCCGCACAGGGATGCGAGTACGAAACCGTGTTCGGCCCAGGCAAATACGGGTTGACGGCCACCATGTACCTCGTGGCCGGCGCGTCCACATCGGCGGGCCCCGTCGCGGGAAGCTACGCCGTCACCGCGACCTACGTGCCGCCGGACGAGCCGTGATGCGCTAGAGCACCCTGCGGCGAAACGACCTCGCCGCCTGCCGACTGGGCGCACAGCCGGCCGAACAGATGGCTATTCGATCAGCCTGACATTTCCCGAGGCTTGACCACCGGGCCCTTAACATCGCGCGATGCGTCATTACCACGGCTTCATCGCCGATAACGAACGCTGGCAGCGCTTCAGGCTGCGCGACGACGACGTGGTCATCACGACGCCCTCTAAGAGCGGCACGACCTGGATGCAGACGATCGTCGGCATGCTCCTGCGCCAGACGACCGACCTCCCGCAGATAGGCACGATCTCGCCCTGGATCGACATGCAGATTCGCCAGGAGGACGAGATCTTCGACCTGCTCGAGGCGCAGACGACGCGGCGCTTCGTGAAGACGCACACACCGTTCGACGGCTTGCCGTACAACCCCAAGGTCACGTACATCGCGGTCATCCGCCACGCGCTCGATGTGGCGCTGTCGGACCGCGATCACGGCCTGAACATGAAGCGCGACGAAACGGTTGCCCTGCGCGAGTCGGTCGCGGGACACTACGAGCCGCCGGAGGGTCAGGAAGACCCGCCCGACGAGCCGGCGCCCTTCCTGCGCTGGTTCATCGACAACGACCGAGGACCAACCGGCAGCGGGCCAAATGGCCTGGACGACTACTGCCAACAGGTGCGCACCTATTGGGACGCGCGCGATAAGCCGAACGTCCATCTCTTCCACTACGCCGACATGTGGCACGACCTGGACGCCGAGATGAGGCGCGTGGCTATTGCCCTTGGAGTAGCCGTCGATGAGACCAGATGGCCTGGTTACGTGAGCGCCGCGACCCTCAAATCGATGCGTGGTCGCGCCGCCAAGGCCGCGCCCGACGCGCACCTCGACATCTGGAAGTCAGCGGAGGAGTTCTTCCACGCGGGCGGGACGCGCGACTGGCCGCAACTGCTGACGCCCGCGGAGATTGCCCACTTCGATGAGCGGCTGCGCGCGCTCGCGGGCGACTCGTACGACTGGATCATGCGCGGAAGGGCCGCACTCGCGGCCTAGAGCCGCACCGCCGAGTACGGCCCCTAGGTGATGCGGCAGCGCGTCACTTCGCCACTGTCGATCGTCAGCACTGTCTTCTTATCGGGCGCGAGGAACAGGGCGCCACTATCGGGGTCGACCCCCGTCGCCCTGCCCAGGATCTTTTCGCCGCCAACCTCTACGACGACCTGGCGCCCCGTCGTGATCTGGGTGGCGGTCCAGCTGGCGGCATCGAATGTGCCTGCGAGGAGCGCCTCGTAGCGCGGCTCCAGGCGGGCCAGGAAGGCGTCAAGCAGGGCAGCATGGTCGATCGGCCGGTTGCCAGAAAGCTGGCGGAGGCTGGTCATGGTTGCCGCGATGAGCCACGGAAAGTCGGCCGGCTTCCAGTTGCCGTTGATGCCGATCCCGATCACGGCCGACTGCACGCGCCGCGAACTGCTGACCGATTCGCCCAGCACGCCGGCGATCTTGATAACGCCGCGCCTCTCGTCTGCGGCGACAAGATCGTTCGGCCACTTCAGCCAGATCGTGCCGTCGGGCAGGCCGGCCGCCTCTTCGGCGGCGTCGCGCATGGCCAGGGCAACGATCGCCGCGAGGCGCCAGGCGTGGCGTGGCAGCAGACCCTTGGGCCGGAAGCCGGCCGACAGGAGCAGCGCCGATCCGGCAGGCGCGATCCACTCCTTACCCTGGCGGCCGCGGCCCGCAGTCTGGTGGTCGGCGACCGCGACACACACCTCGGGCTCGCCGGCCTCGAGCCACTCGCGGACGACCCGCTGGGTCGAGTCGACGGCGCGAAACTGCTCGAGTCTCCCCGGAAAGGTCATCGTTCTAGGTCCCTGACGCGGCGCGCGCCGGCGGGGGTGGGCCGCACGACACTAGAGCGACCCTCGACGCCGGCGCTCAGCGCGTAGGCCTCCATCGCCGCAGCTACGCGTGCAGCCGCATCCGTGTCGGCGCACAGCGCGATCACGGTCGAGCCGGCGCCCGAAAGCGCTGCGCCCAGCGCGCCGGCAGCCTGTGCCGCGGCGATCAGTCCGGGGAGTGCCTCGAAATGGACCGCGCGCTGCGGCTCGTGCAGCCGATCCTCGGCCATCGCGCCCAGTAGCTCGAGCCGGTTCGCGGTGAGCGCGGCCACGACCAGCGCCGCGCGGCTGATGTTGTGCGCGGCATCTCCGTGGGCAACCTGCGCCGGCAGCGCCGCGCGCATCTGCGCCGTCCGCAATGGCTTGGCCGGGATGAACAGCGCCGCGACCAGGCCGTCGGGTGGTTCAAAGCGTGCCGCACGCGGCGCACCTGCGCCGTCGCGCGCCACGATGACGAAGCCACCCAACAGCGCCGCGCCCACGTTGTCGGGATGGCCGTCCACCTCGGACGCGATCGCGTGCAGGCGCTCGATGCCGAGCTCAGTTTCGGCCAGCGCCTCGGCCGCGCGCAGGCCCGCCACGACCGCCGCGGCCGATGAGCCGAGGCCGCGCGCAAGTGGAATCTCGTTGTTCATCTCGATGCGCATGACCGGCGGCTCGAGGCCGACCACCTGCAGCCCACGTTCCAGGCCGATCAGGAACCGATTGCCCGCGTCGAGCCCGATCTCATCGGCACCCTCGCCTTCGACGATTAGCTGCTCGCTGCCGTGATCGAGCGGCGTGACCGTCACGCGCAGGTGCATATCGAGCGCCAGGGCGAGGGCGTCGAAGCCAGGGCCCAGGTTCGCCGTTGACGCCGGCGCCTCGACAGTGACCGGGCCTTCGTGGAGCTTCACCAATCGAGCACCTCGCGGATCGCGCCGGCGTCCGCCGCGGCGGTGAGTGTCGGCGCAACGTTGCGCGCGGCGTTCTCTGGGTCCTTCAGGCCGTGGCCGGTCAGCACGCACACGATGGTCGCACCCGGGTCGATCCGGCCATCGGCGGCGAGCCGGCGCACCCCCGCCAATGACGCCGCAGACGCCGGCTCGCAGAACACGCCTTCGATCCGCGCCAGATCGCGGTAGGCGCTGAGAATCTCGTCGTCTGTCACGGCCTCTATCGCACCGCCCGATTCATCACGGGCGCGCAGCGCCTTGTCTCCCGATGCGGGGTTGCCTATGCGGATCGCCGTGGCAATCGTGTGCGGATCGGACACCGGCATGCCCGTGACGAGCGGCGCAGCGCCGGCGGCCTGGAAGCCGAGCATCACCGGCCGAGTCTCAACGAGACCAGTGTCGCGATAGTCGTTAAAGCCCTGCCAGTAGGCGCTGATGTTGCCCGCGTTGCCGACCGGGATTGCGAGGTAGTCGGGCGCCCCTCCAAGGTCCTCGCACACCTCGTACGCCGCCGTCTTCTGGCCGGCGAGTCGGTGCGGGTTGACCGAGTTGACCAGGGCCACGCGCCGATCCGAGTCACGCGCGTCATCGACCAGGTAGCGCACCGCGTGCAGGGCAGCATCGAAGTTGCCGTCGACAGCGACCACCCGCGCGCCAGCCATCTGCGCCTGGAGCAACTTGCCGGCGGCAATCTGGCCTTCCGGGATCACGACCACCACTTCGAGGCCGACCGCCGCTCCATATGCCGCGGCCGATGCCGCCGTGTTGCCCGTCGAGGCGCACACGATCGCGCGCGCCCCGTCCTCCAGTGCCTTGGCGACGGCGACGACCATGCCGCGATCCTTGAACGAGCCCGTCGGGTTGTGGCCCTCGACCTTCAAGTAGAGCAGCGGGACGCCGATGAGCCGGCCGATGCTGCGCGCATGCAGGAGTGGCGTGAAGCCCTCGCCAAGCGATAGGTTGGGCGTCGCCGATGTCATGGGCAGGTACGCCGCGTAGCGCTCCATCAGCCGCGGCCGTGCATCGTCGGTCGAGCGCTGCGCTCGGAGCTGGCGCAGGACGTCGCTCATTCGCATTCGGATTGCCGCCTAGTCGGAAGCGTTCGCGTCGCCTGGATAGCCAGTGAGCTCGGCCAGCGCGCGGCTCATCGGACGAAGCCCATCCGCTCGTACATCTTGGCGAGCGTAGGCGCGGCTGCCGCGGCAGCCTTCTCCGCACCCATGGCAAGCATCCGGCGCAGCTGCGCATCGTCCGCGCGCAGCTCCTGGTAGCGCGCCTGGAATGGCGCCAGCAGCTCGACGACAGCCTCGCCGACGTCCGTCTTGAGCTGGCCGTAGCCCTGACCTTCGTAGCGCGCCTCGATGCCCTTGATCGATTCCCCGGTCGCGACCGACAGGATCTCGATCAGGTTCGAGACGCCCGGCTTGGCCTTCACGTCGTGCACGACCTCCCTACCCGAGTCCGTAACCGCCGTCTTGAACTTCTTGCGCATTTCGTCGGGCGAGTCGACGAGACGGACGACACCGCTGGGCGCGCCGCGCGTCGTCGACATCAGCCGCTCGGGCTCTTGCAGGTTCTTCACCCGGGCGCCGGCCTTGGGATAAACGCCAAGCGGCACCGCGAACGTCTCGCCAAAGCGCTGGTTGAAGCGCTCGGCAACGTTGCGCGCCAGCTCGACATGCTGGCGCTGGTCGTCCCCGATGGGCACCGTGTCGGCCTGGTACAGCAGGATGTCGCCGGCCATCAGCACGGGATAGGTGAATAGACCGGCGCTCACGAAGTCCTGGCCTTCCGACTTCTCCTTGAACTGCGTCATCCGGCGCAGCTCGCCAAACGACGTGACCGCGCTGAGCAGCCACGCTGCCTCGGCATGTGCGGTCACGTGGCTCTGCGCGAACACCGTCGAGCGATTCGGATCGAGGCCAGTCGCGAAAAGCCACGCGGCAACTGACAGCGTTGATTCGCGCAGCACGTCGGGCTCGAAGGGCGTCGTGATCGAGTGCAGGTCGACCACGCAGAAGAAGGCCTCGCCGCCGCCCTTGACGGCCTCTTCCTGGGTCGCGACGTACTGGCGAAAGCCACCGCTGTAGTTACCGAGCGTCTTGTCGCCCGACGCCCGAATCCCCGAAAACACGCGCATAGGCTCGGATTGTCGCCCACCGAACCCGGCGCCGCAGCGCCCCAGAGTGGCGACCGCGCAGCTGAGCGTGGGTACACTCAGCGGCGATGAACATCCAGCTGCCCGAGTCCGAGCGGCGCTGGTTACACGCCGCGCTGGTGCTGGGCGTGCTGGTGCTGGCACTGGTGTTGGTCGCCCAGGTCAGCGTGATCCTCGTCTTCTTCAACGACATCATCCTGATCCTGCTGCTCGCGTGGCTGCTGGCGTTCATCCTGTCGCCGCTCGTCGGGTTGACACTGCGCGCCTTCCCCAAGCTGCCGCGCGTCGCCGTCGTGGGCGTCATCTACGTGCTGCTTTTCTTGGGGCTGTCGCTGATAACCCTTGTGGTTGCGGGCAGCCTGGCCGGATCGATCACCGACTTCCTGACGAATCTGCCCAGCCTCCAGGCTCGCCTGCCGGAGACACTGGCCGGGATTCAGAATGGCCTCGCCGGGCTGGGCTTCCAGGTCAACCTCGTGAAGGCCGCCCAGGATCTGCTGGGCAACCTGGGGAATATCGGCGACAAGCTGGTCGGACCGCTGACCGATCTGGCGATCTTCAGCCTGGGCATCGTCGGCAACCTATTGCTCGTCATCTTCCTGTCGCTCTTCATCGTGCTCGATCAGGAGCGGATGCTGGCCTACGTCAACCGCCTGGTGCCGCCGCGTTACGGTGAAACGGCCCGGCTTTTCGAGACCAGCGTCTCGACCTCGTTCGGCGGCTTCATCCGCGGCCAGGCCATCCAGGGCATCATCTTTGCGGGCGTCGTCGCGCTCGCCCACATCCTGTTCGGGCTCGAATTCCTGCCGGTATCGACCGCGCTCGCCGGCATCCTGCAGCTGATCCCGTTCTTCGGGCCGCTCATCTCGTGGGCGCCGCCGATCGTCATTGCGCTGCTGACCAAGCCCGACGCGGTCATCCCAACCCTGCTGTTGGTCGGTGCCGGCTGGTTCATCGTGGGCAACGTGGTGACGCCGCGCGTCATGAGCAAGGCCGTCGGCATTCATCCCGTGATCGTGCTCGTTTCCGTGCTCGTCGGCATCAAAGTGGCGGGCATCGCCGGGGCCATCTTTGCGCTTCCCTTCGCTGCGATCGGCGCGGCCTTCCTGCAGCATTACCTCGGGCGCAACGCCGGTGCGCCGCGCGATGTGACCTCGCGCGCGGCTCAACGAGTCGGCGAGCGCGAGGGCCGGGTTGTTCGCGTTCCCACCGCCCCTTCGGCCGGTGTGGCGGCAGGTGCAGGTGTGGCGGCGGAGCCTGACGACGAACCCGGGGATGAGCCGCCGTCAGAGCCCAGGCGGAGGTCAGTCGAGCCGGCGCAATGAGGCCGAACGGCAACGGCAAGGACATCGCGCGCGAGGTCGAGCGACTTGAGCGGCGCGACATCGACCTCGAACGCGGCGAGCCGGTCGCGGCCAGGAAGCGGCGGAGCGACCCAGTCCGCGCGCATCCCAAGCTTGCCCGGCCGCTGGCCGACTGGGATTCGCGGCCGCGCATCCTGGTCACGAACGACGACGGCGTCGACTCGCGCGGCCTGCTGGCGCTCAAGCGGGCGCTCGATCCATTGGGCGATGTCTACGTGCTCGCGCCCGACACCAACCAGTCGGCCGTCGGCCATACCAAGACGTTCATGCGCCCGCTGCGCGTTCGCGAGCGGACTCTCGAAGACGGATCGCGCGCCTGGTCCGCTGATGGCTCCCCGACCGATGCTGTCAGCCTCGCCCTGTTGGGCTACTTCGACGTCGGCTTTGATCTCGTCGCGTCGGGCATCAACTACGGCGCCAACCTGGGCGACGACATCACTTATTCGGGCACCGTCGCGGCGGCGATGGAAGCCGTGCTCTCGTCGGTGCCGGCGTTCGCGATCTCGCAGGAGTACTACGAGCATCCCGACTTCACGCTGGCGGGGCTCATCGCCCACCGGACCGCGGTCAACATCCTCGAGAACGGCCTCGCGCCGGGCGAGCTGATCAACATCAACGTGCCCGGGATCACGGTCGATGAGTGTCAGGGGGTCGAAGTCACGCGCCTCGGCAAGCGCATCTACCAGGACGAGTTGCTCAAGCGCCTCGACCCGCGGGGCACGCCCTATTACTGGCTTGGCGGCCCGCCGCCGACAGGCCTCGCCGAACCTGGCACCGACTTCGACGCGGTGGTCAACAGGCGGGTTGCGGTCACACCCATCCAGCTCGATCTCACAGCCCGCCGGCTGCTGAAGCGGCTGCGCTCATGGTCGTGGGATCTGCCGGCTAAGCCGCCGCGCGCCGCCGACGCGCGCCACAACAAGGGCTAGGCGGGCTCGGCGACCGACGCTTCGACCGGACGGGCGCGATTGGCCGGCGTTGGCGCAGCACGCGCGGCAACCGTCTCCAGCCGCTCGAGGTAAGGCTTCGCGCCGAGCCGGCTGAAGATCTCGCGCGTCGACCGGACGGCCGCCTGCACGTCGGCGTCCGACGAATCGAGGATTGTGGCCATGTCGAGACCAGTCAGGGCCTCCTCCCACGTCACTTTGAGATCGCGCCAGGTGGCCAGCGCCTCCTTGTAGAGCGTCAGGGCTTCACGCTTGTTGCCGCGCAGCGCCGCCAGCCCTGCGCGCACGTTCTGACGACGCGCTTCGACCACCGGGCCATGGACGCCTGTCGCGTCGAGGTCGGCGCTGTAACGCTCGAGCGCCGCCAGATCCCCTGCCCATAGCGCTGGTCGTGCCGCCTGGTAGTAGGAGGCAGGGGCCTGGCTCGACCAGGCCTTGGCGATCTCCAGCCAGTGCCGCTGGGCATCCTCGAAGTGACCGTGGGCCTGCGCGAAGTTGGCGTGGGTGTCGTGTGGCGCGGTCAGGACATGCGGGTCCGACACCAGAGTCGCCAGCTTGTCGAGCTCGGCCAGCGCCTCGTCGATCGGGTCGCCTCTCGATGCTCGGATGATGAGTGCGTTGCTCGTGAGCCAAATGCGGCCATTGGTCTCGAGATCCTCTTCGAGCGTGGCGTCGAGCTCGGCCAGGCCACGCTCCCAGTCGCCCGTCAAGAAGGACGTGTAGCCAACGTTGTTGACGAATTCCCGTGCCAGCTGGCGATGGCCAACTCGCCGCGCCAGCTCGAGCCCCTCGAGGAAGCAGCGATACGCCCCCTGGTTATCGACCTCGCCAAGGTAGTAGCCCATGACTGTGAGCGACGCGAGCACCTGCTCGGTCAAGCCGTTCTCGCGCGCGATCTCGCCTGCCGCGCTCATGAGCGCAATGGCCTCACGCAGGCGCCCCTGCGTTCCCAGGACGGCGCCCTTGTTGAGGAGCCCTTTGACGAGGAGCTTGGGGTGATTGCCGTGCTCCGCGACAAGCAGGGCCGCGTCGCAAAGGACCAGTGCTTTCGTCTCGGCGCCGGCACGCTCGAACTGGTTGTAGGCGCGAGCCAGGTTGAGCTTCATGTCGGCCATCACGAGCTCGTCATCAACGTCCGCGAACTCGGCCACGGCCTGTTCGAGCATGTCTTTGGCCTCTGTGTCGTACCGTGCGTTGAGCATCAGCCAACCGAGCGCGGCCGTGGCCCGCGCCTCGCCGATGCGATCGCCGGCCGCCTTGCGAGTGGTGATGGCCTGCCGCCCCAACTCGACAGCAAAGGCGTGCCTGGAAACGATGCCCGCGAATTCACTGGCGCGCTCCAGCAAATCCGCGCGGTCGTGCGGCTCCGCGGTGACGCTCAAGGCCTGCTGCAGAAAGGTCACTGCCTGGTCGTACCCGCCGAGCTTCGCCGCCCGCTCTGCCGCGGCCTTTAGAGCGACGCGCGCCTGGGCGGCAAGCGCGTCTGCCTCGGGGCCCTCGGCTGCGTTGTCGTGAGCGGCGAGATAGTGGCCGGCAAGAGCGCTGGCCAGCTCATCACTGCCGAGGTGTTCAAAGAATCGCGCGGCGGCGAGGTGGCGCGCCTTGCGATCCTTGCGCGACAGCGTGTTGTAGGCGACCTCGCGAATGAGCGCTTGGACGAAAACGTACTGCCCGAGCTCAGCAGAGCGCGCGTCTGCTTGGCGCGTCAGCATCTCGCGCCGGACCAACGCGTTCAGGTGTTTGGCCAGTTCGTCCCGCGCTACACCGGAGATCGCGCCGAGCGCGTCCGCCGAGAACGAGTGGCCCAGGACCGCAGCGTCGTGAATCAGTGATCGATCGGCGGGCTCGAGCGCGTCAAGCCGGGACGAGATCAGCGCGGTCAGCGTCTCCGGTACCGCAAGGGTTGTCAGGTCGCCGACAGGTACGTAGGCGCCGTCCTGCTCCTTGACCCGCCCGTCGGCGACGAGCGAGCGGACGGTCTCGACGGCATACAGCGGAATCCCATCGGCGCGGCCGACGATGGTCGCGACGGCTTCGTCAGGCAGGCCGGGCACGAGCCCAGCGAGCAGCTCGCGCATGTTCGGCTCGGACAGCGGCTCAATGTACTGCGACGTGAAGTTGCGCTTGCCGGCGCCCCACTCCGGCCGGCGTTCGAGCAGGTCTGGCCGGGCGAGGGTGATGATGTAGATCGGCAGCCCGCGGCTCCAATCGAGCATGTGGTCGATGAAGTCGAGCAGGCCCGAGTCGGCGTGATGGATGTCCTCGAAGACGAGGGTGACAGTGCCGACTTGGGCTATGCGCTCGAAGAAAGTTCGCCATGCACCGAACAGCTGCTCGGCAGGCATGCCCGATTCGATGCCCAGCAGGGTCAGCAGCGCCTTCTCGACCCAATCGATCTCATCGGGATCCGTGACCCATTGGCGAACTGTCTCGCCGACCTTCGTCCGGGTCGTCGCCTCGTCGTCGCTTTCGGTCAGCCCGCAGCGGCCGCGGATCATCTCGCCAAGCGCCCAGAAGGTGATGCCCTCGCCGTATGCCGGGGAGCGGCCATCGTGCCAGTAGGTCGTTTCAACGAGGCCGTCGACGTACTTCAGGAACTCCCAGGCGAGGCGCGACTTGCCGATCCCTGCCGGGCCTATGAGCGACACCAGGCGGATGCGCCTCTCGCGCCCGGTTGCATGGAACAGATCCTTCAGCAAGCGCAGCTCGTCGTCGCGGCCGACGAATGGCGCTTCCAGGGCCTCGGACCGGTTGCGCCCGCCGCGTTCGGCGACGACGCGCGCCGCCCGCCAGGCCGCGACCGGTGATTGCTTGCCCTTGAGGAGCTGCTCGCCCGCCTCCTCGAAGATGACGGAGCCGCTCGTCGCACGCATAGTCGCCTCGCCGACGAGCACCGTGCCGGGCGGCGCGATGGACTGCAGCCGCGCGGCCGTATTGACGAGGTCGCCCGCGACCATGCCCTGGTTCGTGGCGCCCAGGGTGACCGCCGCTTCCCCGGTGAGAACCCCGGCCCTGGCCTGCACACCCGCGCCGAGCGCCGGCACCGCGGCGACCAGCTCGAGAGCGGCACGAACCGCGCGCTCGGCGTCATCCTCGAACGCGACCGGTGCACCCCACACCGCCATGACCGCGTCGCCGATGAACTTCTCGACGGTCCCGCCGTAGCGGCCGATCACGTCGGCGCACATGTCGAAGTAGCGCGACAGGGTCTCGCGCACCTCCTCCGCGTCGCGCTCCTCGGCGAACGGCGTGAAGCCGACGATGTCCGCGAACAGGATGGTGACGAGGCGTCGCTCGGCCACCGGGGCGGCGACGGAGCCGGGGGCTGGCCGAGAAGTCGGGCCCGCGGACCCGGTCGCGCCGGCAAGCGCCGTGCCGCACTCATTGCAGAACCTGGCGCCGGGCTTGTTGATCGCGCCGCAATTCGGGCAGCCAGCCGCGAACGTGGCGCCGCATTCATTGCAGAACTTGGCGCCGGGCGCGTTCTCGCTACCGCAGCTCGTGCAGATCACGTCCGTACTTTACGACCACGATCCTCGAGCACGGCCGCGGCGGCGAGGCGGCCCGGTAGACCGGTCACGCCACCACCGGGATGAGCGCCCGCGCCGGCCAGGTACAGGCCACGCAACGGCATGCGGTACCTCCCCAGGCCGTGCAGCGGTCGCCACGCGTAGAACTGGTCCAGCGCGACCTCGGCGTGCATCGGGTGGCCGCCGCTGGCGCCGTACTCGCCTTCGATGTCGCGCGGCGTGATCACCTGGCGCTGGACCACGAGATCACCGATTCCGGGCGCGTACGCCTCCAGCGTCGCGGTGACGATGTCGCCGAGCTCACGGGCGTTGACGGAAAACGGCGCAGCCTGGGCGATGACGCTCATGACGTGCCTGACCTTGCTCGCCTTGCCACGACCGGTCGGTGCAACGAGATCCGGGTCGAGGAGGCTCGGCATCGTTACCTCGAGGAGCGGCTCCTGAGCCAGATCGCCGTACTTCGCGGCGCGCATCGCGAGATCGAGGTGGCGCATCGACGGCGCGACGAGGATGCGGCCCTGCAGGAGCTGCACATTCCCCTTAGCGGCCGTGAACGCCGGGATGTCGCTCAGAGCGAAATTGACCTTGGCCGTGACCCCGTGTGCGCGGATGTTGCCCGCGCGCCAACCGAGTCGCGGCCCGAGCACCTCGGGATCGACCAGGTCGAGCAGCGTCGTACGCGGATCCAGGTTCGATACGACGATGGGCGCGTTGATCTCCTCGCCGCTGGCCAGGGCGACGCCGCGCGCCTGATCGCCATCCCGGCGCACTTTCGCCACCGCCGCGCCAAGGCGGATCTCGCCGCCGGCGGCCGTAACCGCCGAGGCAAGCGCATCTGCAACCGCGCCCGGTCCGCCACGCGCGAAGACGCTCTGTCCGGCCAGCCCACCGTCGTTTCCAGCCAGATCGGCCAGTAGGACGCCGGCCGTCCCGGGCATGCGCGGCGCTAGGCCGGTCAGCAGCACGCCGCGCGCGGCGACTGCCGCCTGCAGCGCGTCAGAGGCGAACCACTCCCCGACGAGATCGCGCACGGCCATCGGCATGTAGCGCAGCAGCTCCGCGGAAGAGGATCGCGCCGGGCTGCGCAGGCTCCGCACCGAATCAGCCAATGTTGGTGCGCCAAGGTCTACCGGCGCACGGCCCATCAGCTCACCAAGGGCGGTGCCCAGCTGGCGCACGAGGCGGTCCGCCGCGAGATATGCATCGCCATCCTTGCCCAGTCCCACGGCGGTCTTCGAAGCGTCCGCCCAGAGCACCGTCGCCCCGCCACCTGGCCCCGGCGCGAAGACGCGGACGCCCGGCTGGATCAGCGTCAATCCGTGATCGCGCAGGCGGAGGTCGCGCATCACCTTTGCCGACATGCGTCCCACCGTGTGCGCCAGGGTCGGCACGCGCACGCCGGGCAGGATCTCGCTCGTCGTCGCCATGCCGCCGACCGACTCGCGCTTCTCCAGCACCAGGACGCGCAGGCCGGCCAGGCCCAGGTATGCGGCGCATACCAGCCCGTTGTGGCCGGCGCCGACGACGATCGCGTCCCACCCTTGTGGGCGGCGCGCGCTCATGACGCTCGCTTCCAGGCGCGCAGGACTTCGCGCGCCGCGTTGCGACCCGGTGCGCCGCTGATCGCGCCGCCCGGATGGGTCGACGAGCCACACAGCCACAGTCCGCGGACGGGCGTCGTGTAACCCGCGCCCGGTGTGGGCCGGCCGCTGAAGAGCTGCTCGAGCAGCAGCTCGCCCTGGAAGATGTTCCCCTCGGACAGGCCGAAGGTCCGCTCGATGTCGAGCGGCGTCAGGGTTTGGCGGTGCAGCACGAGCGACTCGAACCCGGGCGCGTACTTGGCGATCGTCGCCTGGACCGTATCGCCCAGCGCCTCGCGCTGTGAATCCCACGTGCCCTCGGCCAGCTCATACGGGGCGTACTGGACGAAGCACGCCATGACGTGCTTGCCGGGCGGCGCAACGGACGGATCGATCGCCGAAGGGAAGCCCATGTCGATGTAGGGCGAGCGCGAGAATCGGCCGTCCACCGCGTCGTCGTAAGCACGCTCAATGTAGTCAACCGATGGCGAGATCGAGACCATGCCGCGGTAAACGTCGGTGGTGCCGGGCGGCAGACACGAAAAGGTCGGCAGGCCAGCCAGCGCGAAATTGACCTTCGCCGACGAGCCGCGGAACTTGTACCGGCTGACCGCCTGTGCGTCGTCGTCGGCCAGGGTGCCCGATTCCAGCAGGCGACCCAGGGTCACCCGAACATCGGCGCTGGAGATGACCACCGGGGCACTTATCTCCTCGCCCGATTCCAGCACCACGCCGGTGGCCTTCCCGGCGCGCGTCTTGATCCGGGCGACGGGTGCGTCGGTGCGGATCTCCGCCCCCAATTCGCGCGCCGCTGCCCCGATGGCGCCGCTGATCGCGCCGGTGCCGCCGACCGGCAGTCCCCACGAGCGGTACTCGCCGTCGACTTCGCCCATGTAGTGGTGCAGCAGGACGTACGCGCTGCCCGGCGAACGTGGCCCGAGGAACGTGCCGATGATCCCAGAGGCAGAAAGGGTCGCGCGCAGCGGCTCAGTCTCGAACCACTGGCTGACGAAATCGGCGCTCGACATCGTGAGCAACTGGATGAATGTCGTCTGCTGGCTCTCGGGCAGCGCGGCAAATCTTTTCGCCAGGCCGACCCAAGGACTCGCGCCTGGCCGCCCCGGCGCCTCGCCCAGCAGGGGCTTCACGAAGCGCGCCATCTCGGCCATGAGGACCGAGTACTCCTCGTAAGCCTCGGCATCGCGCTTCGACCAGCGGCGCAGCTCGCGCACGGTGACACCGTGGTCGTCAACGCGCCACAGGTAGTCGTCGTCGAGTGGCGTGAGCGTGCCGTCGACCGGCAGGACGGCCAGGCCGTGGCGCACGAGGTCGAGCTCGCGAATGATCTCCGGCCGCAGCAGGCTGACAACGTAGGAAGCGACGCTGAACTTGAACCCCGGGTAGATCTCCTCGGTGACCGCCGCGCCACCCAGAATGCGTCGCTTCTCGAGGACCACGACGCGCTTGCCGGCGCGCGCCAGGTATGACGCGCAGGTCAGCCCGTTATGGCCGCCACCGATGACGATCGCGTCGTAACGATTAGCGCGCCCCTCGACCACACCCGTAGATTACGTGGGCACATGAGCATCGGCAGCCCGCTCGACGAACGAACAGCGCCGCTTAACCGGAAGCGCGATTGGCGCGAGTGGTCGGGCTACCACGCGTCCGGCGCGTACGACTACCGCCATATCCATGAGTACGTCGGCATCCGCCACGCGGCCGTGCTGATCGACGTCTCCCCGTTGTACAAGACGCGCATCAGCGGGCCCGACGCGGTGCGCCTGATCGACCGCGTCATCACTCGCGACGCAACCAAGTTCAAACAGGGCCAGGTCATCTACACGCCGTGGTGCGACGACCACGGCAAGGTCATTGATGACGGTACGATCGCGCGCCTCGATGACGACTCGTTCCGCTGGACGAGCGCCGACCCGCACCTGCGCTGGTTCGAGCTCAACGCCCGCGGCCTGAACGTCGCGATCGACGACGTCAGCGAGCAGGGCGCGGCGATCGCCCTCCAGGGGCCGCTCTCACGCGCCGTGCTCGAGGCGGCGACCGGCGAAGACTGGGCTGGCGTTGGCTACTACCGCCGGCGCGCGTCAAAGGTCGGGCGGATCGCGATCGACGTCAGCAGGACGGGCTACACCGGCGACCTGGGCTACGAGCTGTGGGTCGATGCCGGCAAGGCGGTGGCCCTGTGGGATCGGCTCATGGAAGTCGGCCGTCCTTTCGCCCTCCGCGCCGCGGGCATGCGGGCACTCGACATGGTGCGTCTCGAGGCAGGGCTGATCCTGATCGAGGTCGATTACACCTCGGCGCGCCACGCCCTCGTGCCTGCGCAGAGCTACTCGCCCTATGAGCTGGGCTTCGACCGACTCGTCAACCTTGACAAGGCCACCGATTTTGTCGGCAAGCGGGCTCTGGCTGCCGAGCTTGCCGCAGGCGGACCGACCAGGCGCCTGGTCGGGCTGACCGTGGACTGGCCGGCGATCGAGTCCCTGTACGAGGCGCAGGACCTGCCGATCTACGTCGAGGCGGCCACGTGGCGGGAGCAGCGGCCTGTGTTCGCGGGTGGTCGCCAGGTTGGCCGAGCGACGAGCGGCACGTGGAGCCCGACGCTCAAACAGCACATCTGTCTGGCATCGGTCGCGCCGGCGTTCTCGGCTGTCGGCACGCCACTGGCGCTGGAAGTCACGGTGGAGGGTGTCCGTGGCCGCGCCGCGGCAAAGGTTGTGCCGCTCCCCTTCTTCGATCCGCCGCGCAAACGCGCCTAGGCGCAGATCCAGCCAACCTGCGGGTAGCTAGCGCGCGACGGTCACCAGCGCGGGGTCCACGCCGTAGACGGCTCGGATTCGCTCCGGCGTGAGGACATCCGATGGCGACCCGTCGGCCACCAGCCGGCCCTGATACAGCAGGAGCAGCCGACCGAAGAAGTGCGCCGCCAGGTTTATGTCGTGCATGACCGCCAGGACCGTCACGCCGTCTCTTATTGCGAGGTCGCGCAGCAGCTCCATGACCGCGACCTGGTGACGCAGGTCAAGATGGACCGTAGGCTCATCGAGCAAGAGCAGCCGCGGCGCCTGCGCGACGGCCATCGCCAGGACGGCGAGCTGACGCTCCCCAAGGGACAGTTCGCGCACGTCGCGCCCGCGCAGGTTGGTGATGCCCACTCGTTCGATCGCGGCATCGATGACCGCACGGTCGGCCGCGCGCGGGCCGAGCAGCGGATGCTCGTGCGGAATGCGGCCGAGCGCGACCAGCTCCTCTACGCGCAACGGGAAAGCCGCCCGCGTCTGGCCGGGCACGACCGCCACCATGCGCGCCAGCGACGCGCCGTCGTACTCGTCGAGCGGCACATCGTCGATCAGCACCTGGCCGGTTTGGCGCGCGCCACCAGTGGCGAGGCCGCCGCCACTGCCACTGACCGCGCGCAATAGGGTCGACTTGCCGGCGCCGTTCGGTCCGAGCAGCGCAACCATCTCCGCTTCCCCGATTCGCGCGCTGACGCCGTCGACCGCGCGACGTGCGCCGTATGACAGCGTCAGGTCACGCAGCTCTACCGAAGCGCCGCTCACAGCTCGTACCCGCCGCGATAGCGCCGCAACACCAACAGGAAGAACGGCGCGCCGATCACTCCGGTGATCACGCCAACCGGCAGCTCGCCGGGAATGCGCGCCAGCAGATCGGCCATGGCGAGGAACGCGGCACCCCAGATCGCGGAGAGCGGCAGCAGGGCGCGCGCGTTCGGCCCGGCGACGAGACGCACGACATGCGGCACGACCAGGCCGACGAAGCCGATCAGCCCGGCCATCGCAACGGCCGCGGCGGTGACGAGCGACGCTGCCGCGAGCAGCACCAGCCGCTCACGCCGCACGTCCAGTCCCAGGTGCGCGGCCGTCTCCTCCCCCAACAACAGGGCGTTGAGCGAGCGCGCCCGGGTCAGCAGCACGGCCGAGCCGAGCACGATGATCGGCAGGCCTACGGCGACCTGCGGCCAGGACGCCAGGGAAAACGAGCCGAGCAGGTAGAAGAAGATCTGGCGCAGGTTCTGGCCCGACAGGTACATCGTGATCGCGAGGCCCGCCGCGAGAAGCGAGCCGATCGCGTAACCGGTGAGCAACACGGAGCTGAGCGATGACAGCCCGCCCAGGCGCGACACGCGGTAAACGACCGCGACCGCGCCGAGCGCGCCCGCGAACGCCAGGACGTGGATCAGCCCAAATCCGAGCAGTGCGAATTGGACGGGAATGAGCAGCGCGATCGCGGCGCCCAAAGCCGCGCCACTGGCCGTGCCGAGAACGTAAGGGTCTGCGAGTGGGTTGCGCAGGAGACCCTGCAGCGCCACGCCGGCGAGCGACAGTGCCCCACCCACGGCGAGCGCCATCAGGACGCGCGGCAGGCGCAGCTCGACGACGATCGTCTCGGCGGACGCGGGCCAGGTCTGTGTCACCGGCAGGCCGAGCAGCCTGTGGCCAAGGATGGCCAGCGTGTCTCCCGGGGCGATCGCGACGCTGCCGAACACCACCCCGGCGGCCGCGACGATGGCCAGCGCCAGCAGGCCGGCCAGCGCGAGCCAGATCGGCCTGTGGCGCAGCCAGTCAAGCCACGCCGGCCTGGCAAGCGCGGGGCGACCAGCGACGACGGAGGTGCTCACAGCGTGGGGCAGTACTCCGTGCCCGCAGTCGGTGGCTCGATCTCCGCCTCGGGATGAATCGCCAGCGCCAGAGCCGCGAGGCCCTCGCCAATGCGCGGCCCTGGTCTGGTCACAACGATGTCGTCGACCGGCCGGACCACGCCGTCTTGAACCGCCGTCATGCCCGCCCAGCCCGGTCGCGTGGCGACGCTATCGGGGCAAATGCCATACGCCGCGTCGCCGAGAATGATCACCTCCGGGTCGAGCGTCACCAGCAGTTCGAGGGGGATGGCGAAGACGGCCGGATCGGTCGTCGTTATCGGATCTCCACCGGCCAGGTTGACCTCGTCGGCCACGAACGACTCGGGCGCAGGGCCGTAGAGCTCGGGCTGATTGCCGATCTCGTAGAAGGTGCGCGGGCGATCCAACCCGGCGACTGCGTTGGAGACCTCGGTAATTCGGGCCTCGACGGCTCCGACGATGCCTTCGGCAGCCTGCTCCTCGCCCACGGCCTTGCCCAGCAGGCGTATGTCGGCGAGCACGCCGTCGAGATCGGGCGCGTACACCACCAGGACCGGTATGCCCAGGTCGCGCAGCCGGGAAACGTCACCTGCCGCGGTGAAGTTGTTGCCTCCGGCAATGACGAGGTCCGGCGCGATCGCGACGACCTCCTCGATGTGGACGCCCAGGTAGGTCGCAACGACGGGCAGCGCGGTAGCTTCCGCCGGGTAATCGTCAAGGTCTGTGCGGCCGCGCAACCGGTCACCAGCGCCCAGCGCAAACACGATTTCGGTCGTGGCCGGGGTCAGCGAAACGATCGTCTGCGGAGTGCCCGGCAGCGTGACGGTCGTGCCCTCGTCGTCGACGAGTGTGATCCCCGCGGGCGTCGGCGCCGCGCTGGGGCTCAGTGCGACCGTCGCGGTCGGTGCGGGCGTCGGTGCGGGCGTTGGCGCAGGCGTCGGAGTTGCGCCAGGTCCGGCGCACGCCGAAAACACGACCGCGGCCAGGAGGGGAAGGAACTTAAAGGAGAGCCTACGCATGGGTGCGTTCCCTTTCTCGCGAAGGAACTTGGCACGACCATGGGCCCGGCGACCGGACTACCAGCGCTCCCGTGAGCGTGGATCACCGTAGCGGGACTGTGCCGGATTCACACCGGCTTCGCGGATCCCACGATCCTGTCTTTGATTGGTCGACCAAGTTTACGCCCTCGGGTCGCCGCCGTGGACGGGCCGGATAAGGGGCCGATAAGTCACCCAGCCGATCATCGGCGCCAGCACTGCCCAGCGACGCAGGTGTCCCGCCCGCAGGTGTCCCGCCCAGGTCACCGCCCGGAACACCCCGCCGCAGGAGGTAGTCAGTTGAAATCGGTAGTGGCTGCGCTCGTGCTCGCGCTGTGCGTGGTGGGCCCGGTCGTTGCTCGGGAACCGGCAGGGGCGCCGGCCACCCCGGATGACACGTACATCCCGCCCCGCACGCCCGCCCAGGCAGCATTCGAGCAGAAGAAGCTAGGGATGGTCGCGAACATCGAGTCGTACTCGCGGACGAGCGCAGCGCCCGTATCGGGTAGCCACTCGGGCTCGACGCTTGTCGTGTGCGAGGCGGATTGCGGCGGCGGAGGCGGCGGCGGCACTCCCGCGCCCACGGATCCGCCACCAGACGACGGCCCCGCTCCAAGTGGCGATCCCACGGACGTGACCCCGGGAAGCGGCACCACGGGTGGCACCACCGGCTATTACCCGCCGAGCTCCACGGTGGTGCTGCGCGTCCGCGCCCGCCACCAATCAACCAACTTCTGGTGCGGTCCGGCATCGGGCCAGGTCGTCATCAACTACAGCCGCGGCTACGTCTACGACAGTCTGAATGGCGACAGCACCGCCACGAACTGGAAGACGCAGGCGACCATCGCCACTTGGATGAAGACCAATCAGGACACGGGGACGCTGGGCAGCAACATTGCCGCGGCGCTCAACCGGCCGGACGCGGTGCTCAAGCCCGTCACCGAGTGGTCCTATCTGTACGCCCGCAATGACGATGGGGCGGACATGCACGCCAAGGTCGTAGCCGACGTGGACCAATTTGCCATGCCCGTGTTAATCGCCGTCAAGCCGCATAAGACCGATGCGGTCTACTGGCTGCCGAGCTGGCCCAGGGAGGCCGGCGGTGCCAAGCACTGGATCGTGATCTACGGCTACGACGGCCTGTGGGACGGATCGGACGGTCCGATCGTCTACTACGCCGAGTCGGCCGGCAACGGCAGCAAGAACCCGGGCCTGTACACGGTCAGCAGCCTGACGATGTGGAAGGTCAACCAGTACAACGCCAGCACGATCGTCTGGTGAGTCCATGCACTTGACCGCAGGCGCGCACTGGCGCCTCGGGGTGGTCCTGGTCCTGGTTTCGGCTGGGTGCGGCAGCGTCGCACCCAGGCCCAGCCTTTCGGCCGGCCCCGCAGCAATACCCACTTCGACCGGGGCGGAGACCGCGGCCCCCACGGCCCTGGCGTCGGCGACGCCGTCGCGGGCACCATTACCCCCTCCCCCGGCTGGCGCGGAGGTAACCGACCTCAGCGTGGAGACACACCGCGTGCCAGCCGCCTTCACGGGCCACATCTCGGCATTCGTCAGCCTTGGCGATGAGATCGTCTGGAGCGGCGGCCCGACAGATGGCGACAACGACCTCTATCGGCTCGTCACGGACGTGGACGAGCCCGAGCTGCTGTTCGAGAACCACGAGGGCGACTCGATCCTGACGAGCATCGCTGGCAGCGCGGCTGGCTACCTGTTCACCGACGAGCGCTGGGATGGCGGCGAGCCGCGCGGCTGGCGCCTGTGGTTCCTGCCGGAGCCCGGGGCGGATCCCGTCCTGGTCGACGAGAGCACCGACGACAAGCTGATCGCGCCCACGATCGCCATGGACGATCACTGGATTGCCTGGGAAGTGGTCCACGGCACGTACGACCATCGCGTCAACGAGCTGCGCCTCGCGAGCGTGAGCGATCCGACCGGCTCCAGACGCTCCTCTCGTATCCGGGACGCGACGTCTACATCCAGTTCCCGAGCCTGTGGGCCGACGAGCTCTGGTACGGCATCGCCGAGAACGACTGGGAGGCAATCACCGAAAAGCCGCGTGTGGAGATGATCGATCTGGCGCAGCCGGATGCGCCACCCCTTGTCTTCGGCGCCGAGCAGCGCGCCTTCATGCCGGCAGCGGGTCGCGATGTCGTCGCCTGGAAGAGCGGCGGCTCGGCGGAGATGAGCGGATTGAACTCGGGCGCCCTGACGCTCTATTGGCGAGCGACGCGCCAGGTCGAGGAGCTACCGATCCCCGGCCCGCAGATCGCTGCGGAGCGGATCAGCTATCCGTCGGTCGGCAACAGGTTCGTCGCCTGGTGGGACGACATCCAGCACCGGCAATATGTGTACGACCTCGCCGAGCGGCAATTCCGGCGCCTCGCGGAGTACGACGGGACAGCCGAGGAGCGCGTGACCAAGTCGTCGCTGTCCGGTGATCTACTGGTGTACACGCACTACCTGAGCGACGAGGAGCGGTACCTCGAGTGGGCTCTGCTGCCGCGTTGAATGCCGCGGCCTCGGGTCAGGCCGAGAGGGCGGGCTCCGCGGCCTCGAAGAAGCTCGTCTGGGCGTCCTCGCTGAGCATCTTGCCCAGGACCTTCTGCATGGCCAGGACATGGGCGCAGGAGTGCAGGGCTTCGAAGTTGTGACAGGTGCACTGCCAGCGGTCGGCGTCGAGGGTTACTCGATGACTGTCGTTGTCGCCCCGGAAGGTCAGCGACATCTGGTCGATCGTGATCCGGTCCAACTCGCGCGCGTAGCGATTGGCCTTCTCGATCTTGCCGATCACGCTTGAGTGCATGAGCAACCTCCCACCCGGGACTTGGGCGTCCCGTCCTGTCTGGCGCTCGGTTTCACGGCATCCGCTCCAGCCGTGCGAGCCGAGCGATTAGGTGGTCAGACTAGCACTACAAGCGTCGGCTGAAAACGGGCCGACGGCCCGGATTCGGCCGTAAGCGCGTAGCAGCGGCCCAGCGGCCAGCTGCGAAGACAAAACCAATTCTGTGGTCGGAAACGGGCCAAAAGGCCCGATTTCGGGATGGGGGCTCTAGTCGTCGCCGTCCGTCTGATCGAACGCGGCGAGGGTCTGCTTGACGACCGTCAGCGCAGGTGTGGCCGAGGGGTCGACGCCGTACAGCATGGCCAGGTAGAAGCTCACGTAATCGCCCAGGGCGATGGCCGCGCACGCCTTGGTGAAGCGCCCGGACTGGTCGAACACGACCCGCTGCTGGGCCGTGCCGATGGCGTCGAGCATGTCGCGCGACAGGCGGGCGCGGCGCGCGTTACGAGGGTTATCGCCGCTGCCCTCGAGAAAGACCATGTAATGGTGATCGCGCAGCGTTTCCGGCTGGTCGTAGCCGACGACCGTGTTGTGCGTCGCCTCGGGCAACTCCTCGGCCGTCGCGGTCGAGTTCGCGTTCTCGTTGAGCTGTGTCTTCCAGCGCCGCGCGACGGCGGCCAGGAAGCCGCTGCCCTCGATGACCGGCAAGCGGTCCAGCAGCGACCACGCGATCTGCTTGGCCAGGTTGCCGCTCGTGTCGACATCGACCGCGCACGCCGTCGCCACCGAGCGCGCCGCTTCGACGCCTGCGGCCACTTCGGCGTCGGTCAGCGCCAGCATTCCGGCGCGCTCGAGCAGGCCGGCCAGCGCGAGCATGGTGTAGCCGAGCGACGCGCGCGGCGGCGTCTCGTTGGGATAGACGAGGCGCGGCAGGTCGACGCGCGCAGCCACGTCGCCCAGCGGCCCGCCCGTGGTGATGACGGCCACCGGGCAGCGCCGCTCAAGCGCAGTACCCAGACAGGCGAGCGTCTCCTCGGTGGCGCCGCTGTGCGAGACCGCGACAACCAACGTCGTCGGGCCAACCCACGCGGGCAGCTCGTAGTCACGCACCGACACGATCGGCACTGTCAGGCGGTCGCTGAAGATGGCGCGCACGAGGTCGCCGCACACGGCCGAGCCGCCCATGCCCAGCACGGCGACCGCGCTTGCCGTTCGGTGGGCCCGCTCGGAGAGCTCGAGCGAGCGGCTCAAACCCCACGACGTGCTCATCTGGTCGGCAAAGCCGTTGATCTTGTCGAGCATCTTGCCCGGGTCGCGGCGCTTGATCGCCACCGCGTCCTCGAGCTGGCGGTCAGTTTCGGTGCTCATGCCCTGGCTCCGTCACCGCGGACCATCCGCGCGCCCTGGTCGAGCATCTCGTCGCGCATGTCAGCGCTCGTTGCCTCGGCATAGACACGCACGAGCGGCTCCGTGCCAGAGAAACGCACCAGGAGCCACGAGCCATCGTCGGTCCAGAACTTGAAGCCGTCGTTCGTCGAGAGCGCGTCGGTCTGAACGACCTTCCCCCCGGCGATCGCTGCCGGTGCCTGGGCCTTGAGCTCGACCAGCAATCGGTCCTTCAGCGCCGGGTACAGCGCCTTGTCGACGTGCACATCGGTGCGCAGGTAGAACGACTGACCGGCAATCTCGTGCAGGTGGGCGACAGCCGCGGAAACGGGCCAGCGGCCGGCCTCGCGCTCACGCACGAACAGGTCGAGCAGCAATAGATCGGCGTAGATGCCGTCGCGCTCAGGCAGGTGCATGCCGAAGCCGTAGCCGCCGGACTCCTCGCCGCCCATCATGGCGCCGGTCTCGATCATCTTCGGGCCGACGTACTTGAAGCCGACGGGCGTCTCGAACACCGGCACGTCGTAGATCTTGCCCAGGCGCCCGACCATCGAGGTCTCATTGATAGTCGAGACCACCGGCTGGCGCAGGCCGCGGTGCTCGAGCATGTAGTACATGAGCAGGCCCATCACCTGGAGCTGGTGGATGAAGGTGCCCTTTTCGTCGGCCGCCCCGGCACGGTCCGCGTCGCCATCGAGCAACAGTCCCAGGTCGTAGCCGCCGCCGGCCAGGATGCCCAGCGACTCGTTGATGTTGGGCGCAATGGGCTCGGGGTTCACGCCGCCGAAGAACGGGTTGCGCTCCTGGTGGATCTCGGTGACCTGGATCTTGCCGCCCGCCAGGAGCCGCGAGATCCAGCCGGCGCCCGCGCCCCACATCGGCTCGACCAGCACGCGCATGTCGGCGGCCTTGAGCCTATCGAGGTCGAGCGAGCGCCGCGTGTACTCGACGTAGCCCGGGTACGGGTCGTACAGCTCGACCTTGCCGGCGGCGAGCGCCTCGGGGTACGAACGCGTCGGCGGCAGCGAGCCGGCGTTGTCGCGGATCGTCTTCTCGAAAACCGCGAGCATGTCCGGACTGGCCGCGGCGCCGCTGGGCGACTTGACCTTGAAGCCATTGTCCGGATACGGGTTGTGCGACGCGGTGATCATGATTCCGCACGCGGCGCCGCGCTCCACGACCTCGTACGAGGTCATCTGGGTCGGCACGGCCATCTGCGCCATCGCCACGGGGATGTCGTAGGCAAGCAGGACCTCGGCGGCTGCCTGGGCGAAGAACTCAGAGGCGAAACGCCGGTCGTAGGCGATGACGACGCCCTTCGCGCTCGTGCCGACGCCCTTCGTCCACTCAGCCACGCCCTGGGCGCAGCGGCGCACGTTCTCGTACGTGTAGTCCTCGCCGATGCGAGCGCGCCAGCCGTCGGTGCCAAAGACGATCGGCGGCTGGGTGGCCGTCATGCTCGCGCCTCGGCGGTGGCGGCCATTGCCTCGTTTACCCGCGCGACCAGGTCCTCGAGCGTGGCGCGATGCTGCCGCGCGTGCGGCAGCCAGGCGAGCGGCCGCTCCGACGAGACCTGGCCGGGCCCGGCCTCGATATGCAGGACGTCGGACTCTGAGCGGATTACTGCAAGGTCGTCATCGCCCAATACCGCCTCCTCCGCCGGCTGGACCACACGCGCCGGCGCGGAGTAGCCGCCGACGAGCGCGTCGAGCAGCGCCGTCCACGTGCCAACGTCAGACCAGCCGACATTCATTGCGCCCATCACGACCTGGCCGTCGGCCGCGGCCCGCTCCATCACGGCGTAATCGATCGAGATCGACTCGATCCCCTGGTAGGCGTTCTCCAGGCGCGCCTCCGAGTCAAGCGCATTGCGAAGTGGCGGGACGAGGCCGGTATATCGCTCCAGCGCAGCCAGCCAGGCCCGGCGTCGCGCGAGGAACATCCCGGCATTCCACGCGGCCCCGTTCTCACGCAGCTGCGCCGCGCGTTCTGCATCCGGTTTCTCGACGAAAGCGTAGAGGACGTTCGCGTGCAGATCGAAGTCAGGCGGGCCCTGCTCGCGCGTCAAGTCGGGCACCAGGTAGCCATATTGCGTAGCGGGTGAGCCTGCCTGGATACCCAGGGTGACCAGCGGCGAGTCGATGCCGAACGCTCCATCGGCGAGCTCGCGCGCGGCACTGACCAATGTCCCGCGGAAGAGGCCGTCTTGGACGATCAGGTGATCGGCGGGCAGGACGACCATCACCTCGTCCGGGTCGCGCTCAATCGATGTCGCGGCCAGTGCAATGGCCGCGGCCGTGTTGCGGCCCATGGGCTCAGAGATCACACCCACGTCGGTCTGATCGCTCACCAGCGCTGCGTAACGCTTATCGGTCACGACGTGGATGTCGTCGAGCGTCAATCCAAGCTCGTGGCCTTCGGTGAGCCGCGCGACCGTCTTCTGGAGCAGGCTCGCGCCATCAGGCAGCAAAGGCAGGAACGGCTTGGGATGCCGGGGATCGCTGAGCGGCCATAGGCGCGTGCCGCCGCCCCCGGCGAGGATCACTGCATACATCTGGTTATGAATTCTACGGGGGAGAGGCGCACCGCCCGCCGGTATGCCACCATACCGCCCGTGCTGAAACGAACTTCACCCCTCCTCGCCGCCCTCCTTCTTGCCGCCGCGTGCACCAACGCCACGCCCAACCCGACGGCCACGCCGGCAGGGAGCGCCAACCCCACGCAGACAACCACCGGGGCACCTACCGCAGCGCCCACCGCGACGGGCGCCGTGCCCACTGCGCCGGTCACCGGCGATCAGCCCCAGGTCCTCACGGGGCAGGTCACCTATTCGAACGTCTTCTTCACGGCCGGAGTATCCGAGCCGCTGATCATCCTCGAGGACCAGGGCGGCTTCGTGACGCGCGACCGCAACTTCGAGATCACCGAGCAGTCACAGGTGATGGGCCAGATCACCTCCGACTTCTTCACCTCGCCCTTCAGTTACTCCCTGTCCCTGCCCGCGCAGCCGCGCGGCAGCGTCCATGACGTGGACCACGATGGCCAGACGGACGCCGGCGTTCAGGTCTTCGCGGTCGCTTACTGGACCAACATCTGGGGCGATCCGTACCTCGAGCTGCGCGACCAGGGCGGTGGCGGCTGGTCGAGCGCCTATGCCTCGACCAAGGTCACAGACGCCGCCGATGCATACCTCGAGGTGTACGGCGGCAAGTACGTCGTCTACGCGCTCGACGAGACCGAGGAGTTCCCCAGCGGCTTCGGCACCGACAACAAGCTTTTCACCGACGACGACCCCCTGATGGCCATCCCCGCGGGCTGGTCGGTCATCGATATGGACCAGACACCGTTCGCCATTTCGCGCGAGGCCGGCCCGATCATCGATCTCTATGAGCCCGAGTCGATCGCCCTCGATGACTTCTCCGACCAGTCGTACACACAGGCGTTCGATTCGATGGTTGACAAGTTCAGCCATGAGTACGCATGGACGGAGCTCAAGGGCATCGACTGGGCCGCCAAGGCCGCCCAGTTCCGGCCCGCCTTCGAGCAGGCCGAGGCAACCAGCGACGCGCATGCGTACGCCCTGGCCCTGCGTGACTTCATCTGGTCGATCCCCGACACGCACGTCGGCTTCGATCAGTCGCTGTTGAACGACGACTTCATCAACGACACGGCCGGTGGCGTGGGCTTCTCGATGACCGAGACCGACGACGGCCACTTCATCGTCGATTACGTCACCACGGGCGGGCCGGCGGCCGCCGCCGGGATCAACTTTGGTGCCGAGATCTTCTCGATCGACGGCGTCGCGACTTCAGACGCGGTTGAGGCCGCGGTGTCGTGGTCGTCGCCGTTCAGCAACCCACAGACGAAGCGGCTGCAGCAGCTGCGCTATGCCCTCCGCTTCGAGCTCGCCAAGGGCAGCGTCGACATCAGCTTCCAGAACCGCGGCGGCGCACAGCAGACAGCGCCAGTCGGCGTAGTGCAGGAGCGCGACTCGTTCGGCCACTCATCAACGTTCTTCGGCCAGCCCGACTTCGCGCAGCCGGTTGAGTTCGCGGTTCTGCCGACCAACCCGCCCATCGGCTACATCCAGGTCAACAGCTTCTTCGACAACCAGGTGCTGACCATCCAGCTCTGGGAGCGGGCGATCCAGTACCTCAACGACAACGGCATCGGCTCCGTCATCCTCGATCTGCGCCACAACGGCGGCGGCTCAGGCTGGCTGGCCGACCAGATGGCGGCCTATTTCTTCGATCACCGCGTGGCCGTGGGCAACACCGCGCGCTATGACCCGGTGAGCGACTCGTTCTTCGCCGATCCCACTGACGTCGACGAGATGATCCCGCCGCGGCCCGAGCTGCAGTACTCGGGCACCGTCGCGGTGTTGGTCGGACCGGCGTGCGCGAGCGCGTGCGAGTTCTTCTCGTACAACATGACGCTGGAGGATCGCGCCTTCATCGTAGGCCAGTACTCGACGGAGGGAGCCGGCGGCAGCGTTGATCAGTTCGTGATGCCCGAGGGCATCGCCGTTCAGATCACAATCGGCCGCGCGGTCGACGCCGATGGCAACGTGCACATCGAGGGCACGGGGGTCACGCCAAGCGTCCACGTGCCGGTCAACTTCGACACGATCGAGGAGAAGGCCAACGGCGGCGATCCGGTGCTGAGCGCGGCCGAGGGCCTGCTGGGGGCAAACCCCTAGGTAAGAACGACCCCAATGCGGGCGCGCTTCATCAGAGCGGGTATCAAGCGCTGACTGGCTCGGGCATGCGGATCCCGGCGTCGGCGGCAAGCGCCTCTGCGCGGTCGGTGCGCTCCCAGGGCAGGTCGAGATCGGGCCGGCCGAAGTGGCCATAGGCGGCGGTCTGCTTGTAGATGGGCCTACGCAGATCGAGGCTCTCGATGATCGCCGCCGGGCGCAGGTCGAAGTGCTTGTCGATCAGACCCAGGAGCCGCTCGTCGGCGATCTTGCCCGTACCGAACGTCTCGATCGAGACGCTGACCGGCTTGGCGATGCCGATCGCGTAGCTGATCTCGAGCTCAAACCTATCGGCGAGACCGGCCGCGACCACATTCTTGGCCACCCAGCGCGCGGCGTAGGCGCCCGAGCGGTCGACCTTGGACGGGTCCTTGCCGGAAAAGCAGCCGCCGCCATGGCGGGCCATGCCGCCGTACGAGTCGACGATGATCTTGCGCCCGGTCAGGCCGGCGTCGCCCATGGGGCCGCCGATGACGAAGCGCCCAGTCGGGTTGACGTGGACCTTGGGGTCGACCTCGCGCAGCTCGGCCGGGATGACGTGCTTCACGACCATCTCGAGGATGTCGTCGCGCAGCCGATCGTTGGCCACGTCGTCGTCGTGCTGCGCGGCGATGACCACGGTGCGCACGGCGACGGGCACGCCCTTGGAGTATTCGACCGTGACCTGGCTCTTGCCGTCCGGCCGGAGGTAGTCGACGAGACCCTGCTTGCGCACCTCGGCGAGGCGCTGCGTGAGCCTGTGGGCGAGCGTGATGGGCAGCGGCATCAGCTCCGCTGTCTCGCGGCAGGCGAAGCCGAACATCATGCCCTGGTCGCCTGCGCCCTGGTCGTGGACATCCTTTTTGCCGCGCGTCTCGAGGGCGTCGTCGACGCCACGCTTGATGTCGGGCGACTGCTCGTGGACCGAGACCAGAGTGCCGCACGTTCGGTAGTCGAAGCCAAAGCGCGCATCGGTGTAGCCGATGTTGCGGACGGTTTCGCGGATGACCGCCTGGAAGTCAACGTAGGTTTCAGTGGTGATCTCACCGAGCACCATGACCGTGCCGGTCGTTGTCGCGGTCTCACACGCCACGCGCGCCATGGGGTCGTCCTTGAGGATGGCGTCAAGGATCGCGTCGCTGATCTGGTCGCACATCTTGTCCGGGTGACCCTCGGTCACCGACTCGGACGTGAATAAATAGCTCTCGTCGTCGACGATGGAAGTCATGCGCGAGAGCGTACCAAACCCGCCGCCGACTCAGTTTCTGACCCAAAGGTAACCTCTCCCGCGCGATGCCTACAGCCCTGCCGCGCGAGACCGAAACCGTGATCGTCGGCGCCGGCCAGGCCGGCCTGACGATGAGCTGGTGGCTCCAGCAGGCCGGTGTCGATCATGTCCTGATCGAGCGCCGCACGACGCTGGGCGGCGGCTGGCAGGATCGTTGGGACGCGTTCCGCCTCGTGTCGCCCAACTGGACGGCCTCGTTCCCCGGCCACGCATACGACGGCGGGGATCCGCACGGCTTCATGCCGCGCGACGAGATCGCGGGCCGCGTCCGGGATTATGCCGAGACCATCAGCGCGCCGGTGGTTCTGGGCACCGAGGTGACCCGTCTGTCCAGCCGCGCGGGCGGTGGTTTCACGCTCGAAACGAGCGCCGGAACGCTCGACGCTGCGAACGTCGTAGTCGCGGTCGGCAGCTTTCACGAGGCGCGCCTCCCAGCACAGGCGGCAGAGCTGCCGCGCCGCCTGCTCCAGGTTCACTCGTCCGCATATCGCGATGAGGGTTCGCTTCCGGCAGGGGCGGTGCTGGTAGTCGGGACCGGGCAATCGGGCGTCCAGCTCGCCGAAGAGCTGCGTGAGGCCGGCCGGGAGGTGGTGCTTTCGGTGGGGAGCGCTGGGCGCTTTCCGCGGCGTTATCGGGGTCACGACATCTTCCGCTGGCTTGCCGGGCTCGAGGTTCACGGGGACGAGGTCGGCGTCAGGCTGCCGGTGCGCGACGAGCTGCCCGATCCGAAGCTCCGTTTCGCCGGCAACCCCCACCTGTCGGGCCACCGCGGTGGTCACGAAACCGACCTGCGCAGGCTGGCGAGCGAGGGTATGTCGCTGATCGGCCGAATCGAGACGGTTTCCGGGGAGCGCCTGGGGCTGGCGCCAGACCTAGCCAAGAACCTGGCGTGGGCCGATCAGTCCTTCGACGTTCGTGTGCGCGACACGATCGATCAGTTCATCGATCGCGCGGGCCTGGATGTCCCGCCAGATGATCGGCAGCCATTCGCCTTCGAGCCACCAGTGCTCGATGAGCTCGACCTGGCCGCGGCCGGCGTGAATAGCGTGCTGTGGACGACCGGCTTCCGCATGAACTACGGCTGGATCGATTACCCGATCTTCGAAGTGAACGGATATCCCCTTCAATCACGCGGCGTCACCGACGTGCCCGGCCTGTATTTCCTGGGCACGATGTGGCAGCACAACCAGGGCTCGGCGACGCTATTCGGAGTGAACGAGGACGCTCGTTACCTCGCGCGACGTATGGGCCTGCCCGAGCCGACTACCGACTGGAAGCTGCCGATCCCGGGCTAAGAGCGACCGAAGGAAAGGCGGTTACAAGCGACGGGCGGGACGCCGCGGGACGCCGCGGGACGCGGCGGATCGTCCGGTTCGCGCGTAGCTGGACTTGGCCAGCGAAGGAAATTAGGTTCCCTCTTGCCAGGACTTGACGTAGCGCTCCTGCTCGGGCGTCATGGTGTCGATCTTGACGTTGAGCGCGTCGAGCTTGAGGCGCGCGACCTCGCGATCGATCTCGTCGGGCATGACGTGCACCGTGGGTGAGAGCTCCTTGTGGTGTTTGGCGCCGTATTCGGCTGCGAGCGCCTGGTTGGCAAAGCTCATGTCCATCACCGCGGCGGGATGGCCCTCCGCGGCGGCAAGGTTGACGAGCCGGCCGTCAGCGATGACGTAAACACGCCGATCGCCAAGGTCGTATTCCTTGACGTCGCGACGCAGCTGGCGCACGTGCCCGCCGGCCAGCTCGTTGAGCGCAACCAAGTCGATCTCTGCGTCGAAATGGCCGCTGTTGGCCATGATCGCGCCGTTGTGCATGCGCTCGAAGTGCTCGCGTCGGAATACGTGGAGGTTGCCAGTCGCCGTGATGAAGACCTCACCCCAGGCCGCGGCTTCGAGGCCTGACATGACCTGGTAGCCCTCCATGAATGCCTCGATCGCGACGATCGGATCGACCTCCACGACGGCCACTTGGGCGCCCATGCCGCGCATACGCGACGCGATGCCCTTACCGACCCAGCCGTAGCCGGCAACCACCACGTGGCGACCTGCCAGCAGGATGTTGGTGGCGCGCAGGATGCCATCGACAGTCGACTGACCGGTGCCAAACCGGTTGTCGAACATGTGCTTCGTCTTGGACTCGTTGACGCCCACGACCGGGTACTTGAGCGCCCCGTCAGCGGCCATCGCGCGCAGGCGGATGATGCCCGTCGTTGTCTCCTCGGTTCCTGCAAGCACGCCAGCGAGCGCATCGGTGCGCTCCTTGTGCAATAGGGATACCAAATCGCAGCCGTCGTCCTGCGTCAGGTGTGGGTGCGTGTCGGCGACTGCGTTGAGGTGGCGGTAGAAGCCGTCACGGTCGATGCCCCGGCGGGCAAAGACGCTGATCCCGTATTCGGCCACCAGGGCCGCCGCGACATCGTCCTGCGTTGAGAGCAGGTTTGAGGCGCACAGCGCGACCTGCGCGCCGCCCGCCTTGAGGGTGCGCATCAGGTTTGCGGTCTCTGTCGTGACGTGCAGGCAGGCGCCGATACGCAGGCCCTTGAGCGGCTGCTCCTTCTCGAAGCGCTCGCGGATTAGCCGCAACACAGGCATCTCGCGCTCCGCCCACTCGATGCGGGTGACACCGCTCGGGGCGAGGCTCAGGTCGGCGACGTCGTGATCGGGCAGATTGCCGGCGGCTGTCTGCTCGCGCGGAAGATCGGTCGTGGTCACTCAGGACTCCTTGGGGCGCAGCAGCGCACGCGTGACGTAGGCAACGATGCTATCCCAGGGTGCGCTTCCACGACGATGAACGAGCCGCTCCTCGAAGTGGCAATAGTCGCGATAGCCCAGGGCGCGGTAGGCAGCAAGCGCGGGCGGATTATCGGCACGAACGTTGAGCACCACGTCGTCGCCGCCACGCAGGAGCTCCTGCGTCACCGCGCTCGTTGTTTGCTTGGCGAAGCCGCGACCGCGGAAATCGGTATGGGTCATCACGTTGCCGACCGCGGCGATACGCCCTTCCGGGCTGATGACGTGCGTGCCCGCCGCGGCGACGAGGCGACCGGCGATGCGCACTCCGTAATAGACGCCGTTGGCGATCGAGTCCGCCGGCAGCCAACCCGCAAAGCCCAGCCCGTAGAGCCGGTTGAGATCAACGATGTCGGCTGGCACCAGGCGCTGCACGGGTCCGGCCACGGGCTTGAACGTTCTCCGATCGACCGCCATGCGCACCATCGGCGGACCGGCGTCGATGCGGTACAGCCCGGCGACCGACGGCAAGAGGCTCTCGTCCGCGGCGAGGTAGGCGAGGCGCGGCCGGATGACGTCGCGCAGGATCGCAACGATGCCGTCGGGATCGCCCATCACGAACAGCGGCTGCGGCGTGAGACCACCGTATTCGAGCACCACCGCGATCGGCTGGCCAGCCTCGCTCGCCACCCCCCAACGGGACTTCGCGAACTCGCGCTCCTCGAGATCGGCCACCGCATAGCCGGCGCGGAGGCGGTCGCGCTCGAGGAAGGCGCGCAACACCTGCTTATCGCGCGTGGGCACGGCCACGATGGCGCGTTCTTGGGTGCGCGCGCGGCGCTGCTGGGTGGCGCTCGCCATCGCTACGCCGCCTCGGTGCAAACGCCGGCAATGATCGTCGCCGACACCACGTCGCTCGACGGGTTGAGGCGCGTCGCACCCGGTGCGAACGCTGTATCGACACGGAGTGCCGCGTCATCAGCGGCGCCGGCGTCAAATGCACTGCGCGGCGCGAGGACATAGACCGGCACGCCCGCGGCTGTGGCGAGGACGGCGGCCGAGCGACCGCCGATCAGCACGCCGCAATCACCATTGGTCGCGATGCGATCACCACGCAACAGCAGCGCGTCGACGCGGCGCTGGTCCATCAGCCAGGCCACGGCTGTGTCCGGAATGATCGTGAATGGCACGTCGAGCTGGCGCAGCGTGAATGCCGCGATGCGACCGCCTTCACCGCCGGGCGCAGCCTCGGTGACCCAGATGTGCGCCGCGCGCCCCGCGTCATGCAGCTCCGCGATCAAGGCTGTGCCCATGCCCACCATCCCACACGACAGGGGGCCCATGTCGCCATGAACCAATAGGTTGAGCGGTCCTTCGATAGCTGCGATTGCTCCGGCCCCGATTCGACCGATCTCGCCGTTGGCGGCGAGCGCAGCGGAAGCGATGGCGTCAGCCTCCGACCGAAGGCTCTCGGCCATGGCGGTCGGATCGGTGGCCTCCCCCGCCAGTTGGAGGTAGCGCGTCTCGAGGCGGTCGACCGCCCAGGTCAGGGCGTGAATCTGCGGTTTTGCCGCACGGAGGGTGTTCGCCGCAGCGCGAATCTGCTGGATGCGGCCCGTTTCCGGCCGCGCCACGACCGCCCGGGCTGCAAGCGCCATCGCGTACGCGCCCACTTCGGCGAGCACCGGCCCGCCATTGATCGCGCCGGTCCGGATGGCCGAAGCCACCTCGCTCGGCTGGACGAGCGTGACCGTCTCGACGCGGCCCGGCAATTGACGCACGTCGAGCGCGACGATCTCAGTGCCGGTGAAGCGATAGGCGCTTCGGAAGGTCGCGTCGGGCTGCGTCTGCTCGACCTGCGCATCAGGGGAATGGGTCGGCTCCATTGCCGTTGAGTCGGGGGCCGCTTCTGGATCGAAGAGCACTCGGGCCGCCGCGAGGCTGGACCTGCGCAATTCCGCGGCCGCGCCCGCGACGGCGCCCGCCTGGCGCACGGTCTCCCGCCCGAACGTGCGGAAGAAGTCGCGCCGGGTGGTGTCGGGCTCCTCAGGACCGGCCATCAGGCGATCCCGCCCGCGTCAGTACTGGATGACGCTGTGGGTCGTGTACTCACCGAGTCGCTCGCGTCCCTTGAGAAAGAGCAGCTCGACCAGGAACGCCAGGCCAATCACCTCGGCCTTGAGCGTCTTGACCAGCTCGATCGTGCCCAGGACCGTACCGCCGGTCGCCAGCAGGTCGTCGACGATGAGCACCTTCTGGCCCGGCTTGAGCGCGTCCTTGTGGATCTCGAGCGTGTTCGTGCCGTATTCGAGCGCGTACTCGACGCTCGCCGTCTCGGCGGGCAGCTTGCCCAGCTTGCGCACCGGCACGAAGCCCGCGCCGAGCTCGATCGCCATTGGCGCCGAGAAGATGAACCCGCGGCTTTCCATGCCGACCACGATGTCGATCTGCTTGTCGCGGAAGGGCTCGAGCATCAGCCCGATCGATTCCTTGAACGCGCCCGCATCCTTGAGCAGCGTCGTGATGTCATAGAAGAGGATGCCCGGCTTGGGAAAGTCGGGAATCTCGCGGATCTTGGCGCGCAGAGTTTCTGCGGACACGGGCTTTCAGTGGTCCTCGGTTGTGCCGCCCGAGTGGGCGTGGCAAGGGCCGGGTCAGTCTAGCGCTTGGGCAACGGGTGGACGCCGCACACGAAGACGCCGGCTGGGACCCCGCGGGTCGCCAGCCGGCGCAAATGGTGCCAATGTTCAAGGGCTAACTACGCCGGCCGTTCCCACGGGGCTGCGGTCAGAAGGGCGGCTCGGTCGCGGCAATCGTCCTCGATCAGCGTGAATACGAGCTGGTCTGCCACAACGGCATACGTGTATGTGCCTTCCTTGTGGATGTCGCCGGCCTGGCACTCGGGGTCAGCCCAGAAGGTGACGTGGTCGGCCGTGATGTCCGTGACTCCAAGTGCGAAGGTCTCGCTCGCATCTTGCGCCTTGGGGTTGAGCACGGAGATCTCGTTCTCGATGATCGTCATGGACCACAGTCCGTTCGACACATTGGTGTTGTTCGAGATGCTGGCCTGCCAGGCGCCCCACAGCGATTCCGGAACATCCACGTGATATGGCGTGCCCGTCGGCGCAGGTGATGTGGTCGGTGCCGCCGTTGGGGCAGGTGCCTGCGTCGGTGCCGCCGTTGCGGCAGGTGCCAGGGTCGGTGGCGCCGTTGGCGGAGCCGCCGCGCCGCACGCGGTGGCAAATGTGAGTGCGAGTGCTGGCAGGACCAGGGCAAGGCTGCTGCGTTTGCTGAGCGACATTACTGGGACCTCATTTGTGGGGCTGGTTCCGACATGACCGATGCTCAGCGCACTCCTGCCCGCGGCCGAGAGTGGCAGCCCCGATATGGCCCTTGGGGTTTTCCCTGAGACCATCCTTGGCGAGATAGCGGCTTGCCCGCGCGAAACAAGCGAAAACGCCGACCGGGACGATCTCGTCTCAGTCGGCGTGGTCCGCTACCGGCTCAACGCCATGACGGCACCGCCGCCAGGATCACCTCTTCGGTGACGCGATGCTGATCGCTCCCATCGGCGTTCATCACATAGACGGGTCGATCGTTGGTGCCGACGTCCTGGAAGGACCGCAGGAAGGCGATCCTGGTGCCATCCGGAGACCAGACGGGGCCGAAATCGCTGCCGTCCGGGCAGGGCGATTCGTCTGCTGCTTGACAGCCGCTCAGCTGAAGCGGGTCTGAGCCGTCTGACTTCATGATCCAGATTCCTTCGTCTCCAACCTTGCCGCTCGCGTACGCGATGCTTGTGCCGTCGGGACTCCAATTGGGGACCTGATCCTTGGTTGGGCCATCGCTGGTAAGCGGGTGCTGGTTGCTGCCATCCGCGTTCATGATCCAAACCTGCGCGTTGATGGCAACTTCGTTTACGTAGTCGTCTGCGTGGATATAGACGATCTGCTGATCGTCGGGTGACCACGCGGGATAATCGTTGGAGCAGCCCGGGGACATGCCCTCACAGCTCGTCAGGGCAACGAGATCTCGTCCAGTCGCCGCATCGACAACGTGGACCTGGGTGCTCTGGTCCTCGTCCGGGAACCCGAACGCGATCTTGGTCCCGTCGTGCGAGGCGTCCGGAAAGAGTGCCCGGCCATCCAGGTGTGTGACCTGTGTGGGTGCGGTGCCGTCGGCGTCGATCGTCCAGATTTCGAACTCGCCGCTGCCGTCGCCGCAGTAGGCGATCTGACTCGCATCGGCCGAATAGGAGGCGCAGAGGTGATTCCCGGAGTCGGTCGTAATTTGGCGCATGTCGGTCCCGTCGGGGAACATCGAGAAAATATTCGATCCACTCCCGGCCCGCACACCAAACGCGATTCGGCCATCGTCCGCCGCCGGCGGCGTAGCGTTAATTGTTGGGACGGGTGTTTGTGCCACGCTCGTGGCTGTGGCTTGAGGCGTGGCCTGTTGCGGCTCGAGAGTCGGGCTGCCGCCGCCGGCGCAACCGCCCAACACGAGGATCATCGCGAGC
>JAXDLE010000159.1:0-13039 GCA_034666725.1 Chloroflexota bacterium
ACACGCACGAGCTCGCGCGGCCGTTCATTGTCATCGCCACGCAGAACCCGATCGAGTACGAGGGCACATTTGCGCTGCCCGAGGCCCAGCTGGACCGCTTCATGCTGCGCATCCAGCTCGGCTACCCGCAGGCGGCCGAAGAGGTGCGCATCCTCGACGAGCACAAGACCCACCACCCGATCGATGACATCGTGGAGGTCGTCTCCGGCAAGGAACTGCAGGCAATGCAGGAGGGTGTGCGCGAGGTCTATGTCGATCCGCAGGTGAGCGAGTACATCGTTCGCCTTGTCACCGCTACACGCAACCATCCCGACATCTACCTTGGCGCGTCGCCCCGCGGCTCGCTTGCCCTGTATCGCGCCGGCCAGGCTTTGGCCGCGCTGGCGGGCCGCGACTACGTCATCCCGGACGACGTCAAGGCGCTCGCGGTACCCGCGCTGGCACATCGCACCATCGTCAAGACCGCGGCGACGGTGCGCGACGTCGATTCGACGCTGATCATTCGTGAGCTGCTTGACAGCGTCCCTGTCGAGATGCGCAGCGGTCGCACCGAGCGACCGGTGGCGGCTCGCCCGGCCTAGGGATCCACGGCGATGCTGCGCCGCATCGAGGTTTTTGCCGTGGCCGTGGTGCTGCTCGTTGCCGCGCTGTCGACGGGGGCCCAGTTCCTGTTTTTCCTGGTCTACCTGGGCATCATCGTCATCGGCGGCTCGTATGTCGTGACGCGCTTCGGCCTCGCAGATCTCGAGGCGGGTTACGTGCTTGACAGGCTGCACGCACAGGCGGGCGACATGCTGCGCGCCAACTACACCGTTCGTAACGCGAGCCGGTTGCCGAAGCTGTGGCTCGAGGTGCACAACCCCACAACCCTGCCCGTCGGCCTGCCCGGCCAGGCAATCTCGATAGGGCCGCGCGGCGAACGGTCATGGTCGGTCCGCGTTCCGTTGACGCGACGCGGCCATTTCCGGGTCGATCCCATGGCGCTGCGCACGGGTGACCCACTGGGCCTGTTCGAATCGAACGCGGCTGTCGGCGGCTACTCAACGGTCATCGTCTACCCGCGCGTCGAGCAGCTGCCCGGCTGGCGCATGCCGCCGGCGTTCGTCGAGGGCAGTCACGCCGACAAGGTGCAGACGCCACACAACACGCCCTCGGCGACAAGCATCCGCGAGTACGCGCCGGGCGACGCCTACAACCGCATTCACTGGAAGACCAGCGCGCGCAAAGGCGAGCTGGTCGTGAAGGAGTTCGAGCTCGAACAGACGGCCGATGTCTGGATCTTCCTCGACCTCTACGAGCCCACCCATACCGGCACCGGCGATGAGTCGACCCTCGAGTACGGCGTGCGCGTCGCGGCGTCGATCGCGGCGCGGGCTCTCGTCGAGAACCGCAAGGTCGCGTTGACTGCGTCGGGCAACCACATTGCGCCCATTCCCGCCGACCGCGGACCGCGCCAATACCAGAAGGTCATGCAGGCCCTGGCCGCGGTCATGGCCGATGGCGACAGGCCGCTCGTCGAGGTGATGGTCGAGAACGTCGCGAAGCTGCGCAAGGGGATGACGGCGGTGATCATCACTGCCGCGCTCGACCCGCACTGGGTGCGGCCGCTTGGCGGCCTCCGGCAGCGCGGCGTGGAGAGCTCGATCATCCTGCTCGATGCGCCCGCGTTCGACACATTTGGCAGCACGGCCGACGACGAGGACGGGCTCTCGGAGCAGGCACGCAACGAAGAGCGGACACGGCGCGAGGAGAACCTGCGCACGCTGCGCAACCTGCGTCACGCCCTGGCCGAGCACGACATGCGCTGGCTCAATGTCGAGCCGGGAGAGCCGCTTGGCACGCAGCTCGTGACGCGCGGCCCGCGGCCGACACTGCTGGTCGCGCGATGAGCACGATCGAGACGACGGCTCGCCCGTCGCGTCCGTCGAACTGGCTCAAGGACGCAGCCGAGGAATACGACCTGCCCGACCTGCCGTTCACGCCGCGCGAGGGCTGGTTGTCCGTGGTCGCGCTGGGCGTGATGCTCGTCGCCGCTGCGGTCGCGATCGATGACGCGGGATGGGCGGGCAAGGTCGTCGGCACCAGCTCGTCGCAGACCGGCTTTCTGCCGCTGGTCGCCCTGGGCAGCGTGCTCCTCGGTGCGTACCTGGCCAAGTCGACGCTGTCCAGCCGGCGCGCCAACCTGATCGGCATCTTCGTCGGCGCTGCGGCGCTGCTCTTCTTCGTGAGCAATTCCATCAGTCGCGCGCCGGCGCTCGAGACGCGGCTGCACGACCTCAACCTGTCCGTGAAGTACTTCGTCGACGACGTCTTCGTCAACGGCGCCACCTCGAGCGAGACGTCGATCTTCTTGCTGCTGATGGGCGCCCTGATCTGGGGCGCCGGACTGTTCTGCGCCATGGCGGTATTCCGCCGCCACAAGCCGCTGCCGGCCATCGTGCTTTCGGGCGGGATGCTGCTGCTCAACGTGTCGCTGACCACGAACGAGCAATACCTGCACCTGCTGCTGTTCGCGGCCGCGGCGCTGGTCCTGGCCATGCGCCTCAACCTGCGCGAGCAGGCCCACGAGTGGCGCGTGCGTGGCATGCGCGACGTGGCCGACATCTCGGCATCGTTCATGCGCAGCGGCGCGGTGTTCGTCGCGGTTGCGGTCATCGGCAGCAGCCTGCTGGCCACCAACGCAAGCTCGGCGCCGCTGTCGCGCGCGTTCAGCGGCTGGGATGACGAGATACTCGAGTTCGGCTACACCGTCAACCGCTGGCTGGGCGGCGTCACAGGCACGGCGCGCGGCCCGAATGTCCTCTTCACGCGCAACCAGACCATCCGTGACTTCTGGCAGTCTTCTTCCGAAGAGGTCTTCAGCGCACGGATCAGCGACGGTATCGGGCGGTATTGGCGAGGCGCGACCTACGACTCGTTCGACGGCCGCTCGTGGCAACAGCTCGATGGGCAGCCGACGCTGTTGGACGCCGATGCGCCGCTGCTCGCCGGGACACCTGAGGCCGTCGCGCCCGGGCCGGGGCGCAAGGAGGTCACCGTCCACGTCCTGCCTATCGATTACGGCGGCAGTGTCTTCGTCGCGCCCGAGCAGCCTCTTGACGTCAACCAGCCGACAGAGCTGACCACGCGTGGTCAGGGCGGTGCTTTTGTCACGGGCAAGCTTTCCTTCGGTATCCAAGCCGGCGTTACCTACTCGGTCCGCTCCCTGGTGCGCGACCTTACGGGCGTGGGCGCCCTCACCGCGAGCCAGCTCTCGGCCGCCGGAACCGAATATCCGGACTGGGTCAAGCCCTATCTCGACATCCGGCCCGACTCGATAGGCGACGTCGTCTACGACGCCGCGCAGGAAGTGTTCGACAGCCTCCGCCCGACCGAGCGCGACCCATACCACGCCGCCCTCGCGGTGCAGAACTACCTCAATACCAAGGGCGGGTTCAAATACACGACCGACCTGCGCGGTGAGTGCCCCGGCGAGACGCTCGTCGACTGCTTCATGCGCATCAAGAAGGGCTACTGCGAGTACTTCGCCACCGCGATGGTGATGATGCTGCGCACGATGGGCGTGCCAGCGCGCTACGTGCTCGGCTATCTGCCCGGGCAGGAGCAGCAGGACGGCACCTGGCGTGTCGACCGCGGCGCCGCCCACGCCTGGGTCGAGGTCTACTTCCCGCGCGTCGGCTGGGTCCAGTTCGACCCCACGCCGCGCAACGGCGAAGACGGGCAGGAGCCGACTGACCTGCCGCTCGGCGGCCCCGTGCCAACGGGTGATCCGGGTGGCCTCGGCTTCCCGCAGGGGCCGGACGACCTCGGTGAGTGCGCCTTCGGCGAGGACTGCACCAACAACGGCACAGCCGAGCCGCCGATCGTCACACCGGGCGGCAGCGGGCCCAGCGCGGGCGGGTTGCTGCCGCTGTTGCTGATTGCCGGGGCAGTACTGCTCGCGGCCGGAGTTGCGGCGTGGACCGCCTGGCGGCGCGTGCCGTCGACGCAACCGGAGCTCGCCTACAGCGGCATCACACGCATCGCGTCGCGCCTGGGCTATGGGCCGCGACCATCACAGACGACCTATGAGTACGCGGCCCGATTGGGCGACCTTGTGCCGGTCGCGCGGCCCGATCTGATGGTGCTCGCCACGGCCAAGGTGGAAGCGGTCTACGGCCGCCGACAGCCGGGCTCCGTACTCTTGCTGCGCATCGGAGAGGCGTATCGCCATGCCCGTAATGGGCTGCTGCGGCTCATCTTCCGGCGGCCACGACTGGGTCGCGGGCCGCGCTCGGCCAACAAGCCGCGCGTCACGACGGGTCGCCGCTAGGGCTCCCCGCTCGGCTCATCTGGAGCGGTTGACCTGGAACGTCGCCGGCCGCCCGGCAAGTACGTCGAGCACGCCGTCGACGACCTCGAGTGACGCTCGATCCTGGGCCTCGGCCGTCGACGCCCCGAGGTGCGGGGTCAGCACCGTGTTCGGGGCATCAAGCAGCGGCGAGGCACCCACCGGCTCGTTCTCGAAGACGTCTATCGCGGCACCGCCGAGCCGGCCGTCCGTCAGCGCCCGCGCGAGCTCGGCCTCGTCCACGAGGCCGCCGCGCGCGACGTTGATGAGCAGCGCACCGTGTTTCATGCGCGCCAGGCCGGCGGCGTCGAGCATGCCGCGCGTCTGGGGAACGAGCGGCACGTGGAGGGTCACGATGTCCGATCGTTCAAGCAGCGCGTCCACTTCGACGACGCTCACCTCATGCGCGGCCGCTACGGCAGGATCCGCGATGGGATCGCTGCCCAGCAGGGTCATCGCGAACGCGCGGGCGCGATCGGCGACTGCGAGGCCGACGCGGCCCAAACCGACAATGCCGAGCGTCTTGCCGCCGAGCTCGGTGCCCATGAAGTCAGCCCGGCGCCACTCCCCGCGACGAACCGACGCGTCGGCCGCGGCCACCCGGCGCGACAGGCCGAGGATCAGCGCCATGGTGTGCTCCGCCGCGGCCAGCGTGTTCGCCGTCGGCGCATTGACAACCGCAATGCCCGCACCCGTGGCCGCGTCCAGTTCGATGTTGTCCACGCCCACCCCGGCGCGGCCGACGACCTTGAGCCGGGTACCCGCGGCGATTGCCGGGGCGTCAACCTTGACCTGGCTGCGCACGATGAGCGCGTCGTAGTCAGGCAGCGCGGCGATCAGCTCGTCGCGCGTCAGCGAAAGGCGAACGTCAACCTCGTGCTCTTGCGCCAGCCGATCGAGGCCGGCCTGCCCGAGTGGCTCGGCTACGAGAACCCTCACGCGCCGGCGGCGACCGCCGTTCGCTCGGCTCCTGCGGCGCCGGCGGCGCTCAGGGCGGCGTCAGCGGCACTTCGGGCCGCGGCAACGGCCCGCGCCGGGTCCGTGGCCATGCCCAGCTCCGCGGCAACCTCGCCGATGATCTCGATGGCTGCCACGACATCGTCAACGGTGACCTCGCCCAGATGGCCGATGCGCAGGATCTTGCCCGCGAGATCGTCCTGACCGCCCGCCAGCACCAGGTCGCGTGCGCGCATGCCCTTGTTGAGCGCCGCCCACTCGATCCCATCGGGGACGTATGCCGCGGTCACTGTCTGCGAGGCGTGCGCCGGATCGGCGAAAAGCTTGAAGCCGAGCGCCGTCAGGCCGGCGCGCGCTGCATCCGCGCACGCGGCGTGTCGAGCGAAGACCTGTGAATACGTCTCCTTCTCGAGCATCTCGAGTGCGACGTCGAGCCCGAACAGGATGCCGACCGCCGGCGTCCAGGGCGTCTCGCCCGTCGCGAACGACTTGCGCGCCTTGGCAAGGTCGAAGTAGAAGCGCGGCATCGTCGCGGTCTCGTTACGTTTCCAGGCGCGTTCCGAGACGCTGATCATGGCCACGCCCGGCTGGCTCATCCACGACTTCTGCGAGCCGGTCGCGACCACGTCGAGGCCCCACTCGTCGGTCTCGAAAGGCACCGCGCCCAGACCGCTGATGGCGTCGATCATTAGCAGCGCGTCGGGTGCGGCGGCATGCACGGCGGCCGCGAGGGTACGAAGCGGATTCTCGACGCCCGTCGAAGTCTCGTTATGCGTCAGCAGGACGGCCTTTGCGGGCTTGCCGGATGAGGCCATCGACTCGAGGGCGCGCGTGACATCGGCCGGATCGGCGGCGTGGCCCCACTCCGCGTCGATCTTGGTCACGTCCGCGCCATAGGTCGCCGCGATTCTGGCGAAACGATTTCCGAACGAGCCGATGCTCACGGCGAGCACAGGGTCACCGGGCGACAGGAAGTTGACGACAGTCGCCTCGAGCGCGCCGGTGCCCGAGCAGGTCAGGATGAGCATGTCGTTGCGCGTCCTGAACGCGTCCTGCAGGCGGCCGCTCACGCGCGTTATCAGCTCCTTGAACTCCGGCCCGCGGTGGTTGACCATCTGCCGCGCGCTCGCCTCACGCACGGCGTCGGGCAGGGGAGTGGGTCCGGGGATGCGAAGGTTGGTCGCGCTCATCGGCTCATGGTAAGCCGTGCAATCATCTGTCGATGCCCACGCGACGCACGGCCAGCGGCCCCAAGGCACAACAGGCGCTCGACCTGTCGGGCACGGCCGCGCACGCGCCGCTCGCCGCACGCATGCGGCCGCAGACACTGGACGAGTTCGTTGGCCAGGAGCACCTGATCGGCGAGGTCGGTGCAATCCGGCGCATGATCCAGCGCGGTCACCTCGCTTCGATGGTGCTGTGGGGCCCGCCGGGCAGCGGCAAGACCACCCTGGCGCGCCTGCTCGCCGAGTCCGTCGACGCGCCGTTCGCGACGCTCTCGGCGGTCATGAGCGGCGTCGCCGACGTCCGCGCTGCGATCGCCGCGGCACGCGAGTGGATCGCCGGTGGCGGCCGCTCGACCGTTCTTTTCATCGACGAGATCCACCGCTTCAACAAGTCGCAGCAGGACGCGCTCCTGCCCCAGGTCGAGGACGGCACCATCACGCTGATCGGCGCCACCACGGAGAACCCGTACTTCGAGGTCAACTCGGCCCTGTTGTCGCGCCTGCGCGTTTTCCGGCTCGAGCCGCTCAGCAACGACCAGCTGCGCGTCGTGGTCGACCGGGCACTGGCTGACGCGCGCGGTCTGGGCGGCCGCGTCTCGGTCGCGGCTGATGCGCTCGAGCACCTGGTCGACATCAGCGGCGGTGACGCCCGTTCGGCACTGAACGTGCTGGAGGCCGCGGCGGCCATGAGCGACAGCCCGACGCTCGACGATATCGAGACCGCCGCACAGCAGCGCATCCTCAGCTACGACCGCGCGGGCGACGGCCATTACGACACGGTCAGCGCATTCATCAAGTCCCTTCGCGGTAACGATCCTGATGCTGCGCTGTATTGGCTGGCCACGATGGTGGCGGCCGGCGAAGACCCCCGATTCATCGCGCGCCGGCTGATCATCAGCGCCTCCGAGGACGTCGGCAATGCCGATCCCCACGCGCTCCAGCTCGCGACCTCGGCGGCGTCCGCGCTCGATTGGGTCGGCCTGCCCGAGGCGCAGTACGCGCTCGCCCAGGCCACGGCCTACATCGCTGCCGCGCCCAAATCGAACCGCGCTGGCACCGCCTACTGGGCGGCGATGGACGACGTCCTGCGCCATGGCTCGCTGCCCGTGCCGAGCAACCTGCGCAGCGCCACCTGGCGTGAGAAGCGCGACTTCGGCCACGGCATCGGCTACGTCTACCCGCACGACTATGTGGGTGCTGACGTCGAGCAGCAGTATCTGCCCGACGAGCTCGCCGAGCAGCGCTACTACGAGCCGTCAGACCACGGCTACGAGAAGACGATCGGTGAACGGATGGCCGCACGCAAGGCGGCGCGCGATGAGGCAGCCGATCAGGGCGGCCCGCAGCGCGATCCCAGCGCGCGGCCGAAGTCGGATGCGATGAAGGTCGCGGGCAATGTCATGCAGGCTCGCGAAGGCAAGCGGCGTGACATCGCCGCGCGCCAGAAGAAGGACGCCTCGAGCTAGGGCGAGACCACGATGGTGAAGGCCCGCGTGGCCGACTTGCGATTCTTGTCGCTGATCTTCACGGTGTAGCTGAAGGTGCCGCTGACGGTCGGCGTCCCCGAGATCACACCGGTCGTGGTGTTCAGGATCAGGCCACTGGGTAACGCACCGGACGAACGCCCCCATGTATAGGGCGCCAGGCCGCCATCGCCGACCAGCTGCAGGGAGTAGGCGACGCCCTTGGTGGCATTCGGCAGCGCCGTGGTGACGATCTGCAGTGGGATGCTGATGGTGAGCGTCAGGCTGGTGCTCGAGGCAGTCCGCCCATAGGTATCGGTGACGCGCATCACGAAGGTCCATGAGCCGCGCTCGGTCGGCGTGCCGCTGACCTTGGCACCCACAAGGCTGAGGCCAGGTGGCAGGCTGCCGGACGCGAGCTCCCAGATATAGCTGCCACTGCCGCCGCTGGCGGCAAGGCTGGCCGAGTAGCTCGCGCCTGTGATGCCGGCAGCCACTGAGCTTGTCGCTACCTTGAGCGCCGCGGTGGGAGCGAGCCCGAGCGTCTTCGTGACGGATGTCGAGCCGCTGGTGACCTTGACGACGAAGGTGTAGGCGCTGGCCTTCGTCGGGGTGCCACTGATGATGCCGCCACTCGAGAGCGTCAAGCCCAGGGGCAGCGTGCCCGAAGCGAGCGACCAGACGTAGCTGCCCCGGCCGCCTGACGCGAGGAGCTGGTAGGCGTATGGCTGAGTCAGGGAGGCCGGCGGCAGGGGAACGCCGGAGGTTATCGTCAGCGATGCATCGGTGATGGTGATCGTGAGCGTCCGGGTAGACGAATTGCCGTTGGCATCGACCACCTTGAAGGTCAGCGGATAGCTGCCGGCCGCCGCCGTAGGTGTGCCGCTGATGACGCCCGTGTTGGCAGCCAGCGCAAGCGAGGCGGGGAGCGGCGCGGAGCTCGAGTCGAGGCCCCAGTTATAGGACGGCTGGCCCGAAGTTGCCGTCAGCTGCGTCGAATAGGCGGAGAAGGACGACGCGGTCGGCACCGACGTGGTCGTGATCTGCGGCGCGTTGCTCGGATCGAGCACCGTCACCGTGAGCGCGTAAGCACCGGTGCTGGCGTAGTCGGAGTAGCCGTTCGTCGCGGGATCGCCGAAGCCGACACCGTCGAGCTTCACGTAGTAGGTGCCCGACGCGGGCAGGTTGGCGGTCAGGTTGACAGACAGCCCGTTGGCGCTGTCGCCGGTGATGGTGGAGGCAGCGGGATCGGCCGCTGCGACCAGGCCGCCCCCGTCGTCGTACACCTCGACGCGCAGGTCGAGATCGGGGCTGAGTGAAGCAACGTTGGCGACGACGTTGATCTGGCCCGAGCCGGCGACGGAGAACCAATCTCGGTCGGTGGCGGTGCCGATGAAGCCGCTGAAGGGCGCGCCCGATTGGAGCGGCATGGCCGCACTCATCTGGCTCGGAACATCGTCGGCGCGGAGCGTCGCGCCGCGGGCCTGCATGATTGCGAAGTCGTCCTCGGCGTTGTTGGCGCCGCCGTACTCGCCCTTGCTCCACTGGCCGATCGGGCGGTTGTAGGAAGTACCCATGATCGGTGCCCATGAGCCCTGGCCGGAGTAGTAGGCAACGCTGGCGGTGCCGTCGTGCGACAGCCCCAGGGTGTGGCCGGCCTCATGTGACACGACCTCGCCGATCACCTTGGCATTGGCGCCTGTGCCGCGCTGGAACGCGAACGCCGGCTGGTAGTACTGGTGCGAGCCGCTCATGTCGAACGAGCCGACGTAGGCAATGCCGGCGCACATGCACGGGTTATAGACCGTGCTGTCATTGGTGACGAGGACGCGCGTGCCGAAGGCCAGGTCAGAGTTGCCTGACCGGTCGATCGCTGCCAGGCCCGGATCGGCGGTCGTGATGTCGACGTCGAAGGGCTGGTAGTCCTCGGCCACACGCAACCAGACGCTCTGGATTATGGCCAGCTCGCTGTCCGAGAACGTCGACGGCGTGTTGTCGATATCGAACGCCGGCGCTACGAGGTCGGCACCGCCGTTGTAATAGGCGTTCCACGCGGTGCCGCTGATGAGCTCGCCGTTGAAGTCGATGTAGATCACGCGGTTCGCGCCCGGCCGGCTGTGCAACTGGAACGTCTGGGCGGCAGGGAAGACGAGCGTGGCCGCCGCCTGGGGTGGATCGATGGGCAGCTCATCGGTCTCGGCGTAGAAGAGCTGGCCGCATGGATCTACCCAGAGCGTCTCGTCGTTCTTGAGCTGCTTGGCAAGACGCGTCTCCTCGCGGCGGTTCTTGGCTGCCACCATCGGCAGCTGGTCGGCGAGCTCCTCGAGAGCCGCCTTGCCATGCCGCGGAGCGGTCAGGACGGGATCGCACGAGGGCGCTTGGGGCTGCGGGTTCTTGCCGCCGACGGTGATACCGACGGCCGCAACCGTCACTACCAGCGCCACGTAGATCGCCAGGACCGGCTTCAAGATGACCTCTCGCTCTGCCGGACTCGCTCCCTCTCCGGCGAGCGCGAAGCTACGTGGGCGAGTGGGTCAACGTAATTGGTACTGCCGTACTACCGCCACGCTTGCTGGGAGCGATCTCGTTGCGCCCCAGCACCGTCTGGCGCGGTCGCCCGCGCCGCTCTTGTCTAGTAGAAGGGAAGCGGCACCACGCGCATGACGACGAGCAGGAGCCACAGCACGAGCATGACCGCGACGAGCAGCGCCGCCACGAAAAGGATGCGGCGCATGTCCTTGGCCACGTAGACGTATTCGGTCGCTGCGCGCGTGGCGAGCAGGCTGCCCGCCTTGACGCGATGGCGCGGGTAAGCGCGGGCATTCGCCTCGAGTAGGGCGGCCGCGGCAGCCGGCCGAGCCTCGACCACTTCTTCGGCCGCTTCCTCGGCGACCTCCAGCTGGCTGGGTGGCTCAACCAGCGTCTCGCGGCGGCGCGGAGCATCCCTGCGGTCGGTCGCCGGACGGGTGCCCGGCCGGTGATGCGTGCGTGCAGCGCCGCGAACTTTCTTGGTCATCGCGGGCGAGTCTAGCGCCCAGCCTAGAATGTCGTCCGTGATCCCCGAGAGCATGGTTTCAAGCGTGGCTGTAGCCGCGATTGTCGTCGCCCTTGTGGGCTTGTTCGTCGCCCTCTGGGCGGTACTGCGGCTGCGTCGCGTGAGCCGTCGCCTGTCCGCACTGGAAAGCGCGTCGCCCATGACGGTGCCGGTCGACATCGATCGCGTGAACAGGCTCGCCAACCAGTTGGAGGGCGCCATGCAGCGTGTTGGTGTGGTGCGCTACAACCCTTTCGAGGACACCGGCTCCAACCAGTCGTTCGTGCTGGCGATGCTCGACGGCCGCGGCGACGGGTTCGTGTTGTCGAGCCTGCACTCGCGGCAGGCGACGCGCATGTTCCTCAAGCCGGTGAGTGGCGGCAAGCCCGACTCGGCCATCTCCGCCGAAGAGGCAGAGGCAATCAAGATCGCCGCCGCGCGCTGATCCTGGCGTGCCACGCAAGGTGGCACGTGGCCGCGCCACAGTGATCGCGTGGTTGCAGAGAAGGCGCTTCTTGTTGATGCGGGAACCCCGGTTGGCGGTGCCCCGGCAGGGCCGCCGGTCAGCCTTGCCGCGGTGGGGGAGCTGCTCGCGGGGCTCAACCGTGAGCAGCGCCGCGCAGTAACTCAGCGCGAGGGCCCGCAGCTCGTCGTTGCCGGCCCGGGTACCGGCAAGACGGAGGTCATCACCCGGCGCATTGCCTGGCTGATCGCCACGCGCCGCGCCCGCCCAACGGAAATCCTGGCGCTGACCTTCACCGACGCCGCCGCAGATGAGATGCAGGCCCGAGTCGACCTGCTCGTGCCCTATGGCCACGCCGGTGCCGCAATCCATACCTTCCACGCGCTTGGCGATCGATTGGTTCGCGAGCATGCTTTCGAGCTCGGCCTGCCAGGTGATGCGCGCCTGATCAATCGCGCCGAAGCCATCGTGCTGCTGCGCGACAACATGTTTGCCCTCGGCCTCGATCGCTATCGGCCATTGGGCGATCCCACGCGGTTCCTGGGCGCGCTGGTGGACCTCTTCGGCCGGGCCAAGGAGGAAGGGGTCGCTCCTGACCGCCTGGCAACCTATGCCGCGCAGCTGGCCGCCCGGGCAGCCGAACCTGCCGAGCACGACGCAGCTGCGGCCCTGTCCGAACAGGCCGCGGCATACGCCGCCTACCAGGACCTGTTGGGCAGGCATGGGCTGATCGACCATGGCGACCAGCTGAGCCTCGCCGCTCGCCTGCTGAGCGAGCGCCCGGCGGTGCGCCATGAGGTGGTCAACCGCCACCGCTACCTGCTCGTGGACGAGTTCCAGGACATGAACCGCGCCCAGCTGGATCTGCTGCTTGCCTTGACGCCGGCCGGTCGCAACGTGACGGTAGTGGGCGATCTGGACCAGGCGATCTACGCCTTCCGCGGTGCGGCGGGTGACAACGTCCGGCGCTTTGAGGCGGCCCACCCCGACCTGTCGCGCGTTGTGCTGCGGCGCAATTACCGCTCACGCCAGCCGATCATCGAGGCCGCCACGCGCCTGATCGCTCACGGCCCGCGGCCGCACGTCGCTGGGGCAGATGCCCGCCAGGTTGCCGCTCGGCGCGCTCGTAGCCCACGGCCGGTTCGCCTGGACACCTACGCCACGCCAACAGAGGAGGCGGATGGCGTCGCACGGAGCGTGGCTGCCCGCATTGCCTCCGGGGCCGCGCCACGCGACATTGCGGTTCTGGCGCGAAGCAATGCCGAGATCGAGCCGCTCGTGCGGTCGCTCAACATGCGCGGGCTGCCCGTGCGGACGCGAACGCCGGCCGACTTCTTCGCCCAGCCAGAGGTTCGACCGCTCGTCGCCTTCCTGCGCTGCGTCGTCGACCCGGCCGCCTCGATTGAGCTGTATGTGCTCGCGACGGCTTGGCCATACGGACTCGGCGGCGAACGTCTGACGGAGCTGCTGGCGGACGCCCGTCGCGCGCACCAACCACTCTGGTCGGCCATCAGCCGGCTTGCAGACGACCTGTCTCTCGCGGCGAGCGATGGCTTCGTGGCCGCG
>JAXDLE010000160.1:0-6770 GCA_034666725.1 Chloroflexota bacterium
ACGGCGTGTACTGCCACTACCAGGTGACCGGCGATGCCAACACGAATGTCGAGGTCCAGCTCAAGCAGGCGCCGCGCAGCGAGGCCGAGACGCTTGCTGCCGCGATGGGTGCGGCCACTACCGTCCCCGGTCTTGGCGAGCTCGCGTTCCGGCGTGACAGCTCAAGCCTGGGCGGCGCTGGAGCAACACTGGTGGCGTGGTCCAATGGTGTCCTCCTCACGGTCCTGCTGAACCGCGAAGGCGCCGACCAGGCCGTGATGAACACCGCGGTGGAAGCAATCGCCCGGGCCGTGCTCGCGGCCAGCTCCTAGAACGGCAGGCGCCGGTTAGCGGCGATCTGCGAGAGCCAAGGCTTCTCGGCCGCCAGCGTTGTTTCGCGGCCGTGACCGGGCAACACCTTCAGATGCTCAGCCATGCCGGATAGTCGACTGAGCGAATCGACCATCTGATCTTCGGACCCACCAGCAAGGTCGATCCGCCCCCATCCCTGCGCGAAGAGGGTGTCGCCGGTGAGAAGCAACCGCTCCGAGTCGGCCAGCAGGCAGACTGAGCCCTCCGTGTGCCCAGGCGTGTGCAGCACATCGAGAGTGATCTCGCCGAAGCGGATCTTGGAGCCCTCGGCAAGGTCAATCGCCGGGATGCTCGGTGGGATCGGGAAGGGCGCGTTGCTCGCGGCTGGATGCTCGAGGCCGTGGCGATCGGCGATATGCGCGGCAATCTGCGCGCCGGTCGCGTCCTGGACCGCGGCGTTATCGCCGATGTGGTCCCAGTGGCGGTGGGTGCTGACGATTAGCTTCAATCGCCAGCCGCGCTCCGCCAGGGTGGCCGTGAGCCACTCGACGCACGGCGTCGCCGTGTCGATCGCGATCGCCTCGCCGCTCGGCTCATCGCCGAGGACGTAGAGGTTGGTCGCGATCGGCCCGACGACCCGTTGAAGGAGCTTCAGGGTGCGGTTGTCCTGGTGCCGTTTACGGCGCCGGGGTTGGAATTACCGGCTGCAGCGAGGGCAGCGGCAATATGAAGTTGTTGTCCGACGGGATCAGCATGATCTGCACGTTCGGATTGAGCTTCTGGATCGCCTGCCAGCGAATCAGCTCATCGGTGAGCGACCCGTTGATCGAAGCGTTCGCATCAGCCTGGCCCGCGGCGGTCTCGCGCAGCGCGTCGGCCGCTCCTTGAGCTGTGACAACGACCTGCTGCGCCTGAATGCGCCGCTGCTCGAGGATCTGCTGCTCGCGCTGGACGTTCTGCTGCTCGACCTGCTTGGACGTGATCGCGTCGTTGTAGGCCTGCGGGTAGCCGATATCGACGAGGTAGATGTCGTCGACGATGATGTGGTAACGGGCGAGGTTGATGTTCAGCTGGTCCTTAGTCAGCTGGCGGATCTCATCGCGCTTGTTGAGGATGAAGGTCGGGCTGTTGCTGTCGGCCGAGTAGGCCGGGGTCACCTGCTTGATGTAGTCGCTGAACGCCGGGTCGATGATCTTGCTCGCGAAATCCGTGCCGACGTTCTGGATCAGCTGACCGGCGAACGCCGCGTCAAGGTGATAGTTCATCGTCCCGGTGACGGTGACCTGCAGGTTCTCCGATGTCGCCGCGGTCAGCTGCTGGAAGTTGTGCGGCTGGACGCGGGTGTCGACCTCCTCGACCGAGTTGACGAAGGGCACGACCCACGACGCACCCGGGTAGAGGACGTTCGGCTGGACCTGGCCCAGGAAGCGCACGACACCGACGAATCCGGCGGGCACGATGATCACGCCCAAGGACAGGACCCACAGCACGAAGAACGCCAACACGCCGGCAATCAGGGTGCGTCGGAACGGGTAGCGCACCTTCACCTCGGCCTCGCCGGCGTCATTGCCTGTGCCGAAGCGCCGGCTCTGCAGCTGAATCTGATGAGCACGCTGGTCGGGCACAGCAGTGACCAGGAGCGCGCCGACCGCGCATAGGATCAGCAGGACCAGAAAAATCGCCGGCAGGAAATCCACCACTACCTCCTTCAGAAAGTGACGCTGATGACGATGTTACGCGCGGGACACCAACCGGAAGAAGACGCCCTCCGCGCGCACGTGGCGGCGGCCCAGCCGGTACACGAGGTTGCCTGGGAACGGGTGCTGGCTGGTCGCCCGGATGGCCTGTTCGCGCTCCTCGCCGTTGGGTAGACGCTCCGCCGTGAACGACCATTCGACGTTGTTGTGGTAGCGCAAGACCGCTCCCGTCGCAGCCTTCAGGTCGCGCGTCCAGCCGGTGTCGCCGTTCGGATGGCCCAGATAGAGCCGCTCCCCCGCATGAAGCAGGCCGACCAGCCGGCGACGCTCGCCCTTCCCGTCGCGCCGCGCGACACGTAGCTCCAGGATGTTGCCTATGCCCTTCCGTCGCCACACCGCGCGAATGGCCGGGTCGAACCACGCGAGCAGCCGGTATTGCACGTTGAAGACGTGGCGCCAGAATGAAGACATTCGACACTGAGCATATGAGAGGGTCGACGAGATGAGTGCGCGCTTCACCTGGTTCGGCCACTCGTGCGTTGAGCTGCGTACGCCGGGCGACAAGGTCGTGCTGTTCGACCCGTGGTTCGGGAACCCAACCTCACCGCGCGCCGCCGCCGATGTCGCGCGGTGCGACGTCATGCTCGTCTCGCACGGCCACTTCGACCACATCGGCTCGGCGCCGCGCCAGGTGCGTGACGCCGATGCGCTCACGATCGCGCGGCGCACGCAACCTGCCTGGCCGTGCATTCATGAGCTGTCGTTGTGGCTCGAGATGGAGCTCGAGGGCTCGGGCACTGAGATCATTGGCATGAACAAGGGCGGGACCGTCGAGGTGCGCGGCATCGGCGTCACCATGGTCCATGCCGACCACTCTGCCGGTGACTGGTCGGCGGCCGGCGAGGGACCGCTCTACCTGGGCGACCCGGTCGGCTTCGTGCTCACCCTCGAGGATGGCAAGCGCGTCTATTTCGCCGGCGACACGGACGTCTTCGGCGACATGGAACTCATCCGCCGCATGTATGCGCCGGAGATCGCCTTCCTGCCGATCGGCGGGCATTACACGATGGGCCCTGCCGGCGCGGCGCAGGCGGCCAAGCTGCTCGACGTCAAGACGGTCGTGCCCATCCATAACGGCACGTTCCCCATCCTCGCCGGGACGCCCGATGAGCTGGCCGCCGAAGGACGCAAGATCGGCGCCGGGTACCAGGTCATCGCCCCACAGCGCGGTGTCGAGACCGCGCTGTACTGATGCGCATACGGCTGGCCTCGGTCGACACAGATGCGGCGCGTGTCGCTGAGATCTACCGGCCCGCGGTCGAAGGCAACTTCATTTCCTTCGAGGAGGTGGCGCCGACGGCCTATGAGATGGCCGAGCGCATGCGTCGCGTGCTGGCCCGCCTGCCCTGGCTGGTAGCGGAGGATGAATCGGGGCTCGTAGTCGGCTATGCCTACGCGAGCCCGCACCGCGAGCGGGCGGCGTATCGCTGGTCGGTCGATATCTCGGTCTACGTGGATCCCGCGTTCCATCGCCGCGGCATCGGGCGCCTGCTGTACGACGAGCTGCTCAAGCGGTTGCGCGGCCTGGGCTACCTGAACGTCTATGCCGGCGTGACGCTGCCCAACCCCGCCAGCGTGACCCTGCACGAGGCCATCGGCATGCATCGCATCGGCGTGTATGAGCGCGTCGGCTACAAGCTGGGCGAGTGGCGCGACGTGGCGTGGTTCGGAATGCGCCTGGCTGAGCCTGGTGCGGACCCGCCGCCCGAACCGGGGTAGCTCACGCGTCGGCAGACCATAATCACGTGACCGACATGGCTGAGATCGAGCTGGGGGAAGCGCGCGCGCAACGCATCGAGCGTCTGCCCGGGCTGCTGCGCGAGCGGATCCTGGTCCTCGACGGCGCGATGGGCACACTCATCCAGTCGCACGAGCTCGACGAAGCGGGCTTCCGCGGCGAGCGGTTTGCCGAGCATTCGCGCGACCTGCGGGGCGCGAACGAGGTGCTCAACCTGGTGCGGCCGGACATCGTGCGCGCAATTCATGCCCAATACCTCGATGCCGGCGCCGACGTCGTCAGTACGAACACCTTCAACGCCACGCGCATCTCGATGGCCGAATACGGCCTCGAGTCGCTCGTCGAGGAGATCAATCGCGCGGCGGCTTCGATTGCGCGTGAAGCCGCCGACGAAGCGACGGCGACAAATCCCGACAAGCCGCGCTTCGTTGCCGGGTCGCTCGGCCCGACCAACAAGACCGCCTCGATCTCACCTGACGTCAACGACCCCGGTGCGCGCAACGTGACGTGGGACGAGCTCGTCACGGCCTACCAGGAGGCGGGCCGGGGCCTGGTCGCCGGCGGCGCCGACATCCTGCTGATCGAGACGATCTTCGACACGCTCAACGGCAAGGCGGCGATCTTCGCCGTCGAGGCGCTGTTCGACGAGCTCGGCTTTCGCCTACCGGTCATCGTCAGCGGAACGATCACCGATCAGTCGGGTCGGATGCTCACCGGCCAGACGGTCGGGGCGTTCTGGGATTCGGTACGCCACGCGCGGCCACTCGCCGTGGGCCTGAACTGCGCCCTGGGCGCGCGGATGCTGCGGCCCTACGTCGCCGAGCTGGCGCGCATCGCCGATGTGCCCGTCGTCACCTATCCCAACGCGGGCCTGCCTGATGGCTTCGGCGGCTATCACGACAACCTGCCCGAGACGGCGTCTGTCCTGGGCCAGCTCGCTCTTGAAGGCGGGCTCAACCTCGTGGGCTCGTGCTGCGGCACGACACCCGACCACACGCGCGCCATCGCCGCCGCGGTCGCCGGCGTGGCGCCGCGCGCCGTTCCCGTGGTGGAGCCGCGGACCCGCCTGTCCGGCCTCGAGGCGCTCGACATCGGCCCGGACTCGCTGTTCGCCAACATCGGCGAGCGGACCAACGTCACCGGCTCGCGCGCTTTCGCGCGGCTGATCAAGGAAGACCGCATGGACGACGCGGTGGCGATCGCGCGTCAGCAGGTCGATGCCGGCGCACAGCTGGTCGACGTCAACATGGATGAGGCGCTGCTCGACTCCGAGGCGGCGATGGCGCGCTTCCTCAACCTCATCGCGGTCGAGCCCGACATCGCCAAGGTGCCGGTGGTCATCGACTCGTCCAAGTGGACTGTCATCGAAGAGGGCCTGAAGCACGTCCAGGGCCGGCCCATCGTCAACTCGCTGTCGCTCAAGGAAGGCGAAGGGGAGTTCCTGCGCCAGGCTCGACTCGCGCGGCGCTACGGCGCGGCGGTGATCGTGATGGCATTCGACGAGCAGGGTCAGGCCGATACCGTCGAGCGCAAGGTCGCGATCGGCAAGCGCGCCCGACAGCTGTTGATCGATCAGGCCGGCTTCGATGCGACCGACGTGATCCTCGACCCGAACATCTTCGCCGTGGGCACGGGCATAGAGGAGCATGCCGGCTACGGGTTGGCCTATCTCGAGGCGGTGCGGCGAATCAAGAAGGAGCTGCCGGGCACCTTGGTCAGCGGCGGCGTGTCCAACCTGTCGTTCAGCTTCCGCGGCAACGACACCGTGCGCGAGGCGATCCACTCGGTGTTCCTGTACCACGCGATCAAAGCGGGCATGGACATGGGCATCGTCAACGCCGGAGCGCTGCCGGTGTACGACGACATCGAGCCGCGATTGCGCGAGGCGGCCGAGGACCTGGTCCTCAATCGCCGGCCGGACGCGACCGAACGCATGCTCGAGATCGCCACGGAGTTCGCCAACAGCGGCGCGGGCAATGTGGCGACCGCTGGGGGACGCGACATGGCGTGGCGCGAGGCACCGGTCAACGAGCGGCTGCGCCGTGCGCTGATCGAGGGCGTCGCGGACTTCATCGTCGACGACACCGAAGAGGCACGCAAAGCCGCAGCCCGGCCGCTCGATGTGATCGAAGGGCCGCTCATGGCGGGCATGGACGCCGTGGGCGACCTGTTCGGCTCTGGGCGCATGTTCCTTCCGCAGGTCGTCAAGAGCGCCCGCGTCATGAAGCAGGCCGTGGCCTACCTGGTGCCATTCATCGAAGCCGAAAAGGCGGCCGATCTCGCTGCAGGGAGGACAGGCAACGGCCACGGCCAGCGCGTCGTCGGCACAATCGTGATGGCGACCGTTAAGGGTGACGTCCACGACATAGGCAAGAACATCGTCGGCGTGGTGCTCGGCTGCAATGGCTACCGGGTGATCGATCTGGGCGTGATGGTGCCGTGGCCCAAGATCCTCGAGACGGCGCGCGCCGAGAACGCCGACTTCATCGGCCTGTCCGGCCTCATCACGCCGTCGCTCGAGGAGATGCGCACTGTCGCGACTGAGATGGAGCGCGAGGGCATGACGCTGCCGCTGCTGATCGGCGGCGCGACCACGTCACGCGCCCACACCGCGGTCAAGCTTGAGCCGGCGTACAGCGGCCCGGTCGTGCACGTCGTTGACGCGTCGCGCGCGGTGGGCGTCGTGCGCTCGCTGCTCGACCCCGCGCAGCGCGACGGCTTCGTCGCCACAATGCGCGAGTCATACACCGAGCTGCGCCGCCAGTTCAGTGAGCGCGATGACAGGACGCGCCGCCTCACCCTGGAAGAGGCGCGCGCCAACCGTCTGCAACTCGACTTCGCCGCCACTCCCGCGCCGACGCCAACCTTCATCGGTGCGCGGGCGCTGCACGACATCGACCTGGCCGAGCTCGCGACTTATATCGACTGGACGCCGTTCTTCGCGACGTGGGAGATACCCGGCCACTACCCCGAAATCCTGTCCG
>JAXDLE010000161.1:0-5948 GCA_034666725.1 Chloroflexota bacterium
GTGCCACCGTGGAGCAGCGGCAGAGCTCCCAGCTCCTGCACCGCCGGGATCAGGCCACACGACGCGTCCACCCGGCTGATCTCTTCGATCACCAGTAGGACGCTGATCATGTCCGCGCCCAGGCCGCCGTACTCCACGGGGAACGGCACGGCCAGCATGTCGTGCTGCGCCAGCAGCTCGACGATGTCGTGCGGAAACTCGCCTTTGGCGTCGATCTCGGCGGCGCGCGGCGCGATCTTGGCCTCAGCCAGCTCGCGCACGGCGGCGCGCAGCGCCTGCTGCTCTTCGTTGAGAACGGTCACGCGACCGATGCTAGCGGAGCACGCCCAAGGCCACGACATGCCATCCGGACCCTGAGTCAGCCAGCATGACTCACTAATCACGCAAGGCGACTCAGCATGAATGCGGCTGGACGCCGCCGGTCCATATGATCGGCGCGTGACTGAGTGGCGCTTTACCTTCAGGCGGCAGCCCTCCATGCCGCCGCTTGCCTGGGTCGCCGCGGTGCGTCCCGGTTTGGTCAGCGTCGACCACGGCTCGTCGGTGCGCACCTTCGACGGCGGCTTCGTGGAAGGAACCTGGGTGGGGCCGGCCGATCCGACGTTGTTGCCCGAGTCGACCACCGTGTTCGGCTCGGGCATGGTCGCGCGTGGCGACGAGCTCCTTGCCGTGCCACCCAGCCATCACCTCGAGTGCATCTACTTCGCGCGGGTCGCGGACGCCCTGCTTGTCTCGAACTCGCTGCCCGGGCTGCTTGTCGCAAGCGGCCTGAAGCTCGACGCGGATGCGAACTACTCGGACGTATTTCTCGCGTCAGTCAGGCCGTGCTGGCTGATCGACGATCGCGTCGACGGCGTGCTCCAGTTGCGCCACCAGCGCATCGAGATACCCACGACCACTGTCCCGATCACTGCGTGGCGAGTCGAGAACTTGGCGATCGGCCTTGGCCTCTCCGTCGCTCAGCGCCGCCGGCCCAGGGAGGCGGCGTGGCATTCGTTCGCGGAGTACAGGGACCGTCTCACGAACGCCGCCGTGTCACTGATCGGCAACGGCGCGAATCGCGAACCTGTCGTAACGGTGTCCGCCGGATACGACAGCCCGGCCGTGGCATCGGTCGCGGCCAAGGCTGGGGTAAGGAGGTCGGTCGGCTTCGCGAGCGCTCGTCCGAGCCGGAACTCGAGCGACTCCTCGGACAATGGGGCCGCTATCGCGGCTGTCTTGGGGCTTGAATACGCCAGCGTGGATCGGCTCGCATACCTAGAGCGAAAGGATCTCGCCGAGGCCGAGTTTCTGGCCAGCGGTATGGCAGCCGAGGATGTTGTGTTCCTGGGTCTCGAGAGCCTCGTCAGCCCCGGGCTCCTCTTCAATGGGTGGTGGGCGGGCATCGAATTTGCCGAGGCCACGCGGGATTCCTGGAAGCACGCGGCGGCGATCAGCACCTCAGGTGCAGGATTCACCGAGTTCCGGCTCCGAACGGACATGGCATTCCTGCCACTCGCGGTATTCGGCGCCATCCGGACGCTTGACGCGCCGAGCCTGCTGGACCGGGCGGAGATGGATCCGTACCGAATCGGTGGCAACTATGATCGGCCGATTCCGCGACGACTGCTCGAGGAGGCCGGTGTCAAACGCGGCACCTTCGCAACTGCCAAGCGAGCAGCCGGCGTCCTGCCGCCGCGCGATGGACTCGACGCGTTCTCAGAGGCCGCGCGCGAGTCGATCGCGGCCTTCGCTGCGGCCAGCGGTGAGCATGCTGCCTGGCACCCGCGACGGCCCTTCTCGCGTTATGAGCGCGCGCTGATCCGTGGCGCTCAACGGATGCACATCGGTCCGGTTGCAGACCCACTTGCGCGTCGGCAGGCCCGGCTCACCCACTTCGAGCCGCGGCTGGGAAACCTGCTGTTCCGCTGGGCCGTCAGTGTGGTCTCGGAGCGCTACCGCGACGTGAAGCGCGCCGTGTGAGCGTGCGTCGGTGCGTTTCTCTGCTCAACGCCCTTATTCACGCAGCGTAAATATTTACGCACGGTGAATGAGCTGGCGGCGGGAACGGCCGCTCCGTTACTGAACCACCGGCAGCGACCGACCATTGGTGCCAGGGGCGGGCAGGCCCGCGGCGAAGATCTCGGCGATGTCCTGGACCGTGACGCCCTCGCCGCGCGTGCCGGCATCGGCGACACCGTCGCGCATCATCGTGAGGCAGAACGGGCACGCGGTGGCGACGGCGTCGGCGCCAGTGGCCAGCGCCTGGTTGGTGCGCTCGGCGTTGATCCGGGTGCCGCGCTTCTCTTCCATCCACATGCGTCCGCCACCGGCGCCGCAGCAGAAGGTCTGCTTACCGTTCTTATCCATCTCGAGTAGCTCAAGGCCGGGCACTGCTTCCAGCACGGCGCGCGTCTCGTCAACGACGCCGTTGTAGCGCGTCAGGTAGCACGAGTCGTGCAGCGTGACGCTGCCCTCGCGCCGCGCGTCGACGCGCAGCCGCCCCTCCTCCACCAGCCGCGCCAAGTACTGCGAGTGATGGACGACGTCGTAGCGGCCGCCGAGTTGCCCGTACTCGTTGCCAATCGAGTTGAAGCAGTGCGGGCACGCGGTGATGATCTGCTTGGGCTTGTAGCGGTTGAGCGTCTCGACGTTCGTTGTGGCGAGCATCTGATAGACGTAGTCGTTGCCCATGCGCCGCGCCGGGTCGCCGGTGCACGACTCTTCCTGGCCGAGCACTGCGTACTTCACCCCGGCAGCGTTCAGGCATGACACGACCGCCCGCGCGACCCGGCGATTGCGATCGTCGAAGGACGCGGCACAGCCCACCCAGTAGAGGCACTCGAGCTCGGCGACGGCGTCCGGTCCGCCCGATTCGACCACCGACGCGGCGGTCGGCACCTCGAACGCCAATCCCTTGGCCCAATCGAGGCGCGTCGATTGCGGCTGGCCCCAGATGTTCGAGTAGCGCTCGAGGTTGTTGAACGACGCGGTCAGCTCCTCTGGGAAGCGGCTGTCTTCGAGCACCAGCGAGCGACGCAGGCCGACGATCTTGTCGACGTGCTCGATCATCACCGGGCACGCCTCGACGCATGCGCCGCACGTTACGCAGTCCCACACCGCGTCGTACGGGATCGCGGTGTCGACGATCGGCTTGTCGGTGCCGTGGATGGCGGTGCCGCCACCGGGGCGGATCCAGGGAATGAGCGGCACGCCCGCCTCGGCCTCGACCGACATCTCGCGGATGCCCATGATCATGGTCTTGGGGTTGAGCGGCTTGCCCGTTGCCCAAGCCGGACACGCGTCCTGGCAGCGCCCGCACTCGGTGCAGGTGAACCCGTCAAGCAGGTCCTTCCACGACAGGTCGGCAATGGTCTTGACGCCAAATCGGGCGTCCGTCGCTTCGAGATCAATCTGCGGGAGCTCGCCGCGCGGCTTCATCTTGCGCAGCGCGGCATTGAAGAACGCGGTGACGATGTGCAGGTGCTTGGAGCGCGGCAGATAAACCAGGAAGAACGACACGATCGCGACGTTCGCCCAGAAGAAGAGCGCGTAGCCCGTGCTGAACGACGTTGCCGGAAGCAGCGCGTTGAGCACCCACGACAGCGGATTCGCCATGACGGCCCAGCCCGCGTCGGGATCGCCGTAAGCGGCAATGCGGAAACCCTCCGCGAACCACTCCGACAGAACGACGCCGCCAATCAGGAACAGGATGACCAGCGCGTCGCGGGACAGCGTTGTCCTGCGCGGGTAGCGCCACACCAGCCGACGGAAAAGCGCGTAGCCGACCATCACCAGGACGCCCAGCACGAACATGTTCTGGCCGAGCAGCAGCAGCCGCCACAGCCAGCCGTCGAGCAGCGGCCGGACGATGTGCTCGACCAAGCCAAAGGTGACGCGGTCGGCCGTGCCGACCGTCAGGATCACGAAGCCCCAGAAGATCGTCGCGTGCATCAGGCCGGCGTCGAGGTCGCGGAACATGCGTACCTGTACGACGGCGTACTTGAACATCGACGTGAACCAGCCCGGCTGGTCGCCGACCGCGGCCGGGCGCGCGACCGCGAAGACGCGCAGGTGGCGCGCCATGAGCAGGATGAAGCCGATGACCGCGACGACGAAGAGCGCGGGCGCGACCGGATAGAGCGGGATGCGCTCGACCATCGCTAGCCCTCGCCCGTTGCCTTAGCCGAGTGCTGGGTGTGGCCGCCGAGCGTCTCGAGCGCGTGCTCGAGGAGCGGCTCGATCGCAGTCAGCGAGTCCATCGCACCGCCGCGACTGCCAGGCACGGCGACGACCAGAGTCATGCCGAGAACGCCGGCCAGGCTGCGCGAAAGGTCGGCCATAGGCGTCCTGGAGCGACCGAACGCCCGCATCTGCTCGCCGAACCCAGCGATCTCGTAGTCGAGCAGGCCACGCAGACTCTGCGGGGTGACGTCTCTGGGACCAAGCCCGGTACCGCCGGTGCTGATCACGAGCGCCGCGTGGCCCGTCGCGCCGCTGATCGCGGTGGCGATCTCATCGATCTCATCGGGGACGGTCGCGCGCTCGATGCTGTAGCCGAGCTCTTCCAGCCGCGCGGCGAGAGCAGCTCCGCTCTCATCCTGGCGCGAGCCGGCACTGACGCGATCGCTGATCGTGAGGACGAGCGCGACCCTGCTCAACGGTCGGGACGCTTACGGAATGAGCCGCGCATCGGCGTGGCAGCGGCGCGCGGCGCCGCACCGCCGGTGGGTCGACGCCATTCACCGGACTTGCCGCCCGACTTCTCGAGCAGCCGCACATCCCGGATCGCGGCAGCGCGATCCACGCCTTTGACCATGTCGTAGACGGTCAATGCGGCCACCGAAGCTGCGGTCAGCGCCTCCATCTCGACGCCCGTCTGGCCCACCGTCGCCGCCGTCGCGCGGATGCGCAGACCGGGACCTGCCCGCTCGGGCGTGATCTCGACCACGATGTCGGTCAGTGCGATCGGATGGCACAACGGGATGAGCTCGGAGGTCTTCTTGGCGCCCATTACGCCGGCCATCTCGGCCACCGTGAGGACGTCGCCCTTGGTCGTCTGGCCATCGATGATCGCGGTCAGCGTCTCCTGCTCGAGCGTCACGAACGCCTCGGCGACGGCTCGGCGCGCGGTGGCAGGTTTGTCGCTCACGTCGACCATGCGCGGCCGGCCGCCGCGGCTCACGTGGGTGAGACGGCGGCGCTCGGTGCGGTCTGGTGGCTGCCTCATCGGATCCGTATCACCTCAACCTGCGTGCCGGCGGGGACAGAGTCGCGCTCCTCGCCAATGATCGCCAATCCGTCGGCCGCCGCGAGGGCCGACAGTACATGTGAGTCCTGGCCCCCGGCGAGGCTCGCCCGCCAGCCACTGCCATCTTGAGTGTTGCTCAGTTTCACGCGAATGAACGCGCGGCGGTTGTGCGCCTTGCTGACCGCTTGCTCGAGCGTGGCGCGAACGATGTCACGGCCGATTACGTCGTGATGCCCCCCAAGGCGCCGTAGCACGGGGCGGACGAACAGCTCGAAAGTGACGAGGCTGCTGACCGGGTTGCCCGGCAGCCCAAAGAGGAGCACTTCGCCCTTGCCATCCGCGGCGGGGGCACGGCCGAACGCGAGTGGGCGCCCCGGCTGCACGGCGATGCGCCACAGATCGATCTGGCCGATCTGCGCAAAGGCGTCCTTGACGACGTCGTGGGCACCGACCGATACGCCGCCACTGGCCACGATCACATCCGCCCACGCCAGCCCGCGACGCAGATGGGCCAGCACGTCGTCCAGGTCGTCGCGCGCGATTCCCAGCACCTGCACGTCCGCGCCCAAGTCGCGCGCCGCCGCCGCGAGTCCGACCGTGTTGCTGTCGGGGATCTGCGCAGCGCCGAGCGGCTCGCCGGGCGCGACCAGCTCGTCGCCAGTGGCGAGCAGCGCGACCCGCGGCCGGCGGTGGACGTTGACCTGCGCGTGTCCGCCGG
>JAXDLE010000162.1:0-3219 GCA_034666725.1 Chloroflexota bacterium
TCGTCCGCGATCCCTTCCACCACGATCGCCAGGTCGACCAGCTCTCGGCTCAGCGGCAGCGACTGACCGCTGCGCAGGATGCTGATGTCCATCAGCTCGCCGACGAGCCCGGTGAGCTTATGCGTGGTGCGCTCGGCCGCGTCGAGGTTCTGGATCGCGTCGGGGTTGGCGACGCCACGGCCCACCAGCCGGCGGCGGGCAAGCTGCAGGTTCGCAAGGATCACTGCCAACGGTGTCCGCATGTCGTGAGACGCCATGGCCAGGAAGTCGTCACGCATCCGGATCGCCTCGTTCGCCTCGTGCAGCAGCCGGGCGTTGTCGACCGCCGTCGCCGCTCGCCCGGCAAGCTCCTCGATCAGCGGTAGGTCCGCCTCGGTGAACCGATGCAGGGCGTTGGAGCCCACCAGGGTCAATGCACCGAACACCTGGCCGCGCGCGCGCAGTGGAACGATGACGACGGAGTCGATGCCGGCTTCCTTCAGCAGGCGAAAGTGCTCGTCGTCGCGCGCGCCCGCACGCAGCATCTCCCCGGAGACCTCGGAGAGAACGGTGGGATTGCCGGTTCGGATGACGTCGTGCACGCCGCCGGGTGCGTCCGGGTCGGTCGGATAGCGGCGCTGGAGCTCCTCGGCGAGCTCGCGCTTGGCCGGATCCGAGTGGGCGACCGCCACGCGCGTGATCGGCTGGTTGGGCTCAACAACGTCCACCACGCACCAGTCGGCGATGGTCCCGACCAGGAGGTCGGCCAGCTCCTGGAGGGACTCCTGGTAGTCGACCGATCGGCCCAGCACCGCGCCCGCATCGGCGAGGAGCCGAAGCCGGTTCTCGGTGCGCTTCAGCTGGCTGACATCCTGGAACGTGTTGATCACCAGCCGGAGGGTTCCGGCATCGTCGAGAATAGGCATGGCCTGCACCAGCGACCAGCGGTCGTCTCCGTTCGCGACGTCCCGGAAGCGGACGACGCTCGGCGGGCCCGAGCGGCCAGCGAGCGCTCGACGGCTCGGAAGCTGATCGACCGCCAGCGGGCCACCGTGCTCGTCGAGGAGCTCGAAGCCGCTCATGACCTGCTGGATGGGCGTCTCGAGCAGCGCCTGCGGCGAGGCGAAGCCGAGGGTGCGCGCCGCCGCAAGGTTCGCGTACACCAGCGATCCGTCGGGCGCCTGCACCGTGATCGCATCGGCGGCATTGAGCAGCACCGTCTCGAGCTCCGCCTGTCCAGGCAGAGACCCTTCGCTCACGACCGACCTCCGTTGGCCCTCTCCGTGGACACCTCGCCGACGACCCGAACCAGCGCGTCGATGCTGACCGGCTTGTGGAGCCAGGCGCGGGCCCCGATGGCGGCTGCCTCGTCGGCGATCCGGTAGTGCGCGGCCACGACGACGATGGGAATGTCGCGCCACGCGGGACGCTGGCGGAGCCGCTCGACGAGGTCCCAGCCGTTCATGCGCGGCATGCGGAGGTCGAGCAGGATCATCGTCGGCGGACCCTGGCTCTCGACGATCTCGAGTGCTTCGAGGCCATCGGCGGCCGTGAGCACCGCGTAGCCCTCGTGACTCAGGATCTCGGAATGCACGAGCCGAAGGTCGGGATCGTCCTCGACGACGAGGATGGTGGTGCGCTTTCCTGGTTCGTCCATCTTGTACCGCACGCGTACGGGTGGCATGCAAAGGCCCCACGCCGGGCTTGGCTCGCGCGGGCTGGCCGCCGCTTCTGCAAGATATTGGCCGCAAACGATCGTGAATCGCCCACGGGACCGGTAGTGGCTCCATTTGAATTTCGTGCTCCGGATGCGTTGCCTCTTACGCATGGCCCGGCTATCCTTGCGGGGCTATGCAGCGAACCAAGATGCCCCGCGATCCCAACCAGCGAGCCAAGGCCGTCGTGGACCTTGCGACTGGTCAGCGATCCCCCGAGCCGGTCCGAGAGAAGGACCCGGCGGCGATTGCGCGCGGCAAGTTGGGCGGTGTCATCGGCGGCAAGGTGCGGGCGTCGCGCATGACCGCCGAACAGCGCAGCGAGAGTGCGCGACTGGCCGCTAAGGCCCGTTGGGAGAGGGACCGCTCGGCCTAGTCCGCGCCTCTCCAACCGATTCCGATTCCCTCTTACGCATCGTGACAGACTGTTGTCACGACTCTTACGCATAGTGTCCGTATGAACCAGTTGTCCACCGCAGAACGAGCGCAGATCATCGCGTGCTTGGTCGAAGGAAACTCCATCCGCTCGACCTCTCGCTTGACTGGCTTTGGGCGGAACACGATTACCCGGCTGCTGGTCAACCTGGGGGAAGCCGTGTCGGCCTTTCAGGACCGGACCCTTCGCAATCTGACCTCCACGCGGATCGAGTGCGACGAGATTTGGTCCTTCGTCCATGCCAAGGCCAAGAACGTCCCCGAGAAGTACGCGGGCCAATACGGCTACGGCGACATCTGGACGTGGACCGCTATCGACCCGGACACCAAGTTGATCGCGTCGTGGCTGGTCGGATGGCGCGGAGAGATGGAAGCGGTGGACTTCCTGACCGACCTCAAGGGACGACTGGCGAACCGGATTCAGCTGACCACCGATGGCCATATCGCCTACCGGGGAGCCGTCGAATACGTGTTCGGGTCTGACATCGACTACGCGCAGTTGATCAAGCAGTACGGGGTCGCGCAGTCGGAGGATGGGAGTCCAGCAGCCCGCCGCTACTCCCCCAACAAGGTCACCGGGCAAGAGGTCCGCATCATCGCTGGCGATCCGAACCCCGAGAAGATTTCGACCTCCTAGGTCGAGCGGCACAACCTTTCGATGCGGATGTCCATGCGCCGCTTCACGCGACTCACCAATGGGTTCTCCAAGAAGGCCGAGAACCACGCCGCGATGGTGAGCCTGCACTTCATGCACTACAACTTCGCTCGGGCGCACTCGGCGCTTGGCAAGCAGACCTCGCCCGCGATGGCGGCTGGCGTGGCGGATCACGTTTGGACTATTCAGGAGATCGCGGAACTGCTCGACTAGCGTCATCAGCGAAGCCTTTGCAATTCCGCGAGCCAATCGGCCACGACGGCATCTAGCGCCGTGGGCCATCCTCGGTACGGCCGCCAGCCTTGATCCATAGTCTGCTGAACAGGGCCGACGCTCGCTTTGAAGCCAGTCAATTGGTCCGGATGGCACCTGCGAACAGATTGCAGGCAGCGTCGTTGCCACCGTCGGACATCGTTGATCCACGCGTACACAAAC
>JAXDLE010000163.1:0-3195 GCA_034666725.1 Chloroflexota bacterium
CTTGTCCGTCGAGATGAGCTCGACAGTGGGCCGGTTGGCGGTGCGCACCACGTCGGCTGAGTTGTCGGTCGAACAATCGTCGACGATGACGATTTTTCTGGGCGGTGACGTCTGTGACAGGACGGACTCCAGCGCACGCATGATCGTCGGCACGGCGTTGTACATGGGTATGACCACGGTCACGTCCCGCGACGCCGTCTTGGGATCCATACCCGCGTGTGCGACATCCATCAAGCGGCGTCCCCGTGCCACCACACCTGCCGCATATCCCGGCCAAGCAGTCGGCTCAGCGCGTCGACGTCCGGTCCAAGCTCGTCGCGGAGCTGGCGGCGTAAGTCATCAGGCATCGGTCTGGGTTCTACCCCGCGCACGCGGTTGAGGCGGCCGAGCAGATGGTAGGCACGGCCGGCGAGCCGATCCCGGGCCCCATCCCTCAATCCACGACCCCGAAATCGAGCCTGGACGCGCGCGAGGAACAGGCTGCGTGGCCATTCGCGCTCGTTGTGACGGGCGAAGGACTGCGGGCTGTAAGCCGGATCGACCTCGAGGAATTGCAATGTGCGCTGGAACTCAACCGCGGGCTGCGCGGCAACGTCCTCGAGGACGATGACCTTGACTCGCTCGCTCGCGAACACGTCGAACCAGGGACGAAGCATTGTTGCGAAGCGGGTGCGATCGCGATATCTGATTGATGATTGATCGCCCACAACGCCAAACCCCGGTCGGTGCCTCTCGTCGGCCAGAGCGGTGGGCAGGTCGGCGATGTGCTCGAGTCCCTGGCTGACGCGCATCGAGTGCAGCGAGGCGATCATCTCGACCGGGTCGCGCAGCATTGCGATTACGCGTGCCTCCGGATTGAACTCGTGGATCCGCCCTGCTGCTTCGGGCGCCTCGAGGTAGGTCGTGGACGCCTCGCCGACGCGCCGAACTCGCCCTGCCGCTGCGAACAGTGCGAGGTAGCGTGGCAGATCAGCGGGGTAAAGCATGCCGGAGTGAGCCAGCTGATCGTTGCTGAAGAACATCGGCTCCTTTGGCCGCACGGGCATGAAGATGTCGGGGTGGCCCACGAGCCAGCGGTGCAGCGATGTGGTCCCGCACTTGGGCGCCCCGACTATGAAGAAGTCGGGCCGGCGAGCGCCGTCAACCATCACCAAATCAGGCCGCGCGTCCCACCGTCCGATCATACCGGCAGTGCCCGCGCGACTAGACTTCGTCGCCCTTGATTGATCGCGCCGAGACCGCCTTTCTGACACTGCGCCGACGCTACCGCCAGGCGCGGATCGTCCGTGCGCAGCGCCGCGCTTCTGCCGATGCGCGGCGCCACGGCCAGCGCGTGGTCCACATGCTGCACGTGCGGCGAACGGGCGGGACCGCCGTTCACGCTGCGCTCAATGAGACGCGTATTCCGCCCGACCTGCGCCTCCTGCTCCATGCGCACGGCATCTCCCTGGCTCACCTGCCAGAGGAGGACGAGGTGTTCTTCTTCCTGCGCGAGCCGGTCGCGCGTTTCGTGTCTGGGTTCGAGATGCGCCGGCAGGAGGGCGGATCGCGTTATCACCACCCCTGGACACCCGGTGAAAGGCGCGCGTTCATGCGTTTCGACTCGGCCCAGGACTTGGCAATGGCGCTTGGGTCGCGAGCCCACACTGAACGGGCAGAGGCGGAAGGCGCCATGAAGAGCATCCACCACCTGCGCAGCCACCTATCCGACTGGCTCGTGGACGAGGCGCAGGTCCGGGCGCGCAAGACCAGGATCATGTTCGTCGGCTGGCAGGAGCGCCTCGATGCCGACTTCGCATCGCTTGGTGGCTTGCTGGGCCTTCCACCGACGGATCTCCCAGCAGACGCTTACAGGGCGAACCGGATCGAGTCGGATCCCGCTCGACGCGAGCTGTCGGCCGAGGCCACAAGCATCGTGCGTGCGTGGTACGCGGACGACTACCGACTGATCCGCCTTCTGCAGGAGCTGGGCCTGACGCGGCCGCCCTCGGTCTTCGACGACCGCCTGGTGATGATGTAGGCACGGAGGAAAGTCACCTCCAGGACCACGGGAACAACGATCGCAGACGCCTGAAAACGTACCGGTGCTGCGTCTTGACGTCGCTTAGCTCCCATGGGTCGGCATACAGGTCATATAGGTAGTTCGCCGATCCGTAGCGGATGAGGTGCCAACGAAGCGTGCGAACCGCGCGCCACCTCTTCTGGAACCGCCCCCCGGTATAGCCCCCATGAGGCTGGTCCTCGATCATCGCTTGCCGCCCGCGAGGCTGGCCGAACAGGACACCCGCGAACGAGCGTCCATCGGCCCAGGGCATGACCGTTGCGCCGAGTTGGGCGAGGGTCGGGCCTATGTCGATTTGCGACTCAAGCGCGTTGGTGGCCCCGGCGTCGATCCCGCGACCGGCGACGTAGAGCGGCAACCTTGTCGCCCATGGGTTGCGCTTCAGCGGAAAGCCGTGTGCGCCCCAGGACATGCCGTTGTCGCTCGTCAGGACCCACACGGCGTCGCGCCCTCGCGCGGCCACCGCGGTTTCGAGCTCACCGACCTCGTCATCGACGGTGAGAAGCGAACGGCAGACGTCGTCCAGCGGAAAGCCGTTCGGCTGGCGTGTGTAGTCGTAGGACGGCGGCCGCCATGGCTTTATGCCCTTGCAGCGCTCATCCCTGGCGTATTTCGACTCGACGGCCGGTCGCCATGGAGTTCTGTTGCTCGTGCCCCAGTGGGGTGCACGCGGGTTCGACCAGAGGAAAAGTGGGCGATCGGCCGGGGCTGACTTGACCTCGGCGACGGAGAATTCGAGGTTCGCGCGGTCTCGATATTCATCGAGCACAACGGACCGGTCATCCACGGTCCACACCGACGTTTGCGGACTGAAGGCGTAGGTCTTGTCCACGCCCATCAGCATGTCCACCCGATCCCAGCCGGGCGGCGACTTGTCGGCCAGCAGCTCGGCGAGGTTCAGGTATTTGCCGGTCATGACGGTCCAGTAGCCGGCGTCATGGAGCGCCGTCGCGATGGTGCGCGACGGGTCGAGCAACCGCACGTCGTTCCTAGTCACATGGTGATTGCGGACGTGCTGGCCCGTCAGGAACGTGGCACGCGCCGGGCAGCACAAAGGGTCCTCGCCGTAGAACTGATCGAACGACAGCCCGGAGTCGAGGAACAGCGCCTTGATGTTGGGCAGCCGTTCGAGG
>JAXDLE010000164.1:0-4542 GCA_034666725.1 Chloroflexota bacterium
CCCGTCCGTGACGCCTAATGGGAAGAACCATGGCGCGTCGGTCGATGTCGCAACATGCAGCCCGGCGTCAAGGAAGTCCTTCCACCGGGCGAGCCAATGCAGATTTTCGGCAGTCATGTCATTGATGTAGCCGCCCCCATCGGTCGCTGCCCACGTCACCCAGTCATAAGGTGCGCCGTCGAGCTGGATCACCGGCACCAGGTCCATGGCGACCATCCGGGCCAGCTGGCGATCGGTCACCTGGAGGGCGTGTTCGATCCGGTGATGCAGCGGATTCGGACCATTGGGGCCGATTGCCGCCTCGAAGGCGTCCAGCACCATCTCAATGGCCTCGGTGCTGACCGCGTGGACGGAGACCTGCCAGCCGGCATCGACCGCCCGGCCGATCACCGCGGTGAGATCGGCCGGCTCCCAGTAGAGGAGTCCGCCGCTGCCGCTGTCGAGATGGATCTTCACTCCCTTGACGCGGAGGAAGTCGCCCACCGGTCCTGGATCGCGATCGGAGTACCAGTCGCCTAGGTAGCCGCCAACTCTCAGCTCGTTCAAGGCTAGATACGAGTCAACCCGCAGCGGGAGGGCGTTGCTAGCGGCCAGACTCTGCAGCTCCGAAAGACGGCCACCGTCGACCCACTGCTCGCTTATCGACGTCCAGCCGCGACTCACTGCAGCCTCCATGGCCGCCGCCGGCGTGTGGACGTCGTAGTTTTCGCGGTCGCCGATCCAGTGGGCGTGGGCGTCGATGAACCCGGGATAGGCGACGTTCTGACCGATGTCGATGACCGGCACGCCGATCCCGGCGAGCGCCAACACCTCGTCGCGTGTGCCTACGGCGGTGACAGTGCCGTCTTCGATGAGCATCGCCTCGGCGGTGGCCGGCTCGTCCATCGTCACGATGCGTCCGACGATGACGAGGTTGCCGGGAGGAGCGGCGACCGTGGTCGCGGTCGGTTTCGGGGACGCGCTGGCAGTCGCGACCAGTGTCGGCAAAGAGCTCGGCGTGCCGACCGGTGTCGGGGACGCATTAGTGGACGCCGTTTGTTCCGGAGATCCGCTTGTTGATGCGGACGGCGATGCCGGAGGGCTCGTGGCGGTCGGCGCGCAGCCCGTGAGGAGAGCGACAGCGGCCACGAGGGCCAAAAACGCGGCGGAACGCCGCGTACATGCGAGTGCGATGGCGGCCACGCGCTGGATACTAAGCGGCCGGAGCCCCAAATCATGACGCCTGGTCCTGGCCGCGCGGGCCAATGCTCAACACGGGCCCATGGGTGACGATCACAGGCAACCGTCGCTGAGCGCACCCGACGGCATACGGCTGGTGACTCGCGGCATCTGCCCCATAGACGCGCCCCCCCAGCGCGAGGATGGTGGCGATCACGCCGCAGTCCATGGGCACTGTGGCGCACGTTTCCGATGAACGACCACGGCGGCTTCACTGGGAGTGACTCTCGAGCCCCCCGCATCGATATCGAAAGGTCGTTCAAACGTGCACACCCATTCCACCCGTCGACGCGCGGCACTTGCCATTGGCATGGCAGGCCTGCTCGCAGGCGCACTCGCGGGTCCGGCCTTTGCCGACGACACCGTGACCCAGACCATCACCGCCGGCGGCGGGCTGTCCGCCAGCGTGGCGAACTTCGCCTTTCCGGACGTCGCCTACCAGAACGCCGCGCATGACGTCACCGGCACGATGACCGTGACCGCCGACGACAGCCGTGGCTCCTCCGCTGGCTGGAGCGTCTCCATCCAGGCATCCGCGTTCGTGTACACCGGCGCCGCCGCTGGGACCAACATCCCGGCTGCCAACTTCGCCCTGACGTCCGCCCAGCAGCCGACCATGCTGGCCGGCCAGCCCGTCTCGCTCGTCGCGTCCACGGGACCGCAGATCCCGATTGAGGGAATTGTCTTCGGCTCGCTGGCGTCCCCGCTCAAGACGATTCGAGCAACCGCCGCGTATGGCAACGGAACGTACAGCCAGGACCTCGGCGTGACGCTCACGATCCCAGGCCAGAGCAAGGTCGGCACGTACACCGGCACGCTCACGACCACCATCTCGGCGACGCCGTAACCATGTCGCTCGAGCGTCTACGCCAGCGGCGCGGCTGGTGGCTCTTCTTGATGCCACTCGTTTTCGCGCTCGCGCTGCCTGGCGGGACTCTCGCGGCGGACACAAAGGTGCGGCTCTCCGTGCGGCCGATCGGCCAGTCGGGGCCTTACTTCGAGCTGACCATGTCGCCGGGCGAGAGCAAAACTCTCGAGGTCGATCTTGCCAACGAAGGGTCGGCCGCCATGGCGGTGGCGACATATGCCGCCGACGTCTACACGATCACCAACGGCGGATACGGCGGACGGCTCCGCGGCGAGATGCAAACCGGGGCCACGATCTGGCTCGGCTACGCGAGTGAAGTCGTCGAGCTCGGCGCCGGCATGAGCTCCCGACGAGCATTTACCGTCGCCGTACCGACAGACACGGTGCCCGGCGAATACATCAGCAGCGTCGTGCTCGAGAACGACCAGCCGGTGCTCAGCAGCGAGGGGATGAGCCTCGGCCAGATCGTTCGCACGGCCGTCGCGGTCGTTGTCACTGTGCCCGGCCCACGCTTTCCGTCGCTGGCCATCGGCGAGGCCAGCCACACGGTCGTGACCGGCCGCTCCGAGGTAGACGTCGAGCTCGATAACGGAGGCAACGTACGCCTCAGGCCCATTGCCAACTTCGAGCTGTTTGACGCGTCCGGAGGCCTGGTCAGTCAGTCGAGCACTGCGCTCGACACCATCTACGCGCACACCCCGACTCGCCTTGCCGTGCCGCTCGCGGCCCTACTCCAGCCCGGTACATATCACGTCACCCTCAGGCTGGCCGATACTGCCCAGGCCCTATCCGTCGAACGCACGGACCTCACCTTTGTGGTTGCTGCACCTGTGGCACCGGGGGACCCGGGTACGGGGCCAGTCCTCACCGCGGTCAACCAGGCACCCGAAACATCGATCCCCTGGCCGCTCGCGCTGGTGCTGCTCGGCGTCGCGCTGCTCGGCGTCGCGCTGTTCGGCTTGCTCAAGTACGTCGGGCGGCGACGCTCCAGGACCGGCTCGTAAGCGCCAAGAGTTGCGCCGCGACCAGTTAGAACGGTTCGATGCGCTGCTCGGCGCGGCTGAAGACGACTGCGCCCTCGCCGGCGGCAACAACTGTCGGTACGCGCGAAACCGAAACGTTCGCGTAAGCGTCTGCCGCGACATGCTGCGATTGCCTGCGATCTTGCTCGCCGGGGCGTTCGTGATCTTGGCGTGCGACCCGCCGTTTCCAACGCATTCGCCCAGCCCCACGGCAACCGGACCCGCCGCCGCTTTCGAAATCGAGGCTGCCCAATTCGTGAACACCGGCGGGTGTGGCGATGCCTTCATCTGGGCGACCAACGCCGCTGGCACGGCGGCGATCACCGTCGAGTGGGGCGGCGCCGCGTCCGAGGCATGGGCAAACGGCCCATTCAACGACACCCAGCAGCTACCCAATCCGGAGATAACCGTCTCGGTCGTCGAGGGCAATGGCCTCTCGACGTACTACTGCAATGACGTCCGCGGGCCCGGCCAAGGCACGACCAGCGAGATTGAGGCGACGAGCGGGGCCGTTGAAGTGGCGGTTCGTCCCGATCCGGAGGGCTTCCAGCCAGCCGGCCACGCCGACCTTCGACTGAGCGACGTCACGTTCACGATCAGGCTGGGAAGTGGCGAGACCTGGCGCCTCGACGAGCTCGTGATCGAGAACGTCTCAGTCGGCTGGCTTGCGGGCTAGCTCGCCGGCGCTTCTCCAGGGACGTCTGCGCCCGGACGCGGGGTGCGGAACCGGAAGTAGGCCCATGTGCCAAGTGACACGATCCCGAAGGTGAGTAGGAAGATCACCCCGACCAGCATCGGCGTGCGGCTGTCTTCCGAGAGGTAGCCATTGGTGGGGTCAATAAGGATGAGCAGATAGCCCATCACCGCGAGGGCGAAGAGGGGCAGCCACATGCTCTTGCGCCAGCGGTAGAGCGGGTGGCCGGGCAGGAATTTCATTGGCAGCAGCCCGATGACGAGCGTCTCGATGCCTGCAACGACGAACGTCACGAGCACGGTCTGCAGGAAGAGCGAGAACAATGGGTCGAGCGCGCCCTGGCGTACGAAGGTCAGCGCGATCCAGGCGATGAAGCTCAGCACCAGCAGCCAAACGGAAGCGAGCCATGTGCCGATGCCCTCTTCGCGCGTGCTGATCCCCGTGACGAAGACGATCGAGATGATCAGCCCGTACAGGTAGCCGGGCTGGAAGTTGGCCAGGCGCGACACGATCACGCAAATGACTGCGACGAGGAGCGTCCACCACAGAGCGCGCAGCACGCCGCGGTCATGCGCTCGCGACGTGCTGCCGTGGTAGATGCGCAGCGGCAGGTCAAAGGCCGCCGTAATGGCTGCGAGGCCCACCAGCAACCCCAAGAACAGCGCCAGGGAGCTCGAGTCGAGGCCGAACGTTGGGCTCAAGAAGCCGTAGACCAGGGCCGACATACCCAGGAAGATAAG
>JAXDLE010000165.1:0-8410 GCA_034666725.1 Chloroflexota bacterium
GAAGAGGTCGTGGGTTCGAATCCCGCCACCCCGACCAATTCCCCTGATCGACCCCTCCTTAGGCTCGTTTCCCCGGCCTTGCGGGCATGCGGATAGGCAGCACGATCAGGGACGCGGCAAGAAACGCGAGCGCCATCAGCCAGAAGGTCAGCGGCAGGCCGCTTGTCTCGCCAAAGAGCGACACCACGACGCCGTACAAGGCGACCCACAGCGAGCCCACGCCGAAGGCGAGCGTGAAGTAGACGGCGAAGCTCGCGTCACGCAAGGCCGGTGGCGACAGGTCGGACAGCAGGGCCTGGAGCTGCGGGCTCTCGACGAAGTTGAAGATGCTCATCAGCACGATCGCCAACCACAGAATTGACACGTTCGTCCCGGCAAGGACGAACGTCACGAGGCCGACGATGCCGCCGATGTAGGCCGCCAGGATGAGCTGCTTGCGACCGAATCTGTCGGACAGCCAGCCTGCGACGACCGGGCCGGGGACGCTGCCTAGGACGAGCACCGCGTACATCAGCGCCACCGTTGCGTCGTCGAGGCGCACGACGAGATGCAGGTAGAGCGGCACGAAGATGTTCAACACCCCCAGGCCGCGCGCGCCGCCGCCCGCCGCAGCGGAGAGGTAGACGAGCATCAGGTTGCGGTCGCGCACCACCGTCGACATGGCTGAGCGAAGCGAGCCATAGGCGCGGGCGGCGGCGCGATCCGCGCCCGTCTCACGCACCAGCAGGAAGAACAGCGCCGCGATCAGCATGGCCGGCAGGCCGAACGCGACCACGGTCCAGCGCCAGCCGACGCCGACGATGAGCGCTGCGCCGATCAGCGGCACGAGCACCGACCCAACGTTGCCGCCCGCGATATGCGCCGAGATGGCGAAGCCCTGGCGCTCGGGTGGGAACTGCTCGGCGATGAGCCCGTTGCCGACCGGGTGCTGCGGCGAGCCACCGACGCGCGAGAGCACGTTGGCCACGCTGAACGGCACGAAGCTGCCGGCGAGCGCCTGGGCAGCCATCCCGCCGCCGAAGACGAGCCCGCCGATCGTCAGGATCACGCGCCGCGACACAAACCGGGTCACGGCCGCATACGAGAGCTGTATCAGGCCGCTCGCCATGCTGCCGATTGCGGTCAGGAAGGCGATCGCAGCGACGCTCACATGGAACTCGGCGATGATCGCGATGTAGACGAGTGGCAGCAGCGCCGCCTGGGCGTGGTTGACGGCGTGGGCCGCGCTCAGCAGCCACAGCGTCAGGTTGGGGCGAACATCGGTCCCAGGGGCGGGCGCGGGAGCCTGTACGAGCTCGGCATCGGCCTCGGCCTCGGCCTCCACGGGAGAGTCCGTGGCAAGGTCGGCTTCGCTCACACGGCGGAGCCTAGCGCGCCCGCTAAACTCGGCTGCGAATGGACGACAAGCGCGAGCGCTGGGCGCTCATCCTGGGTGCCAGCAGCGGTTTTGGCGCCGCCTGTGGCCGATCGCTCGCTGGTGCCGGATACCCCATCATCGGCGTGCACCTCGACCTGCGCGGCACCATCGCCGCCGCTCAGCAGGTCAAGGAAGAGATCGCCGCGACGGGCGTGCCCGTCGTCTTCCACAACGTCAATGCCGCTGACGATGAGAAGCGCCATGGCGTCATCGAGGCCACGAAGCAGCTATTCGAGGAGCGGCGCGCGGCTGGCAAGGATCCGTTCATCTGTGTGGTGCTGCACTCGCTCGCCTTCGGCACGACCTTGTCCTACGTCACACAGGACACCGATCAGAAGGAAGTCAGCCAGAAGCAGCTGGAGATGACGGCCGACGTGATGGCCCACTCGCTCATCTATTGGGTGCGCGATCTATTCCACGCCGGCTTGCTGGGCAACGGCACGCGCGTCTTCGCGATGACCAGTGAGGGAGCCACGCGTGCGGTCCCGACATACGGCCCGGTCTCGGCCGCCAAGGCTGCCCTCGAGGCTCACGTACGCCAGCTCTCGATGGAGCTGATCCAGCACGGCATCACGGTAAACGCCATCCGCGCCGGCGTGACCGATACGCCGGCGCTGCGACGCATCCCCGGTCACGAGGAGCTGCGCGCAGCGGCCGAGGCGCGCAACCCGGGCGGCCGGCTTACGCGGCCTGAGGACGTAGGCGAGGCGCTAATCGCGCTCGCCTCGCCGCACCTCTACTGGATGACTGGCAACGTCATTGGCGTTGACGGCGGCGAGGCCACCGGCGCCAGACGCGAGGGCGCTTAGGGAACAGCCGTCGGCAGCTGGACCTGGACGTTGATGTCGTTGTTGCCGTTCTGGTTCGCGCCGGGGCCCATGAAGAAATACCACCCGGCGGCCAGGACGATGATCAGCACGACTATGGCGATCAACATGGTCGCCGCAGAGCTGCCGCCACCACCATTGACCACAACAGTGTCGTCAGGCATGCGTTGTCTCCTCTCGCTCTATCTTGGGAGTGACAGGAAGAGGCTGGCCAACAGGGCGACGCCCGCCACCAGCCATTCGACGACGCGCATTTCCCGCTCGTCACGGTCCAGCCGCTGGACGTAACCGTTCGGGGCGGATCTATCTTCCGCGCGCAGCGCCATCTGTTGTGCGTTCCTCCGTCTCGGCAAGCGTGAGGCCGCGACGGTTGCGGATTCGCATAGCGAAGCCATCTTGTGCGTCAAATTCGTTAAGGCTGCGGCCAGGGTGCCTCGCCCGCCAACAGCGGAGGTTGGCTAGTTCAGGAAATCGCCGCCACCAACCCCAGCGTCTTCTCAGCCTGGGCGATATGGAAGAGATCGTGGCCCGCATACAGTCGGAAGGTCAGCTCGAAGCTCTCCGGCCCGCGCTCGCTGTGCATGCCCACGCGCGCCCGATCGGCCGGGCTGGACTCGTTCCACATCCGCAAATTTGCAGCGCGCAACGGCTCGAACCAGGCGAGCAACTCGTCAAGCGATTCATGGTGCGACTGGTGCAGCTTGTCGACCCACAGGTCCTGGTCATAACCGGGCAGCGGCGGCTGCTCTTGGGCAAGGATGAAGCGCAGCCGCCCGCTGATCACCAGTTCCGCGTCGGCGATGTGGGCGATGCACTCGTCGACCGACCACTCGGTGGGCTCCGGCCGCGTGCGCAGGTCAGTGCCCGCGTCGGCCGCCAGCGCCCGCAGCCGCGCCGGCGTGGCCTGCATGACGTCCGCCGGGTCGCGCTCGCCCAGGAGTGACAGCAGCAGCCGCTGGTACTCGGTTCCCTGCGCGACCGGATCGACGTACGTGGTCACCGAGGAGCGGCGCTCAGTACTGGAAGAGGAGCTCGCGATACTTGGGCAGCGGCCACAGGTCGTCGGCAACGAGCGTCTCGAGCTCGTCGGCGATCTCGCGCAGCGAATTCTGCGCGGGGATGACCTCCTGCACGAACGCCCGCGCCTCGTCCTGGACGGAGCGCGTCTCGTGCGCGGCATGCTGCGCGTGCTCGAGCTTGTTGATTGCCGAACCCAGCGCGTCGATCCGCTCGCCCAGCCGCGTGGCCAGGTCTGCGGCCGCGCGTGATGCGGTCCCGGCGGGCAGGAGCTGGCCCAGGTAGCGCACCGCCGCCGGCATGATCATCGTCCGCGCGATGTCGAGTGCGGCATTGGCCTCGATGTTGCCGACCTTGACGTACCGCTCCCAGCCAATATCGACGCGCGCCGCGAGCTCACGCTCGGATAGGACGCCGAACGTCGAGAAGATGGCCTTGGCCTTGTCGGTGGACAAAGCGGGGAGCGCGTCGACCGTGGTCTTGTTGTTGGGCAGCCCGCGTCGCTCGGCCTCCGCGTGCCACTCGGGGGAGTAGCCATTGCCCTCGAAGAGCACCTGCTTGTGCTTGCGCGCGATGTCCGAAAGGATCTCTTCGAGGCCATCGAAGTCCTTTGGAGCGAGCGCCTCGAGCGCGTCGGCGAGCTCGTTGAGCGAGTCGGCCACCGCCGTGTTGAGAATCGTCTGCGGCCAGTAGATCGGCGCCGATGAACCAACGGCGCGGAACTCGAACTTGTTGCCGGTGAAGGCGAAGGGCGAGGTGCGGTTGCGGTCCGTGGCGTCGCGCGGCAATTCGGGCAACGAGTCGACGCCCAGGTCGAGCGAGCCGCCGTCCGTCGATGTCGCGGCAGGACCCTTCTCGATCTGCTCGATCACGTCGACCAGCTGCGAGCCGAGGAAGACGGACATGATTGCCGGTGGTGCCTCGTTCGCGCCCAGGCGGTGATCGTTGCCGGCGTCGGCGATCGACGCCCGCAATAGATCGGCATGGGTGCTGACGCCGCGGATGACGGCGAGCAGGAACGCGAGGAACTGGGCGTTGGCGTGCGGGTCCTTGCCCGGATCGAGCAGGTTCTCACCCAGATCGGTCGCCATGGACCAGTTGTTGTGCTTGCCACTGCCGTTGATGCCCGCGAACGGCTTCTCGTGGATGAGCAGCATCAGCCCGTGCTGCAACGCGAGCCGGCGCATTGTCGACATGACGATCATGTTGTGGTCGCTGCCGACCGATGTCGGCTCGTACACGGGCGCCATCTCGAACTGCGCCGGCGCGACCTCGTTGTGGCGCGTCTTGGCCGGGATGCCCAGGCGCCACAGCTCGCGGTCGAGATCCATCATGAAGGCGAGGATGCGCTCGCGGATGGGGCCGAAATACTGGTCTTCGAGCTCCTGTCCCTTGGGCGACGGGGCGCCGAAGAGCGTGCGGCCGGTGAGCAGCAGGTCGGGCCGCTGATCGGCCAGGCGCCGATCGATGAGGAAGTACTCCTGCTCGGGGCCGATCGCGGTCAGGACGCGCGTCGCCTTGTCGTTGCCGAACCAGCGCAGGATGCGCAACGCCTGCTTGCCGAGCGCGGCCTGCGAGCGCAGGAGCGGGATCTTGTGGTCGAGCGCCTCACCGGTGAACGAGACGTAGGCCGTGGGGATGGTCATCGTGACGCCGTTGGGCTCGACCTGGAGGAAGATCGGGCTGGTCACGTCCCACGCGGTGTAGCCGCGCGCCTCGAAGGTGGCACGGATGCCGCCCGAGGGGAACGACGACGCATCCGGCTCGCCCTGGACGAGGTTCTTGCCACTGAACTCGGCGATCGTGCGCGCGTCGCCCGTCGGCACGAGGAAGGAATCGTGCTTCTCCGCGGTCGAGCCGGTCATGGGCACGAACCAGTGCGTGTAGTGGGTGGCGCCATGGGCCAGCGCCCACTCCTTCACGCCGTGCGCGACGGCATCGACGATCTGCGGGTCGAACGGCTCGAGCCCGGCGGTCGTGCGGCGCAGCTTGGCGGCGATGGGCTTCGCCAGGTACTGGCGCTGCGCCTCTTCGCCGAACACGTATTGCCCGTAGATGTCGGCGCCCGCGTGGGCGAGGAAATCCTGGGTCGACTCGACCCGCGTGTTGGATATCGCGCTGGTGGCGACCTGGCGTGCGGTCATGCCGCTGCCCGTGAATGTGGCGCCGCCGGTGGCGCCGCGCGGCGCAGTGCGGCCGCTGCCGTTGGCAGGGCTGTCAGCGGAGCCGTTGCTGACTCCGACGCTCTTCTGGTCCAGGTCGAGCACCATCGTCGATAGTCCCTCCGTCGCTCCGCGCAAGCTCGCAGCCGACATGGCACGGCTGGCATCGAGTCTACGTCCGGGCGCCCGGCGATTTCGGTTGCAAACGGGACTCGGGCCGGTTACGTAGTCGGGCCGACAGCTCGTCCTGGAGCCGGCCGAACTCACGTTCGACATCGACATACCTGTCGGCCGCCATGGCCAGCTCGAGGCGCTCCCCGTCCAGCCGCGCCCAGACGCGCCGGCGCGGGAAGTAGAAGGTCAGGGCGAGGCCCAGGATGAGCGACAGGTAGGCGATCCAGATGAAGCCCTGGCCGGGGTCGCGCTTGATGACCATGCCCGTATACGCGCTGGCCGACGCCCAGCCGATCGTGAAGCCACAAGTCGTGCCCGGCTCCGTCGTCGCGCCCAGCCCGACGACCTGGAGAAAGCACACGTTGCCGCCGGTGGGCAGCTCCTCGGCGGTGATGCCGGTGAGGGCGAGGAGCGCCGTGCCGTCGGTCGCACGGTTGAGCACGACCAGCAGGCCGAGCTGCGAGCCCGGGATCGTCAAGAAGCCCTGGGGCAGGCCGGCCAGGGTGCCGTCGAGCAGCACCGGTCCGTCCCATACGAGCTGACCCGAGCTGTCCCAGATAGACAGGCTTTCGGCCGGCCCGAACGTGTTCTGATGGAAGACGTAGCCATCGACCTCGAGCGGGTCGTTGACGCGGATGATCTTGCGCGCCACCTCCGCGCCGTTGCGGTAGACCGCGAGATCGGTCCGGAAGTCGGCAAACGAACCGTCCGGTCGAGTCGGGGCTTCGAAGTGGATGTTCTTGACCAGCAGGTTGTCGGGCGTACCGACCGCCTGCACGGGCGCCGTCTGACCCTCGCCCAGGAACACCACCGTCTCGTAACCGAGCCCCGTGGTCACCGCGGCGCCGGCCAGGAACAGGATCAGGCCGAGGTGGGTAAACAGCGTCGCCAGCTTCAGATATTGGTTCTTGTCGCCGTAGACGTGGCGAATGCCCGTCGATCCGTCCTTTTCGTCGGCGATCTCCTCACGCACGCGGTAGCGCCCGCCGCGCAACACGTCTCTGAGCGCATCGGCGCCGGCCGTGCCCGCGTCGGCGTACGCGGCCCTGTGGTCAAGGCGCAGGTCGAAGAAGGGCGCGGCCTGCACGACGCGAACGCGCTGCGCGCCGCGCCACAGGTCGGGCAGCCGATTGAGCGTGCACACGGTGATGCTCACCACGAGCAACGTGAGCAGCATCACGAACCAGGGCGCGGAGAACACGCGGAACAGGCCGAGCCGCTCGAATAGGTCGACCATGCCCGGCCCGATATTGAGGCCGAGCACGCTCAGCGGGTCATACGCGGAATGGATCTGCGCCATCTGGTCGGCGTATGCGGCCGGATCGTGCAAGGCGAATGCGGGCAGCTGGCGCAGGACCGCGCCAAAGACGCCGGCCACGGCGAGGATGCTGATCTGGAGCACTGCGAACTTGACGCTCGTCAGGGTGTGCCACGCCAGCCAGCCCAGCCGGCCCAGAGGATTCAGCGCGATCACGGCGCGGCGGGCGCCGAGCGTCGTGCTTGCCATGTCCGCTATTGCGACCTCGAAGTGGAGTGGGTCAGGCCGACGGTCTGCTCAGGCCGTCGCGCCGACAGTTGTCCGCGCTGCGACGAGGGCCTGATCGAAGTCGGCGATGAGATCGTCGATCTCCTCCAGCCCGACTGAGACGCGCACGAGGCCGGCGGGGATCCCTATGGCGGCGAGTCCGGCGGAGTCCATCTGGCGGTGCGTGCTCGACGGCGGGTGAACGGCGATGGTGCGGACGCTCCCCAGAGAGGCGGTGCGCGGCGGTAGCGTGAGCGCGTCGAGGAATCGCTCGGCGGTGGCGCGATCGGCCAGCTCAAACGCCATCATCCCGCCGCCCGCGCGCAGCTGCCGCTGGGCGACCGCGAACTGGGGATGGGACTGCAGGCCGGGATAGCTCACGGTCTGCAGGCCACTCGCTTCGAGATGGCGCGCGACCGCCAGCGCACTGGCGCTGTGGCGCTCCATGCGGACGTGGAGCGTCTCGATGCCGCGCAGGACAAGGAAGGCGCTCTGCGGCGCGATGGTGCCGCCGGTGTCGATCTGGACGCGCCTGATGGCAGCAATCAAGTCCTTGCGGCCGGACACGCCGCCGGCGAGCACGTCGGAGTGGCCGCCGATCCACTTGGTCAGGGCCTCGATCACAAGGTCCGCGCCGAGCTCGACCGGGCGGCACAGCCACGGCGAGGCGAACGTGTTGTCGACGCTGACCGTTAGGCCGCGCCGGTGGCCGAGCGCGATCAGCGCGGCGAGGTCGGCGACGACGATGGTCGGGTTGGCGATGGTCTCGACGTGGAGCAGCCGGGTATTCGGCCTGATCGCCGCATCGACCGCATCGGGGTCCGTGGCATCGACGAAAGTCGTCTCGATCCCGAAGCGCGGCAGGATCTTGTCAAGCAGATGCTGGACGCTGCCATAGATCTGGCGCGCCGCCACGACGTGATCGCCCTGCTTGAGCAGCGACACGAACGTCGCATGGACCGCGGCCATGCCGCTCGCGAAGACGTAGGCGGCTTCCGCGCCCTCGATCTCGGCGAGGGTCGCGGCCAGGGCCGAGGCCGTCGGGCTGTCGATTCTCGAGTAGGCATAGCCGGGAATGGTGTCGCCCAGCACGTCGGCCAGCTCGGCGGCTGATTCGGCGCTGTAGGTGACCGCCTGGTAGATCGGCACTGAGTCGGGCGTCTGGTCGACCCGCGGTGCAGTCGTCGCCGCGCGCAGGGCGCGCGTGCCGAAGCCCAGGCCGCGGCGCTCGCCCTCGTCGCTCACACGGCGATGCTACAGCCGGACCCTGAAGATCCCGCCGCGGACC
>JAXDLE010000166.1:0-6732 GCA_034666725.1 Chloroflexota bacterium
TCTCGAGGTCCTGGCCCTGGTCGAGGTCGGCGATGGCTCGCCCCACACTGCCCGTCGTGACGGCCATGACGACCGTGACGAGGAGCAGGAGCAAGGCTCCGCGATTGAGGAAGGATGTCGCGCCCTCGACCGTCCATCGGGCGATCCCCCGGCGGAGGATGCGCGCCACGAGGATGAGCACGAGCACGATTGCCACGGCGAACGCGACTCCGCCCACCCCCAGGCGGCTGATCGCCGTCTCCGCGAGGGCGAGCAGATTCCTACTCCAGAGCACCCAGATGGTCGCCGTCGCGACGAGTCCGCCCATCCGTGCCGAGCGAAGAACGAGCCCGGCGACGACCGTCAGCGCGGTGGCGCCGAGAACCGCGACCAGCAGCGGTCGGCCCAGCGGGTACGGGCTGATCGTGGCATCGAACCAGGCGCTCAGAACGATGACCGTCGCGAAGAGCAGCGGATGCCACGGAGCGGAATTGAGGCGGATCCGTCGCGTCCGATCGCGGGCGCGATCAGCCGGCATCTCCTTGTAGCTCACGTCGGGCAACGCTTGGCGAGCGGAGCCCTTCCCGTCGCCTCGGTCAGGACTGAGTTGGCGACTCGTCGTTGTCTCGGCCGCGGAGGTGGCGCAGACGCTGGACCACGCGGCTGACCTGGGTGCGGAAGAAGAACGGGACGGCGATCAGGGCGGCGAGAGCGGCCTGGATCACCATGGTCCCGGCGCCGGGATCGATGTAGAGGAGGATCATTGCTCTGACTCACTGTGGATGAAGACGCGCACAGTCTGACACGCCTCCTTGACCGCGCGACCGGACCATGGTTCCCGCTCAATGGTCCTCTGTCAGCGGTCGCAATCCGAGCCACGCAACCATTGCGCCATCCCATCGAGCGGGCTGGGTAAAGCGGGCGGGTACGAATCCCACGCGATGGCCGACCTGCGGTATCCCCGCTGATCACTGCTGAGGCCGCGCGGGGAGTTCTCGTCCAGCGGGTTCATCGACTCGCTATGGTCCCCGATTCGCCTCCGCCGCATCAGTTCCGCCATGTCCCGCACCTGGCTTGCGTCGACACCGGTCAGCGAAGCATCCCGGATCCTCAGCAGCCAGTACGTCACGTTTCGCAGGTCGGCAGGGGATGCGCCGTCGAGAATCTCCGTCGCGGCCTCGCATCGAAGCAGCGAGACGGCCGCCGATCCAACGGTACTTGAGTGACCGCTCTCCTTCAAGGCGCGGTCGACCGACTCCTCGCGGCCAGCGATGACCGTTAGCCACAGGCCTTGATCGGCCGTGAGCTCCGGTTGTGGTCGGCCGGATATCCACCGATCCGCCGCATTGGCCACCAAAGCCTCAGTCTCAAGGCCGGTCGCGGACATATAGGAATCCCACGTGGCTGAATAAATCACCTCGGGCCAAGCTTGGATGGTCTCGGCGACGAGGTCTTGCGCGAGCGATAAGCTTCCCCGGTCCGCCTCCCAAAGCGCAGCGAGCAGAAGGTTCGCGGGATCGGAGCGCTGACGATCGAGTGCCTGCCGGATGGCCGCATCGGCTTCGGCATCGTCCGCGATGGCGTCATGCGCCAAAGCCAGCGTCCTCCAGGCCAGGTCGTCCAGCGGATTCAACCTCAGCGCGTGCTGTAGCTCTGGAAGCGCGGCGCCAGGCCGTCCAAGGCTAAGTTGGAGGGTCGCGCTCTGGCGAGGGTAGAGCCCCATTCCGGGGTCCAGAGCCTCCGCTCGATCCAACGCCTCAATGGAGGCGTTCGTGTCGCCACGCGAGATGTCATGTCGCGCATCCTCATAAGCCGCCGCCGCTCCTAGCGTCATCCCCCACACAGCGGCTACCCCAATGGCGCCAACGGCAACTGAGCTGCGCAACACCAGGCTCGCCCGGCGCGCTCGAGAGCCCGCAGAGCCAGCGCTGGTCGCGGCGGCGGATGGGCGGGGGAGGGCATACGCAACCCAGGCAATCGCAACGATGACCATGAACGCGAAGTCAGTTGGATTGGACCCGAGCGACGCCGTTGCGAAGGCTACGAGCGCGAACGCCGGGGCGGCTGCTCTCGCGCGCACCAGCGCGGGAACGATTGCTGCGAGAAGGACCACCAACGCGGCCATCCCCAGCAGCCCAGCCTCGGCCAAAAGTTGGATGGGAGCGCTGTCGGGATGCCGCGGGGCGAAGCTGCTTGTGTCGAAGTACGCGGTTCCCTGGAGGAGCCACGGAAATGAGCCGGGCCCCCCACCCGCCAGCGGGTGGGCAAGCCACCAGTCGACAAGGGCTTGCCACATGGCAGTCCGCCACCCGACGGACTCGAAGTTGGTCAGCCGGTCCAGAAGCGACCCTCCCACCCCGCTCGCGAGAAGCGCGACACCCGCGATGCCGATCAAGAGCAACGCAGCCAAGCCGACCCGGCGCGCACTAGAAAACACCACACCTGGTCGCCTTCGCATTGCGACGGCAGCGCTGGCGGCCGCGGCAGCCACGATTGCGAACCACAGCATCCGAGATCCGTCGATCACGACGAGCGCGGCTACAACTGCCCCGACGATCACAGCGGCGAACCTACGCGGGCGGGATGGCCGGCCGACCCACCATGCGGGATAGAGCATGACGATGAGCAAAGCCAAGTCGTGTCGGTGTCCCCAAGGGATCGATGGCAGCTCCATATTTAGGGCCGGAATCGTGCGCCAGTCGGCGAGCGACATCCACTCGACCAGGTACACGCCCCACCGTGCGGCTGTAAGCACGGTAATTCCGGCGGAGAGGCCGAGGATCGCCCAAACCAAAGCGCGTGCCGCGGCGACCCGGGCCAGTACGCCGCGGGCAACAAAGAGAGCGGCCCCGAAGGCAATCGCCGCGAGCGCTGGCTCAAAGGATTGGCGGGGTAACAACGAGAGGGCACAGCTGACGATGAAGAGAATGATTGCGGTCAGAACGAGCCGGTCCAACCGGTCTGCCAGTTCGATCCGCCAAATGTAGAAGGCGATCATCGGAGCCGCTACAAGCCCGCTGATCGCCGCAAGCAGGGTATTGACCTCGCTCGCGTGCGTCCCGCCAAGCAGCACCATATAGGTGAAAGCGCCAATCGCCGCGATACCGCCGAGGCCGATGGCGCGAGATCTGGCTCGGGTCACTGAAGGTTCGATTCCACCCTCAGAAGTCTGCAAATGCCTCTCTCAGTGTGCTGACAGTCTCACATGCGTTACCCCGCGGATTCAGGATGGGTTGTCCGTTGCCGCATGATTTGCTCCGAAGGTACCGTGGTGCGGACGCCACAGTTCGCTGATAAGTCACCTACCACAGCACTCTGGGCATATGACTAGACGCCACTTGATGATGCTGCGACTACTGCTCGTGCTTGCGGACGGAGTCGCCGCGGTTCTCGTTTTCCTGGCCGTTTCGGTCGTGCGGTTCGACACGGACCCGAACGCCGTTTGGTCGGTCGGTATTGACCCTGGCCCCGCCGCCCTGCTTTTCGCAGCGATGTGGGTGGGGGTCTTCTGGGGAATGGGACTGTATCGCCTCCATGTCCGCTGGAGCCTGCTCGCGGACGCCCGCGACATTGGTCGGGGCACCCTAATCGCCGTCGCCGTAACGCTCGCCTCCCTCTTTGTTCTCCACCAGGACGACGTTAGCCGCGTACTGCTGGCGATGCTGTTCGTCGTTCAGCCCCTGGTTGTCTTGATAGGGCGGGCGGCACTCCGAGGATGGTTCGCTGCCCGTCGTAGGATGGGGCGCGACACCAGTTACATGCTGGTCGTTGGGACAGGTCCACTGGCGCAAGCGTTCGCTGACCGCGTCGAGGAGCACCACGCGCTGGGAATCAAGGTGATCGGCCATCTCGACACAGCTGATGATGCCGGCGGGGCGCGAGCGGAACCAGCACTCTCCCGCCCTGTGCTTGGTCAGGTCGATGACATTGCCCAGATGTTCCGCGAGCGGATCGTCGACGAGGTGGCGGTGTGCCTGCCGGCATCTGCAGGGCGCTACCTTGATCCCGTCATCACGATTGCGGCCGACGAAGGTAAGACGGTCAGAGTGCCACGCGACCCGACGGAGGGTGTGCTGGCCGGCGCGCTCCAGGAAGAGTTCGATGGATTCCTCGTCCAGTCAGTCGTCCACGACGGTCAGCGAGAGGTGGAGCGCGCGATCAAACGTGTGATCGACGTCCTGGGTAGTGCCGTTGGTCTCGCCGCCTTGAGTCCGCTGCTCCTGGTGGTTGGAGCCGCGCTTTGGCTCCGGGACGGTTCACCGATCCTCTTTCGGCAGACTCGAATCGGCAGACATGGCCGGCCCTTCACGATCCTGAAGTTCCGTAGCATGGAACCCGACGCGGAGCTTCGATTGGCCGAGCTGGCTCACCGCAATGAGATCAACGGCCCCGCGTTCAAGATCCACGACGACCCGCGGATCACGCGTCTTGGCGTGACCCTTCGGCGCACGAGCCTTGACGAGCTTCCGCAGCTGTGGAATGTCCTGGTCGGCGACATGAGTCTCGTTGGGCCACGTCCGGCTCTGCCCAGCGAGGTCGCGGTGTACGACATCTGGCATCGGCGTCGGCTTTCGGTGCGGCCGGGGCTCACTGGCCTGTGGCAGGTGCAGGCTCGCCTGGATCCGGACTTCGATGAGCGGGCTGAGCTTGACCTTCGGTATATCGATCAGTGGTCGATTTGGACGGACTTCGGAATCCTCGCGCGTACGGTCCCGGCGGTCTTCACCAGACACGGACGCTAGAGCCGCCTGGGGGCAACGGACGCTCCACCTCAGGGTGCGGAAGCCGTGAGCCGTTCGAAGTCTGCCTTTGGAAACACGTTCAGCTTTCCATCGACCGTCGCATCTACGATCGTCCGTCCGTCCGCCGCGAACCCATCATGCGCGAGTCGGTAGGCAACCTCTGACGTCTCGAGGTCGGGAAGCTGCCATTTCACGCCCGGTCCGAAGTAATTCGGATCGAAGTGGTTCGGATCAGGGGCAGTGGCTGTAACGAGCTTGTTCGCGGGTCCTGTGGAAGTGAAGGAGTGATCCACACCGATGAGGATCGCCTCCTGAAAGCCGAGGTGGAAGGCGAGCTGCATGGCTACGTAGGTGACCGTGCCGCCCTCCCATGCGCCGTCACGGGCTACATCGCGGGAGAAGGTGAACAGTCGGGAACGACGAACGAAGATTGCCTCGCGAGTGCTCGGCAGCTCATGACGAGATCGCCAGCTCACGAAGGTCGTGCTTGGGGCGGCAAGCAGGTCAGTGCCGAACTGCTCCACCACATATCGATTGACCGCCACGAGAAACGTCGTCGGGTGGCCGATGCGATCGAAAAGCAGGTATCCGCGATTCAGGCCGAAGGTGTACTCGGTTCGCAACTTGGATAGATCGGTCCTTGCCAGGCTCGGGCCGTTTCCGATGATGAAACACCGCTTCCCCCGGTATTGATCGCGCAGCTCATCGAGGCTTCGACGCGAGCGCCGACCATCTGCCGCGAGCGCATACGTGAGTGCCTCGATAGCCGGCTGGATGCGATCCCGGTATGCATACGACATGCGGGCAGCTCGTTGGCCACCGACGGTCCGCTTGAGCGCCTCGAGGCCTGCGCGTTCGAGCTGGGTCACTCGGTGCTCAACCTCGCGAGCGCTCCTCCGTCGACGATCAGCGTTTGACCGGTAATGAAGGACGACCGCTCAGCATCCGCAAGGAATAGAACGGACTGCGCAACCTCATCCGGCTGACCGACACGCCCCAATGGAGTTCGACGCGCCAACGATCCAAGAGCGTCCTCGACACTACCGGCAGGAGATCGACGACCGATGCCCGTTCTGAGCATGGGCGTATCGATGGCTCCCGGCAGCACTGCGTTCACCCGAACGCGCGGCGCCCACTCGATGGCGGTCGCTCGCGTCAACGCCACCATCGCCCCTTTGCTCGCGGCATACGCGGCTGCGAGGGGCGACGTCGCCACAGCGTGGACCGATGCAACGTTGACGACCGCGCCGCCACTTGTTTCCAACAGCGGATACGCCGCCTTCATCGCGAGGAAGGCGCCGCGCACATTCGCGGCCATCATTTCGTCCCACTCACTCACGTCTGTTTCCAGCGCCATGGTGGATCCCCCAATCGCCGCGTTGTTCACCAGTGCGTCCAGACTCGAGAGGGGCGCAAAGAAGCGGCCGAGCTGTTCATCGACGTTCGCCTCGCCGACGTCGACCTGGAGAAAGTCATCGAGTGGAATGCCATCGCCGAGGTCGCGAACGTCCATCCCGACCACGCTCCAGCCCGTTGCGCGGAACGCAGCCGCTGTCGCGCTGCCGATCCCGCCCCCGACACCGGTGATGGCCACCGTCCGAGTCATCGGCGCACCTCATCGAGCCCGAGGATGAGATTGTCGATCGCCAACTCACTCGTCCGATGCTCAGCCTCAACGGTGTTCGAGCTGTTGTGGGACCCCAGGATCACCCGGGCCAGATTCCGAAGCGGATTCTCGTCTGGTATGGGCTCTACCTCGAAGACATCCAGGGCGGCGGCCCCGACTTGACCGCCTTCGATCGCTGAGACCAAGGCCGGCTCATCGATCAGGCCGCCGCGCGCTGTGTTGATGATCCATGCTCCGCGCTTCATCGTTGCCAGTCTCGCGCCATCCACGAGATGTCGATTGTCGGGTGTGAGCGGGCAATTGAGCGACACCACGTCCGACTGCGTGAAAACGGAATCCAGGTCCGTCATTTCGACACCGAGCTCGCTGGCCCTTCGAGCGTTG
>JAXDLE010000167.1:0-34988 GCA_034666725.1 Chloroflexota bacterium
GGTCACCGATTGGAGCAGATAGCCGCTCGTGATGAAGAGGCTCAACACGAAGATGAGCGTGAAGATGTAGGGCAGAGCGAAGCCCGCGATGTACGACGCGTCGGTCACCGGTTGTCCATCTTGCCCGACGGCGTTGAACGAGATGGGCGTCAGCAGCTGGGCGAGTGCCGTATCGGGCAGCCCCGCAGCGCGCAGTATCGAGACGCGCAGGAGCACTTCGACCTCAGTTTGGGCGGAGGCCTCGAGACGCAACGAGTCGAGCGGCTGGCCGGGCCCGCTGGCAGCGGCCACGACGCGTTTGATCTCCGGTTGCGTCGGCCATTCGGGTGGCACAAGGTAGTAGTCGCCGAGCGACCCGGTTGCAAGCGCCATCTCTGCGTCGCCGAGGCTGGTGACTATGACGTGCGGCGCGACGAGCTCATCGGCCCTGACCTCGACTGACGACTGATTGACCAGTAGCACCTCGGCCAGCTCCTGGCCGCTGTCCGATGTCGAGAGCAATGCCGAGATGCCGAACATCGACGCCATCGCCGCCGGCAGCAGCAGCGTCCCGGCGATGAAGCCGCGGCGCCTGACCGTGCGCATGTAGTCGCGCTGGGCGACGAGCAGGACTAGCCGGAGGAATGATTTGCGCATCAAACCCTGTTCACGCGACCGTCCGTGTGCGCTCGTCGCCGGCGACGGCGCGGACAAAGATCTCCGCCAGGTTGGGTGCCTCGACGGCGAATCGCTCCACCTCCGCGTCGGTGTCGCCCAGCTCCCGGAACAGGTCCTGCGCGGTCGCGCCCTCGCGCAGCAGATAGCGCACCGAGCCGTCGAAGGCATTGGCGTGGGTGGCGGCCTTCAGCATGTCCGTGTCGGTCGGTAGGTGCCTGCCCACGACTTCGACTGCCCCGTCAGAGAAAGCCCGACGCACGTCGTCGACCTTGCCGTAAAGCACGCGCCGGCCCTTGTCGATCAGCAGGATGCGGTCGCACAGGAGTTGCGCATCCTCCATGTCGTGGGTGCTCATCACGACGGCCGCGCCGCGGTTGCGCTGCTCGACCAGCAGGTTCTTGAGCATCGTCGCGTTGACCGGGTCCAGGCCCTGGAATGGCTCGTCGACGATCAACAGGTCGGGCGAGTTGATGATCGTCGCGATGAGCTGCGCCTTCTGATGCATGCCGCGCGACAGCTCACCCGCCTTCTTGGTGAGCGAGTCACCCAGGCCTACCTCGATCAGGAGCTCTTTGGCGCGCTGCCGTGCGGCTCCCATTGAGAGTCCACGCAGCGCCCCGAAGTACGCCAGCGTGTCGAGCGCCGGCACGTCGCGATACAGCCCACGATCCTCGGGGAGGTAGCCGGTGCGACCCTGGTGCTCAAGACCGGGTGCCATGCCGAACACGTGGATCGCGCCGCGGTCGGGCCGGATGATGTCGAGAATCATGCGCATCGTCGTCGTCTTGCCCGCACCGTTCGGGCCAAGGAAGCCGAGCACCTCGCCCGGCCGCACGTCGAACGACAGATCGGCCACGACGTCGGTGGCGCCGAAGCGCTTCCAGACCCCCTCGACGACGACCGGTGCCGTCGTCATTCCGGCCTCACTCACCCTGCCAGCCTATCCTGCGGGCAATGCGCATCGTCTCACTGCTGCCATCCGCGACCGAGATCGTCTGCGCCCTGGGACTGGGCGACGAGCTCGTGGGCCGCACGCACGAGTGCGACTATCCGGCCGACGTGGCCGATGTGCCGGTCATGACCGCCGACGTGGGCGGGCTGCCCAACGCGACCAGCCGCGAGATCAACGATCGCGTTGCCCACTCGATCCACGGCGGATCCTCGCTATATGCCCTTGATCTGGCCGCGCTGGAGGCGGCCGATCCCGACCTGATCCTGACCCAGGAGCTGTGCTCGGTCTGCGCGGTGTCGTATCGCGAGGTGTCAGATGCAGTGCGACGCCTCGATTCGGAAGCGACTGTCGTCAGCCTCGAGCCGACGTCACTCGAGGGCATCCTCAACACCATCTCGACCGTCGGGGCGATGGCCGAAGCAGAGGACGAGGCCGTCGGCCTGGTCGAGATGTTGCGCGAGCGGCTGGCGCGCATCGAGAACCGCGTCCTGGAGCGCCGGCTCGAGGGCATTGCCGCGCGCCGCGTGGTCTGCCTCGAATGGCTTGACCCACCGTTTGCGAGCGGCCACTGGGTGCCGGAACAGGTCCGGCGGGCGGGCGGCTGGGACCTCCTCGGAGCGTTGGGCCAGCCGGCGCGCGAGGCAACATGGATGGACGTGCGCGATGTCGAGCCCGAGCAGCTGCTGTTGATGCCGTGCGGCTTCGACGCTCCCCTGACTGCCGACGAGTGGCGGCGTGGGCGCGCCACCCGGCCCGAATGGATCGAGAGCCTCGACGCGGTGCGCGGCGGCGCGGTCTACGCGCTCAACGGCTCGGCGTATTTTTCGAGGCCTGGGCCGCGCGTCGTCGATGGCATCGCTCTCCTGGCCGAGCTCTTCGACCCGGGTGAGTTCACCGATGACGTGCCCGCCGATGGCTGGCTTCCGGTCGAGGTCCCCGCTTGAGCTTTCAGCCGGAGTTCAACTGTCTCTGGTGCGGCCAGCTCCACCGGACAAGAACCGACTCGGACCTCGAGGGCTTCGCATTGCTCTGTTCCGACTGCGTCGGCCGGGCGGGCGAGAACGAGTTCCTGCGCTTCCGACTGAAGGAGGGCCTCCGGATCAGGGGAGAGGCTGAGCGCGGTTCATCGGTTGCCGTTGCTCCGGCGCGCAGCGCCGACGAGGAGCTCAAGGTCTATTACGCGGCGCGCGCGGGCGAGTACGACGACTGGTTCCTGCGCAAGGGCCGCTACTCGCGTGGAGTTATCGCCGACACGGCATGGACGGCGGACCTGGATACGGCGACGCTCTGGCTCGACGCGCAACCCTTGAGCGGCGAGATCGTCGAGCTCGCTGCGGGCACCGGCTGGTGGTCGCCATTGCTCGCCCAGAAGGCGTCCACTCTGTGGCTGTACGACATCAACGAGGAGCCGCTCGAGTTCGCGCGGCAGCGCCTGGTCGCGCACGGTCTCACGGCACACATCCACGTGCGTGACGCGTGGGCTGAGCCGGATCGCCAGGTCGACGGGCTCTTCTGCGGCTTCTGGCTCAGCCACGTGCCACGCGCTCGACTCGGCGACTTTCTCGCCCTTTGCCGGCGCTGGCTCAAACCCGGTGGCCGCATGGCCTTCATCGACTCTCGGCGCGACCCCGAGTCGAGCGCGATCGACCATCCCCTGCCAGCCGATGACCTGAGCGTGCGCAAGCTCGACGACGGCCAGACGTTCACGATCGTCAAGGTCTACTGGCAACCCGAAGAGCTCGAGACAGCACTCGCTGCAGCCGGCTTCGCGTCAGCCAAGGTCACTACGACATCGCGCTTCTTCCTGTTGGGCGAAGCGGTCGCGGACGGCGACTAAACTCCCGGCCATGCCGCTCGCCAAGTCCACGATCGCAACTATCGGCTCGGGCGTGATGGCCGAGGCCATGATCGCCGGCCTGTTGCGCGGCAAGCAGGTCGCGCCGAATCGCATAATCGCGAGTCATCCCCGCGCCGATCGGCGGGCCGAGCTCATCAGTAGCTACGGCATCAGCACGGTCGAGGACAATGCCAGCGCGGTCGAGAAGGCCGACGTGGTCGTGCTGGCAATCAAGCCCCAGATGCTTGCCAAGGTCGGCCGCGAGATCGCGCCCGCACTCAAGAAGGGCAAGCTGGTCATCAGCATCATCGCCGGCGCGACGACGACCGCCCTGGCCAACGCACTCAGCCACGACCAGATCGTGCGCAGCATGCCCAACACCCCGGCTCAGCTTGGTCGCGGCATGACCGTCTGGTACGCCATGCCCAAGGTCACCCAGGCACAAAGGGGCCAGGCGCGCGTGCTGCTCGGCAGCCTGGGCGTCCAGCTCGAGGTCGACGACGAGAAATACGTCGCGATGGCGACCGCGGTCAGCGGCACCGGCCCAACCTACGTCTTCCTGGTCATGGAGGCGTTGATCGACGCCGCCGTTCACCTGGGCTTCCCGCGCCACATCGCGCATGACCTGGTGATCGAGACGCTCGAGGGCAGCACGCTCTTCGCGAAGTCGAGCGGCATGCATCCCGCCCAGCTGCGCAACATGGTCACGTCGCCCGGCGGCACAAGCGCCGCGGCGCTGCACGAGCTCGAGTCGGGCCGTCTCCGGACGGTGCTCAGCGAAGCCGTATGGGCTGCTTACCGGCGGACCGAGGAGCTCGGCCGGACGCTGGAGAGCGACACCTCCAAGGAGTGAGGAGCCTGGCGACTTCGGCGCGGACTGCGGCGGTGTCGGGATTGCTGTTGATCGGCCTTGTGGGCGGCTGCTACAAGGAACCGGTGGCGATCACCACCTACCCGCCGACCGATGGCCCGGCCACAGCCAACCCCAATGGGTCCCCTCTGCCCAGCCTTGCGTCTACCTCGGGCGCGCCAACGGACGACTGCGTCAACGGCTGGATTACCCCCAGTGCGGGCTCGCCCGAATACGATGGCGCGCTATCGATTCTTGGGGACCAGCTGGGCGCCGACGGGCCGTGGCAGCTCGACGCACTGCGTTACTTCACCGCATCCGATGGCGCCCTGCGCTGGTACCTGCGTGGCGCGATGGCCACGGACGCGAACTTCCGCGGCCGCTTCCTGATTGAGGCGAGCGGCGAGGACGCGCGAGTCGCGGCCGTCGCGCCATACGAGAGCATTGGCTTCCAATCGCCCGACTGGACGGGCTTCCTCGGCGACGGCGAGCCGCAGACCTACCTTGGGCTGCCCGGCCGCTGGTCAGGCACGCCGTACGACTTCGTCACGGGCGGCACGACAGGCGAGCCCGGACTGCCGGCCGAGATGATCGGCTGCGTGAGCGACACCTGATGCGCGTCGAGCTGCTGGCCACTGTCGACTGTCCGCATCTTGAGCGTGCCGAGGAAGTGGCGCGACAGGCCCTGGCCAACAACGGCCATACGCCGGCCATTGATCGCGTCTACGTCAGCGATCTCGACACCGCTGCGGGGCTTGGCTTTCACGGCTCGCCCACTCTGCGCATTGACGGCCGCGACGTCGTCCCGCCCCCGGCCGGGGAGCCGGTGCACCTGGGTTGCCGCCTGTATCGCCAGCCCGACGGATCGCTCGATGGCGTCATCCCCGCGCCGACCATCGTTGCCGCGGTCGAGCGGCGCGAGGAGGAAGCGGCCGCGATCGAAGCGGCCAGGCTCCATCCGCGGGCCATCCCGGCGAAGCTGTCGAAGGCCTTCTTCCTTTGGGCGTCACACCGGCGGTTCCTCGGCTGGCTCGCGACCGCGTTCCCGTTGACGCGACGCATGGTCCGCCGCTTCGTCCCAGGAGAGCGACTCGACGACGCCATGGCCACCCTCGAAGGCCTGCAGGCGCAGGGCATGCGCTGGACCGTGGATGTGCTGGGTGAGTCGGTCGCGTCCGAAGCGATGGCGACCGCTGCCGCTGATCGCTACATCGAGACACTCGACGCGCTGCAGGCGCGCGGCCTGGAGGCAAACGTCAGCGTGAAGCTGACGCAGATGGGCCTCGACATCGATCGCGACTTCTGCGTCGCGAACGTGCGCCGCATCGTCGAGCGCGCGCGCGTCGCCGGGGCGTTCGTGCGCATCGACATGGAGGACCACACCAAGACGTCGAAGACACTCGAGATCGTGCGCGAGCTGCGCGGGTCGTATCCGGAAGTCGGCGCGGTCATCCAGTCGTACCTGCGCCGCTCGGCGGCCGACGTTGCCGCGCTCAACTCAGATGGAATCCGCGTCCGGCTGTGCAAAGGCGCCTATGACGAGCCGGCCAGCATCGCTTTCAGGACGCGCGACGAGGTGGACCGCTCATACATCGAGCTGATGGAGCGGCTGCTGACAGAAGGCACCTATCCCGGCCTCGCGACCCACGATGACCGGCTCGTCGATCACGCACTCGAATTCGCGAAGGCGCACGACATCGATACGTCGCGCTACGAGTTCCAGATGCTCTACGGCATCCGGCGCGACCTGCAGGAGCGCCTCGTTGCACTCGACCAAACAGTGCGCGTCTACGTGCCGTACGGCAGTCAGTGGTACCCGTACTACATGCGCCGTCTGGCCGAGCGGCCGCAGAACGTGATCTCGATCCTGGTGAGCGTGCTCAACGAGGGCCGCGGCGCGAAGAAGCCTGAACTTCACGGTTAGCCGGCGATTGCGGGCGCGTCCTTCATGTCGTCCTTGTTAGATTGCTGACATGGTCAAGAAGGTCACGGGCGTGACGGGACACCTGTTCGACACGAACCGCAATGATCGCGACGTTGAGATCCGCAAGGGCATGACCGCGCCAAGCACCAAACAGCTGCTGTGGATCGACCTGGGGCGTGACGCGGCGGACCTGAAGCTCGTCGACGAGGTCCTTGACTGGGATGGCTGGCTTCAGCATGCCAAGGAGGGGCGCACGCAGCCGTTAATTGTCAACGCCGAAGATCGCGTGCGGCTGAGCGTGATCGGCATCGGCAAGTCTCGGTCCCACCCGAATACGGTTGATGTCGACGTGTTTGCCAAAGGCAACGCGGTGGTGACGGTGCACGACGGGGTCGTCGACGGCCTCGAGGTTCCCGTAGCCCTCGCCGAAGATGAGGACGATCTCGGCGCATTCGATGCGGCCGAGTTCACCGCCTTGATGCTCGATGGTGTGCTGTCGGGCTACTTCCATGCCGTCGAACGGATCGAGAGCCGCATCGATGATCTCGACCAGCGCGCGCTCCGGGCCAGCCGAGACGATCGCCTGATCGACCAGCTGGTGGTGCTGCGCGGCGAGATCTCTGTGCTGCGGCGGGCACTGGGTCCGCAGCGGCAGCTCTTCTCCTCGCTCGAGCGACCGGGTCTCGTCCTGGGCGAATCGGATCGCGCCGCTTGGCCCCTGCTCGCCGAGCGCTATCGCGAGGCCGTCGCGGCTGTCGAGAACGCGCGCGAGCTGCTCGTGGGCTGCTTCGACATCGTGATCTCGGTGACAAGCCAGCGGACTAACGACGTGATGCGCATGCTCACGGTGATTTCGAGCGTCCTTCTACCGGCGGTGGTCGTCGCTGGCGTCATGGGCATGAATTTCAAGGCCGAAATCTTTGACAGCCCGCAGAACTTCTATTTCGTCATCGGGGCGATGATCGTGCTGGCGTTGGCCATCCTCGGCTTCGCACGCTGGCGGGGCTGGCTGTAGGAACGCGCTAGCCCAGCCGGTCCTCGATCTCCCAGGCGTGGTCGAGCGCGTGCCACGCGGAGCGGCGTATCGCGAACGTCGCCGGCCAGCGCTCACCGCCGCGCGGCCCGAAATCCGGTAGCTCGCCCGCGTTCCTCAAGCGCACCGCCGCGATGAAATCGCGTTGAATCTCCGACCACGCCGCCCCGGGCTTCGACTTGCCGCCGACCGCGGACACGTAGCCGCCATCAGCCTCACGCACGTGGTCGGTCATCTTCTCGACGGACCTGCCGCCTCCGCGCGGCCCGGACGGGCCGAGCGTCTTGCCCGTGGCACGACCCGCCACCGTGGCGAACGCCGCCCAAGCGGCCTGGAGGCTGTTGACGGCGGCATCAAGCTGGCGCTCGCTGATGCGCTCTCGATCGGCCGGAAGGATGGCGTCCGGCGCCCCAAAGTCGGTCGTCTTATTGCCCGCCAGGCGCGCAATGACATCGAGATCGTCCACGCTGGCGGGGGCCTTGAGGCCTTTGGCTGCTGCGCCCATCGACTTCACGTATCGCGGCACATAGGCGACGAGCGCCGCCAGGGCGTCCTCCGTCGTCTTACCGCCGCGCGCGAGGCCTGGCCAATCGACGGCCGTGGCGAAGGACTTCTTCTCGCCGGTCTCGACGTAGACCTTCACCCCCGACGACTCAGACGAGCGCGTCGAGCTGGTCGGCGTGCTCCTCCAGGTGGTCGACCATGAACGTCCGGACGATGTCGGGGACGCCCATCTCGCCGCGTCGCGCGTGGAGGCCCATTGCCTCCCATTGCCCGGGGGTCAGCCCTGCCAGGTAGTTGCGCGCCATCTCGATCGCCTGGCGAACGCTCGCCATCTGGTCAGCGATTGGCATCCCCAGGCCGCTGGCGATGCCTTCGAGGCGCGCCGCGTCAGCCTTGGTCCGGCCGAATGGCACGGGCTGGCCGCCGTATTGGTTCACAACCTTTTCGAGCTGATCGAGCCAATACGGCATGAACTCGGCCAGGTGGCCCCATACGTGTCCTGCTTCCCAGCGCTCGGTGTCGCCCGGATCAGGCTCGGTCAGGCCACCCGGCGCCGGCGCGGCGGCATGGGCTTTGAGACGCGTCTCAACGGCCGCGAGTCGCTCGACGATCGGTTCGTTGTTCACCATGCATCACGATATCCCAGCGAGAGCTCAGGGAGCGCTGTCGTTGAACAGCAGGACGAGGTCCTCCGAGCGCCCACTGACGGCGACGTCTACCCGAATGGCGAGGGGGTCAACTTTGCGGTTGGCCTTGGTGAGGGCGTGGCTGCCATCCGGCCTGCGAAACGCTGTATGCCGTCGATGTCGAACCGCCACACGCTCGTTGCGCCATCGGCGATGTAGATGCCGCCGCGGTCGTCCATGGCAAGACCCCAGATTTCCAGCGGCAGGGGAGAGTCGAGGGCCGACGATCCATCGGCTGGAACTCCGACTTCACCGTTACCGGCAATCGGCGTGGCGACCCCTGCAGAGTCGACCTTGAAGACTCGTGCGCCGGACTGAACGAACATCGTCCCGTCCGAGCCAAAGATCGCGTTGCCCTCGCTTCCAGTGTCAGCGTCGGCCCCATGCGTGTTAGCGAAAGTTGTGATGATCCCGTTGCCGTCCACGATGCGTATCGCTGAAGTGCATGCGTCCGGAAGGACGAGGTTGCCGCTTGGGTCAATGGCTACACCGATGGGTGGACAGATTTCCGCCTCCGTGGCCGGCCCGCCGTCCCCGCCCGATCCATGCGCGCCATGTCCGGCGACCGTGGTGATCACCCCGTCTGGGTCAACTTGCCGGACGCGGGCGTTGTCCCTATCGGCAATGAAGAGGGTCCCGCTCTGGTCAAAAGCGACGCCCCACGGCTCCTGGAGCGCCGCCTCCGTGGCTGGGCCGCCGTCGCCAGCGAAGCTGCCCATGCCCAATCCCGCCGGTCCACTGCCGGCATAGGTCGTTATCACGCCCGTGGCATCGACGCGCCGAATGCGGTTGTTCACGTGATCAGCGAAGTACACCGAGCCGTCGGGACCGACCGCGATGCCGGCGGGACAATAGAGCTGGGCTGAAGTTGCGGGCCCACCGTCGCCCGAGAAGCCCGGCGTGCCGGTACCGGCGAACCTGGTCATCACGCCGTTCGGATCGATCTTTTCGATCGCGGCGTAGGTCCATGCGCACTCCGAGACATACAAGCTGCCGTGGCTATCGAAGGCCAGGCCGCGCGGTCCCTGGATCTGTGCCTCGACGGCCGGCTGTGGTGCCGGGGGAACGAATGAAGGCGCCAATGCGCTGGGAGCAGGGGACGGCGAGGGCGCGGCCGCTGGTGTGCCAGCGCAACCCATGTTTGACACGGCAACGATCAGAAGGGTGCCGACGATGGCTACGGCCGAGGTCTTCACTTCGGCGATGGCTCGGCCGCCACGTCTCGCGTCCAATCGCCGGCGAGGATGGCTTCTCGTTGGCTGCAGTCCTCATCGATGGAAGTCCAAGTGAGCGTCGCCCCGTCGGTCGAAAGGCTGACGTCGTATTCGCCGATGCCGAAGCAATCCCAACGCGGAGCGACCGGGACAGTGGCAAGCGGGCCATGCACCCAAATCCGGTTGATTGGCGCGTCGATCAAAGTCCACGAGCTTCTGACGTCCCCGTCCCATTGGTGGATGTCGAGGTAATTGGCGCCAATCGTGAACACAGTCACTTGGTCGGGAGCGTCGGGGATTGGGCGTGTCCCCACGGAGGTCCACGTCCCTTGGAGGTCAGTTGCGCTAACGGCACTCGGCGAGATCACTGCGGTCGGGCTGGGGCTTTGGTCTGAGATGAACTCGAAGCTCTCGATGACCGGCATTGCATAGCCGAGCTGCGCCTCCAGCGACGGCTGGTCGGACGCGCTGACCTCGATCACGAGGTGCGCCCCGGGGCCATCCAGAAGGATGAGGTGCGCCACGGCACCACCCGCGCTGTCCAGATAGATCACGGGCTCGTTGATGGCGTTCTGGAAGATGTTTATGTTGGTTGAGTAGGTGTTCTGGCCGGCGCCGTCGGTCTCCCAGGAGCACGGATCGACGATGCCCGAGGCCACTGACACATCGATCTGGACGCCGGTCAGTCCACCGATCCCCACCGCGGTGCGGCCGGATACGGATAGAAATGGCTGTGATTCCAGGAAATCGGCGGCCTGCGCTGCGGCAGCAAAGGGCCCGGTGGCAGAGTGGCAGGCCAGGTCCGGCCCGTCGGGCAGGGCCGCAGGGTTGTTCGGATGGAGATTCGCGAAGATGTTTATCGCTCGCGTGTCGGGCGCATCAAGGCGGGTCAGCGACATTTGCGATGCGACCCCGAAATCGGGCCACGTCGGCGGCTGCGACAGGTCTGCCCAACCGGCCGGCAGGGTGTAAGCGAGCTGGCCGGTGGTGCCATTGTGGAACGGTCGGAACAGTGGTGCGACGTATCTACCTGGTGCGAGCTCGCTGGCATGGTCGCAATACGCGTAGTCGTATTGCGGCGGGCAATCCCACCTCGTCCAGTCACCGACGAGGATTCCCTGCCGCAACGCACAGCTGTCGTCCGTCGACGACAGGGTCAGGGTCTGCCCGTCTGGCGAGAGAGTGGCGTCGTATGTGCCCATATCGCCGGTGGCGCATTCCCAGCGGTCACCGTCCAGGTAGTCCTGGCGCAGGGTCAGGTCCAGTAAGAGCTTCCCCGTCGCATTGACGATCAACGCGGCGCTGGTGACGTCGACCTTGTACGAGCTGATGCGCAGTCCGGCCTCATCGATGGTCATGGCCTGAACGTTGCCGGTGCCGTAGGCATCAGGCCGAGGTCCCACCGACGCCCACGTCGACTGGAGTGACTGAAGCGAGATAGGGCCCTGGCTGGGCGAGCTCGTCGGACTGGGGCTCGGGTTGCCGATCTGGGATTGGGGACTTCGCCAAATGAGCGCACCGGCCGCGACGACCGCAAGGGCGACCGCCGCAGCGACTGCGAATCGAGTGTTGAGCGTCAAGTGCGGGAACCTCCACGGGCCCCGGAGGTCCCGCTTTTGTGGTGTCGATGCGATGGTGCGCAGCGCCGCGTCAACGACGCGCTTCGGTGCGGTCGAGGGGCCAAGGTCGAGCCAGGCCCGCGCGTTGCGTTCGAAAATGGGGTCGTCACTCATGCCGGCTGGCCCTCCTCGAGTGTGCGCAGGGCGCTGGCGGCCATCAGCGAGCGCAACGAGTGCGTCGCGCTGTGCAGCCTGGAGCGAGCCGTCCCGGCGGGAATGCCGAGCGTTTCGGCAATCTCCACCAACGGCAACCCGACGTAGTGGTGCAGGACGAAGACCGCTCGTTGGTCGACCGGTATGTGGCGGAACGCCTGGTCCATCTCATCGCGGTCGGCGAGCACCCGGCTGCCGTCGGTCGACCCGGATGCCTGGATGAGGTGGACGTTCGAGGCGAACTGCCGACGCCGGCGAAACTCCGCGTAGCAGGCATGGACGAGGATGCGCTGCGACCACGCCTCGAAGCGTGCGGCGTCACGCAGGTGGGGCAGCTGCTGCCAGGTCGCGATGAGCGCGTTCTGCAAAGCGTCCTCGGCGGCGCCTGTCTCGCGCAGGATCCGAAACGCGACCGCATACAGCGAATCGCTGACTTGGCCCACGAGGGTGGCGAACGCTTCGCGGTCACCGCCCCTGGCGCGCTCGACGACGGCTGGGTCCATACGGACCTCTTAATGCCGAGCCGGGAGGCGCGGTCTACACACTATGAGGGGTGCGACTACCTGGAACGTTCAGACCAGCCGGAAATCAGTCGGGGAAGGCCTCCGGGCCGCGCTCGGACAGCTCACGCGCCTGCTCGCCGCCATCCTCGGGCGGCAGCCACGAATACGCGTACGACGCGTCCTCGAAGCGGGCCGCCTCGCGCGTCATGTTGAGCGGATGGAACGTGTCGACCATCACCGCCAGCTCCTCGGTCGCCTCCTTGCCGATCGACGCCTCGACCGTGCCCGGATGCGGTCCATGCGGGATGCCCGCCGGATGGAGTGTGAACGATGAGATCTCGACCCCGCGGCGGCTCATGAAATTGCCCGCCACGTAGTAGATGACCTCGTCCGAGTTGATGTTCGAGTGGTTGTATGGCGCCGGGATCGCGAGCGGGTGGTAGTCGAACTTGCGTGGCACGAACGAGCACACGACATAGTTCCGACCGGCGAACGTCTGGTGCACCGGCGGCGGCTGGTGGACGCGGCCCGTGATGGGCTGGAAATCACCGATGTTGAAGATGAACGGGAACAGGTAGCCATCCCAGCCCACGACGTCGAACGGATGATGCTTGTAGTGGTAGGCGGTCGTTCGGCCGCGCACCTTGACCCAGATCACGAAGTCACCCGACTCGTCGTGCACCTCGACGTCAGCCGGTACGCGGATGTCGCGCTGCGAGTACGGCGAGTGCTCCAGCAACTGACCCCAGTCGTTGCGGTAGCGCTTGGGCGGCACGATCTCCGAGGGTGACTCGAGGTAGAGGATGCGGTGGTCTGACTTGGCGTCCTGGTTCAGCCGCCAGGTCGTACCAATCGGGATGACGATGTAATCGCCGGGGCCGTAGCGCATGGGCCCGAAGTTGCTCTCGAAAACGCCCTCGCCGGTATGCACGAAGAGCATCTCGTCGGCCTCGCCGTTGCGGTAGAAGATGCTGGCCGGCAGGTTTTCGGTCGGTCGCACAACGCCCATCAGGACATCGCTGTTGAAGAACAGCGGCATGCGCGCCTCGATGATGTTGCCGCTCGCCGGCAGCGCGCCAGTTTTGATCAGCCGATGGCGATGCACGCCATCGTCGATGGCCTCATTGCGAACCTCTCTGACGCGCTCGATCTGGTGGGTCTGCGTCGGCGGCACGCGGTGGTAGAGCAGCGAAGAGCGCCCGGTGAAGCCCTCCATGCCGAATAGCTCCTCGGCGTAGAGCGAGCCGTCCGGCTGGCGGTGCTGGGTATGGCGCGTGTGCGGGATGTTGCCGCGACTGACGTAGAACACGCCGCAAGCGTAGCGCGCCCAGAGCAGTTCCAGCGCGGGGCGCGTGAAGCGCGCAGCAGCGGCCAGAAGGCCGGCTGCGGAGATTGCCGACGTCCAGGTCAGTGGCGAAGGAATACCCAATAGGCGCCGACCAACAGGGCAACAGCCGATGCGGACGAAATCGCCCACTCGACAGCAGTGCCCAAGCGATGTCCATCGAGCTGGATCACGAGCTCGTAAATCAGGCCGATCAGGACCAGGAGCGCGATCACGGGCAGCGTCACGATGAACACGATCATCCACAGCCACGTTCCCATGCCCTGGGAATAGACGCCAGCCTGGTGCATGCCGGCGCTTGTGTCCGCGTCGGCTATCCGCCGTCCAAACCAGTTTCGGATCGCGCGTATCAGGGGCATACGCCCAGATCATCGGCGTCCATGTCAAGAAGAAGCGACGGCGGGCCCTGGGTCCGCCGTCGCGTAGAGGGAGGGAGAACGATGGAGCTACGCGCCGACTGCGACGGCCTCGTCACCGCGTGCCCGTCCGCGCCACACAAGCAGGGCGATGATCGCGGCGGCGCCGGCGATCGCGAAGAGTCGGACTGTCGTGACGAGCCCCGCGTCCATGCCGAGCAGGACGAGCAGCCGGTCGACGTTCAACAGGATGATCAGCGCGCCGACGGCCGTGCCCAACGCGCGGTCATCGAACTTGCGCACGAGCAACGCGGCGACCGGCGCGGCGATCGCTCCGCCGATCAGCATCATCGCGACGATGTCCCAGCGGATGCCGGCCGTGCCCAAGGCGAGCAGGAAGCCCACGCTCGCGGCGACCGAAACGATGAACTCGGAGCCGCTGACCGTGCCGATGATGGTGCGCGGCTTGAGCTTGCCGCTCGCCATGAGGGTCGAGGTGACGACGGGGCCCCAGCCACCACCACCCGACGCGTCGAGGAAGCCACCGACTATGCCCAGCGGGCCGAGCAGCCACGTCCGGCGAATGCGCCGCTTGGGCGCGACCGCCTCCTCTACGGGCTCGAGTAGTCGCGGCTGGCTCGCCGCCGCGGCACGCCTTCGGGCATGGATGAAGCGGAAGATGATGACCGCGCCCAGGACCAGCAGAACGACGGAAACCCACGGCCGGGCGGCCTCCGTGGAGAGGTTGGACAGCACCACCGCGCCGAGGAAGGCGCCGATGCCGCCGGGGATGCCCAGCAGCAGGAGAATTCGCCCGTTGACGTTGCCGAGGCGCCAGTGCGATGCGCCCGAGACGGCGGTCGTGCCGATCTCGGCAAGGTGCACGCTGGCCGAGGCCAGGGCAGGGGTCAGGCCGATGGTCAGGAGCAGCGTTGTCGACGAAACGCCGTAGCCCATCCCGAGGGATCCGTCGATGAGCTGGGCAAGAAAGCCTGCCACTGCGATGCCAAGCAACAGGAACATTGGGCCACTTACCTCACTAACGCCATTATGTCCAGTTCTACTATGGACATTCGCGGCATAATCACCCGCGCGAGCAGGTTTGTCAACCCTGGCAAGGAGGCTCGCTTGACAGTTTTCGTGCTTGGCCATACGGTTCCTACAAATCCCAGTGAACTGATAGACAAAGTAGTGAGGAACCTTGGTGTCATCGAACAAGCCCGTCCCGGCGCGGTCACGCCGCGTCGCTTTTCTAGCCCCATTGGCCCTGATCCTGGTGGCCTGCAGCGGTGCTGGAGCGCCGACTGTTGCTCCCAGCACGAGCGCGTCCCCGGCGTCGACCAACCCTGGAGCTTCGCCCGCGACGTCCGCGACGCCCACCTTCGCCGCGCAGCCCGGCGCGGTAACGCTCGTCGCCTACTCGACGCCGCGCGAGGCTTACGAGGAGCTCATTCCCGCCTTCCAGGCGACCGACGCCGGAGCCGGGACGACATTCGAACAGACCTATGCAGGCTCGGGCGACCAGAGTCGTGCCGTCCAGGCGGGCCTCCCTGCTGACGTGCTCGCACTGGCCCTGTGGCCGGATATTGAGCGCTTGGTCGAGCCCGGCATCGTCGCGGACGACTGGGACGAGAACGACTACGACGGCATCATCCACGACAGCATCGTCGTCTTCGACGTCCGGCCGGGTAACCCGAAAAACATTCACTCATGGGAGGACCTCCTCCGCGAGGACGTCCAGGTGATCACCCCTAACCCGATCACTTCAGGCGGCGCCCAGTGGAACATCCTGGCCGCCTACCAGGCGCAGATCGAGGCAGGCAAGTCAGAGGAAGAGGCAATCGATTTCCTCCGCCAGCTCGCCCAACGCGTGGTGGTCTGGGACCCGAGTGCGCGCGACGCCCTCAACACCTTCCTGCAGGCCGGTCAGGGCGACGTCCTCATCGGTTACGAGAACGAGGCGATCTTCGCCCAGCAGCAGGGTCAGGCACTCGAGTACGTCGTTCCCGCGAGCACGCTGCTGATCGAGAACGCGATTGCCACGACCACGGTGGGCGACGCGCCCGATGAGGCCGCCGCGTTCGTCGAGTGGCTCTACACCCCGGAGGCGCAGACGATCTTCGGCAACCACGGCTTCCGCCCCGTGGTGCCCGACGTCCTCGCTCAGTTTCCCGACTTCCAGACGCCGGCGAATCTGGCGACGGTCAACGGCGACCTTGGTGGTTGGGGGGAGGCACGGCCCAAGTTCTTCGATCCCGAGGACGGGATCATGGCCCAGATCTTTTCTGAGCTCGGCATCGCGAATTGACTGGTCTTGTGGGCGCCCGGCCGCTTCAGCGGCCGGGCGTCGGCGGCGGTTATGACGGCCGGGGCCTTCTTGGTCCCGGCCTTGCCGCGCTCTACCTGGGCCTGATCGTCCTTATCCCGATCGCGGCCCTGTTCTGGGAATCGCTCGGACTGGGTCTCGACGACTTTGTTGCCGCGGTGACGTCTCCGCAGGCCCGCTCAGCGCTCTTGTTGACGCTGGTCATGTCGAGCATTGTCCTGTTGGTCAACGCCGTCATGGGCACCCTCGTCGCCTGGGTACTTGTGCGCGACAGCTTTCCCGGCAAGCGCTTGATCGACGGCCTGATCGATCTGCCTTTCGCTCTGCCAACGATCGTCACCGGGTTGACGCTCCTCGCCCTCTACGGCCCGCGCAGCCCGTTCGGCATCAACATCGCCTATCAGCAGGCGTCCATCCTGCTGGCGCTGCTGTTCGTGACGCTGCCCTTCATGGTGCGTTCGGTCCAGCCCGTGCTGCTTGAACTCGACCGTGAGATGGAAGAGGCGGCAGCTTCGCTGGGCGCCTCACCGCTCACTGTCATCCGCCGCGTCATCCTGCCGAATCTTGCGCCAGCGGTCCTCGCCGGAGGCGCCCTCGGCTTCGCACGGTGCATGGGCGAGTTTGGCTCGATCGTGCTGATCTCGGGCAATATCCCGTTGAAGACCGAGGTCACATCGGTCTACATCAAGGGCTTGATTGAAGGCGATCAACCGGATGCGGCAGCAGCCGTGTCGATCGTTTTGCTCATGGTTTCACTGGTCCTGCTCACCAGCTTCGACCTGGTGCGTCGGCGGATCAGCCGCCACTCGGAGGTGGCGTGACCGTCGCATCTCAGACGGCCTCGAGCACGTCCATGGCTGGTTCACGGCCGGCCATAACTGCGGGCCGGAATGCGCGCGTGACGCGCATGACCGTGCGCGGCGTGGTCCTGCTTTACCTGGCGGCATTGCTATTCCTGCCCGTGGTCATGGTCTTCCTGCGTGCCTTTGAGGGCGGGGTTGGGCCGGTCGTGGACGCGATCGTGCGACCTGCGTTTCAGTCGGCCTTCTGGCTCACTGTCCAGATCACCGCGATCACGGTCCCGGTCTGCACAACGCTCGGCGTCGTCACGGCGCTGACAATCGCGCGACGGCGTTTCCGGGGCCGCAATGTCCTGAACTCACTGGTCGATCTGCCGTTTGCGCTGTCGCCTGTGGTGATCGGTCTCTCGCTGTTTCTTGTTTACGGCGTAAACAGCCCGGTGGGTCGCTTCCTCGCGGATCACGGCATCACGGTCATTTTCGCGGTGCCGGGCATGGTCCTGGCCACGATCTTCGTGTGCCTGCCGTTCGTCGTCCGCGAGGTCGTGCCGGTGCTGAGGGAGATCGGCACCGACCAGGAGGAAGCCGCCTACACGCTTGGCGCCGGGCGGCTGCGCACCTTCTTTCGAATCACCTTGCCGGCCATTCGCTGGGGCATCGTGTATGGGGTGATCCTGACCGCGGCACGCTCGCTCGGCGAATTCGGGGCCGTGGCGATCGTTTCCGGAAAGATCTCTGGCAAGACGATCACGCTGACCACGCACGTGCAGGAGCGCTACGAGGCGTTCGACGTCGTGGGTGCGTACACCGCGTCAATCGTGCTTGCGGGCATGGCGCTTCTCGTGCTGTTCGCGATGCAGCTCCTGCAGTCCGGCAGGCTTCGTCGCCACGAGTCGGCGGATACATCTCAGCCCACATCTGCAGGAGACGCGTGATGGCAATTCGAATCGTCGGGATCAACAAGCGCTTCGGCGACTTTGTCGCAGTCGACAATGTCAGCCTGGACATCGAGGGCGGCTCGCTGACCGCTCTGCTCGGACCATCGGGCAGCGGCAAGTCGACGCTGCTGCGGATCATCGCGGGCCTCGAGGACCCTGACGGGGGAGAGGTCTGGCTGAATGACCGTGAGGTTTCCCACGTTCCTCCGCAGCAACGTGGTGTGGGCTTTGTCTTCCAGCATTACGCGCCGTTCAAGCACATGACGGTCTTCGATAACGTCGCGTTTGGGCTGACGATCCGCAAGCGACCTAAGGACGAGATCAGGCGCAAGGTGCACGAGCTGTTGACTCTCGTACAGATCGACCAGTTTGCTGCTCGTTACCCCGTACAGCTTTCGGGCGGCCAGCGCCAGCGCATGGCCCTCGCCCGCGCCCTCGCGGTCGAGCCGGAGGTGCTGTTGCTCGACGAACCCTTCGGGGCATTGGATGCCCGGGTGCGCAAAGAGCTGCGCACGTGGCTACGCCGGTTGCACGACGAGACTCACGTCACCACAGTGTTCGTGACGCACGACCAGGAAGAGGCGATGGACGTGGCGGATCGCATCGTGGTCATCGATCACGGCAAGGTTGAGCAGGACGGCTCGCCGCGCGAGATATACGAACATCCCGCGAACGAGTTCGTGATGGGCTTCATCGGGCCTGTTAACAGGCTCGGCGCCGCGTGGGTGCGGCCGCATGACATAGACCTTCTGCTCGATCCGGCCGAGAAGGCGACGGAAGCGCTGATCGACCGGATTGTCTATCTCGGGTTTGAGGTGCGCGTTGAGCTGACCCGCAGGGACGGCAGCCAAGTGTCCGTCCAGGTAGCCCGCGACGAGGCCGAGCGACTGGAGCTGCGCGCCGGCCAGATCGTCTACGCCCGTTCGAACAACGAGCGCATCTTCGAGGGCGCTGAGGCGTCGGCACACGCAGGCAGCACTGCCGGCTAGCGGTCAGGAGGCGGGCTCACCCTCACGCACCCCGCGTACCCGGCCTGTCGAGACCCAGGCATCGGACAAGCCCGTCAGCTGCTGCACGCGGCTCGACAGATTGTTGCTCACCAGGTCTTCAAGGCTGGTCTGCTCGAGAACCTCACGCAGTGCGGCGCGAACGGCGATCCAGACTTCGGTCAGATGCTCCGACGAGCCCGTGTAGCGCACATTTTCGGGCCGCTCACCGCGAATGTTGGCGAGCGGCCCGTCGACTGACCGGATCACGTCGGCGACGCTGATCTCGGCCGCGGGCCGGGCCAGACCGTAACCACCCTCGGCGCCGCGCAGGCTCTTGGCGACTCCGGCATGCTTGAGCTCGAGCAGGATCGCCTCCAGGAACTTGATCGGAATTCCCTGGGCCTCGGCGATGCGCTCGGCCTTCATGAGGCCACCCCTGGCTTGCGCCGCAGCGAGCTCGGCAGCGGCGCGGACCGCGTAGTCGGCCTTGGCGGAAACCCTCACAGCACTATTGTCGCGGCCGTTCGACGACCGGTGCCGAGAGCTCGCCCAGGCGGTCGACCTTCATGGTCACCCGATCGCCTGGTTGGAGATACCGACCGAAACCGGATTCGTCCTTGACCTCCAGCAGGCAGCCACCGCCGACGGTGCCGGAGCCGATCACGTCGCCCGGGACGAGGCGCGCGTCGGCCGAGGCACGCTCGACCATCGCCCCGAACGAATGGTGAATCGCGTTCAGGTTGCCGCGCGACAGGATCGTGCCGTTGACCTCGGTCGTGCAGGCGAGGTCGTAGGCCTTGCCAGATATCTTGTCCGCGAGCTCGTCGGGCGTAACCAGCCACGGCCCGAACGTCGTCGCAAAGTCCTTGCCCTTGGCCGGGCCAAGGCGGACGGTCGTCTCGTCGCGCTGCAGGTCGCGTGCCGACCAGTCGTTCATGATCATGAAGCCGCCGATCGCCTCCGCGCCGCGCGCCGCGGAAAGGTCGCGCGCCGGCGTATCGATCAGCGCCGCGATCTCCATCTCGTAGTCGAGCTCCAAAGAGCCGTTGGGCGGCCAGACCGGGTCTTCGGGCCCGCGCACCTCCGACACGTTCGAGAAGTAGAAGATCGGCAGCCGGAACCACGCCTCTGGAATCTCCTGGTCGCGGCGCGACCAGATCGTGCCGACATGCTTCTCGAAGGCGTAGAAGTCGCGCACGCTGGAGGGCCGCAATACGGGCGAGCCAAATGCGAGGTCGGCGCCATCGAGGACCGCGTCGTCATCCGCGCGGGGTTTGCAAGCGTCGAGCAGCGCGCCCAGTGCCGCGACGCGCAGGCCGCGGGCCAGGTGGTCATCGAGTGTCGTAACCGGCTGGCGAAACACCATGTCGTTGTGAACGAGACGCTCGTCGGCGTTCGCGGCGCGTCGCCGGGCAACCTCGAGGTCGAGCCACTGCCGGCCGTCCGGATCGAGCGCGGCCATCAATCGGAACGGCGCGCCGGCTGGCGCGTGTCGTTCCCGGGCATGGGCGATCTTCACAACGGTGAAGTGTCGGTCAGGAAGGCGCGCCCGTCCCGCCGACTGCGCGCCACACCAGCGCGGCCGTGCGCGCCGGCCAATCGGCGTCGATCGCGCCGGAGAGGTGCGCGACATACGCGGCCCCGATCGCCACGCCAACCGCGCCGGACACATCGGCCGTGGCGTCGATCTTCTGAAGTGCTTGGGCGTGGGTCAGGATGTCGGTCATGCGCTGGCGGCGCGGCGCGAGGACATGCTCGCGATAGCAGTCGCGCGCATCCTGCGGCGTCTCGCGGGCGAGCATGGCGCCGGCCATGGCGAGGCCGGCCGAAGTGTCGTCCGCGATCCACGCGGCAAGCTCGTGCTCGAGATCGGCGCGCGGGTCCTGCGTCAAACAGATCGCGTCGCGGTTCCCGACCAGGCGGATCGCGTCCGCGACGAGGCGCTCCTTGGTGGGCCAGCGGCGGTAGAGCGCCTGCCGAGTGGTGCACGCCTCGTCGGCAATGGCCGAGATCGAGAGCGCAGAGAAGCCCCGCTCGGCGAGGTGGCGACCGGCGATGCGGAGCACGCGCGCGTCGATGGTCTCGTCGCGCCGCCGACCGCGGCACCCGGGGGTCTTCTCAATTACCATACGATGCTGTATTGTATTGGAAATCGACGGGAAAGCAAGGCGCTTTTCACCGAGCTAGATGGAAACTGAGGACATGTCGGACTGGAACAACAAGATCATCGAAGAGTTTCGGGCGAAGGGCGGCCGCGGCGTGGGTCCGTTTGGTGACGGCCTGGCCCTCCTGACCACTCGTGGCGCCAAGTCAGGCCGCGAGCACACGACTCCCCTGGCGTTCCACCGCGATCGCGGTCGCTACGTCGTCATCGCGTCGATGGGCGGGGCGCCCAAGCATCCCGCCTGGTACCACAACCTCCTGGCGAATCCCGATGCGGAGCTCGAGGTCGGCAACGAGAAGTTTCGTGTCCATGCAACGCCGGTCCCCATGGGCTCCGAGCGCGATCGTCTCTTCGCCCAGCAGGCGACGATCATGCCCGGCTTCTGGGAGTACGAGACGAAGACCACGCGCGTGATCCCGGCGGTCGTCCTGGAGCGCGTCGAAGGGGTCGCCACAGCGGCGGCCTGATCCCACCGGCGCTTTTGTTTGTCGCCTAGTGGCAGGCGGCTGAGCCCGTGTCGGTGAAGGGGTTGTTGCTCGTCGTCATGAATTGCCAGTCGTAGCCGCCCGCGTACAGATCCAGCCGCAGCACGCCGTGTGCGGTGGAGTCACGCGACTCGGTTATCGGTAGCGCGTCAGCTTCAAACGGACGAATCGGAGCACCGCCCGTGCCCACCACCCATTGCCGGAGTCCGTTCGTGGGATCAGGATTCCCGTTCGGAGCGGTCGGTGCAAATCGCTCGTAGTTGTGGTCATGCCCGGACAGGACGATCTCCGCGCCATGGTCGTAGAGCAGGTCAAAGACCGGTGCCATGCGCGTCGACGAGCCGTGCTCGCCGGTCGAAAAGCGCGGCCTGTGCCACATCGCGAGGACGCACTGATGCGGGTTGTTGACGAGATCCGCCCGTAGCCAGCGGTACTGACGGATGTAGCAGCGCGAGCCGCGAATGCACTCGCTGCTCAGCGCATAGACGCGCCACGCGCCCGCGTCATAGCGATACCAGCCGCGGCCCGTCGGTCCGGCTAGCGCGCCGAAGTACCCGAAATAACCCTCGCCGTTGGGGTTGTTGTAGTAGTCGTGGTTGCCCGGAACCGGATGCGTGCGCGCCTTGAATGCGCCCCACGTCGGCTCGTAGCAGGACGAGAACCAGTTGCTCGACCCATCTGGGTACACGTTGTCACCCAGCGTGAACGCGCTGGCGGTCGCGTCGGCCAGCAGGATGTCCTGGACGAGCTGTGCCGTCCGCGTGTCGGAGGTGATGCTGCCGCACACGGCGATGTCGCCCGCGCCAACGAGCGTGACCGGAGCGGTCGCGCCGAACGCTGTTGGCGCCGTGTCCAGCGCTACGGGGACAGCAGCGAGCGCGGTGGCCGAGACGACAAGTGCGAGCAGGAGCGCGGTGAACAAGCGCATCGCCGTTGAGTCTGTTCGCAATTGGACGTTGCTGAATACAGTCATTTCGTGCTAGCCGGCATCGACCATGTGATTGTCGCCGTATCGGACCCTGGCGCTTCGGCGGCTGAGTTCGAGCGTGTTCTGGGCCTCGCGGCAACTGCCGGTGGCCGCCACGACGCCCACGGAACGTACAACCGACTGATCTTCGCAGGTGATGCGTACGTGGAGTTGATGGGCGTGTTCGACGCGGTGATCGCGGACACTTCCTGGTGGGCGCCGCACGTCAAGGCGCGGCTCATCAACGCGTCCGATGCCTATGCGGGGCTGGCACTGTCGAGCGACGACCTGTCCCCTCACCACGAGCGTCTCGTGGCCCTGGGCTCGGACATCCTTCCGCCAACTTCCGGTGAGCGTCTTCGGCCCGATGGCGACGCCGTGCGCTGGCAGGCTGCGCGGCTGCCCGAACCTGACCCCGACGTGGGCCTCGCATTCTTGATCGAACACGACGCGACCGGCGCCGAGTGGCGCCCGGCAGACCGCGCAGCGCGCGCGGCGCAGGTCCATCCGATCGGCACACCAGCGCGCCTCGTTCGCGTCGAGCTACCTGTGCCCGACGTACGCACCGCGACTCTGCGCCTGCTGCGCCAGCTCGGCCTTCAGTTTCGGCCCTCGCTCGCCGGTCAAGGCGCGCGCGACGCGGCGATCGGGTCGCACACCCTCCGGCTCTCTTCACGCGCAGCACGTCCGCGCATAACGCTGCGCGCCGGAAAAGACCGCCGCGAGGCGCAGTTGCTCGGTTGCGACTGGGAGCTGCTGCCCTACTGAGCGGCTAGAGCTGTTCGTCCTCGTCGGGTGGCTTGGACGCCGGCGCCGGTGCGTGCTCTGCGGCGGGTGCCGGTTCGGCCGGGACCGACTCAATGGGTAGCGGGGCGCGAATGTAGCCGAGCGTCTTCCACGCGATCCACACGGCGAGCAGCACGATGATGAAGCCGTTGACCGGATGGAGCGCGGCAATGTTGGGCTGGTCCGCTTTCATGAAGACGAGCAGCGACTGGACGATCATCAGCACGAAGAGGAGCGCCGTCGCACCGGTCACGCGCAAAGGCATCTTCGCCGCGAACGACAGGACCAGCAGAATGAGTCCCAGGATTCCGATGCCGTAGCCAATGTTCCGGTGCAGCTCAAAGTTGTTGGTGCCTCCGAGCTGGCTGATCGCAGTTCCAGCGAGGTAGATCTGGATGATCGCGGCCATGGCGAAGAGCCACGCGACGAGGCTGTACCCGATCCTGGCCCATCTGGCAGTAGACATCTACAGGTTTCCTCTCAATGCCTGCTCCCGCTCGATGGCCTCGAAGAGCGCCTTGAAGTTGCCCACGCCGAAGCCACGCGAACCGTGGCGCTCGATGATCTCGAAGAAGAACGTCGGGCGGTCCTGGACCGGCCGCGTGAAGATCTGGAGCAGGTAGCCCTCCTCGTCGCGATCGGCCTCGATGCCCAGCTCCTCCAGTGTGTCGATGGGCACGCCCACGTCACCGACGCGGTCAGGCAGAGCTGCGTAGTACTCGTGCGGCATCCCCAGGAACTCGACGCCGCTCTCGCGCAACGCGCGGACCGTGCTGACGATGTCCTCGGTGCGCAGCGCGACGTGCTGTGTGCCGGCATCGAGATACCAGTCGAGGAACTCCTGGATCTGGCTCTTCTTCTTGCCTGACGCAGGCTCATTGATCGGGAACTTGATGCGGCCGTTGCCGTTGGTCATGACCTTGCTCATCAGCGCCGAATAGTCGGTGTGGATGACCTTGTCGTCGTAGTGGATGAGCTGGCTGAAGCCGAACGTGTCGCGGTAGTAGTCGACGAACTTGTTCATATCGCCGAGTTCGACATTGCCGACGCAGTGGTCGACCTCGAGCAGTGACAGGCCCGTCGCGGCTCTGGCCGGCTTCTTGACCTTGCGGTAGCCCGGCGCGAACACGCCGTGGTAGTCGGAGCGATCGACGAACGAGTGGATCACCTCGCCGTAGGTGTGCACTGCGGTGCGGCGCAGGGTGCCGGCGTCATCGGACGCCTCCGCGAACTCCAGGTAGGACTTGGCGCCGCGCTTCGTCGTCTCTGCCCAGGCCGATTTCACGTCGTCGACGGCGAACGCGATGTCGTGCACGCCATCACCATGCTTGCGCACGTGCTCGGCGATCTCGCCGTCGGGCGTCAATGGTGCCGTGAACACGAAGCGGATGTCGTTCTGGACCATGACGTACGACGCGCGGTCGCGAATCTTGGTCTCGAGGCCGGCGAAGGCCACGTTCGTGAAGCCCCACAGGGCGCGGTAGTACGCGGCCGCCTGGCGGGCGTTGCCTACCCAGAACTCGACATAGTCGATGCCCTTGATCGGCAGGAAGTCCTGCGCCTGGGCGTACGCGTCCTTGTTGATATGCGCCCCGGCCTGGTTCGCCGCTCCGCGCGTGATCGTTTCCGTCATCGGGTCCGCAGCCTCCGTGTGCTTGGGCTGGCTATCGTACCCCCGTGGCGACCGGAATCCAGCGTGCGCGAAGCGCACCCACCCGTGGCGCGCGGCGCCTGGCCGAGCTCGAGTTCCTGGCCGAGGTCGCGCGCCTCGTCGGCTCTGCCCGCACCTGGGACGAGCTCATGGGCACGATCGTCGACCGCGCAACCGCCGCGGCGCAGGCCGAGGTGTGCTCGCTCTACCTGCTCGATCGCGACGGTCTGGGCGTGACGCTGGCCGCGACGAACGGCCTCGATCCCGAGCAGATCGGCGTGGCGCGGCTGCCGCTGGGCGTCGGCATCACCGGCATCGTCGCCCAGACGCGCGAGCCCCAGACGTCGCTCGACGTCCACGCCGACGAGCGCTTCCACTGGATTCGCGGCGTCGACGAGGACAAGTTCACCTCGATGTGCAGCGTGCCGCTCATCTGGAACGACCAGGTCGTCGGCGTGCTCAACGTCCAGACCGAGCGGCGCCGCCGCTTCACCCGCCAGGACGTGGCCTTCCTCGAGGCGCTTGCCGGGATGCTGGCGGGCATCGTCGAGCGCAATCGCCTTCAGCGCGAGGCAGAGTCGCAGCTCGAATCGCTGCGCGCCATCGACGAGGCGAGAGCACATCTCGTCGCAGTCGTAACCCACGCGCTCAGAACGCCGCTGGCGGTGGTGCGCGCCTATGTCGAGCTGCTCGGCGGCGCGACGAAGCGCATGGCCGGTCGTGATGAGGCGAGCGAGGCGTCGGCGTGGGAGCGCAGCGCCCTGGAGCAGGTCGACCGGCTCGACCAGACGGTTGACTCGATCCTGGCCAGCCTGCGCGTGTTGACGCCCGACAGCGGACCCGTGGTCGCGCTGGACGTGGCCGACGTAGTCGATGACATGGCGCGCGAGATGGCGCCCATGTTCCGCCGCCAGCATCTCACGTCGTCCTTCGTGGAGCGCCCGCTGCGGGCCTACGCGTCGCGCGATCAGCTCAAGCGGTTGCTCGGCTACCTGCTCGAGAACGCCGCCAAGTACGCACCGCCCGAGGGCACGATCGACATCTACGGCTGGCGCAAGGACGGCAAGACGTTCCTCGCCATCACCGACGACGGGCCGGGCATCCCGGCCGATTGGCGCGAGCGCATCTTCGAGCCGTTCGTGCGCCTCGATGATTCGCCGCGGGGATCCGGGATCGGATTGTTCGCGGCGCGGCACCTGGCGCGGTCAATGGGTGGCGACTTGCTCGCAGAAGACCGCGCGCCGCGCGGCAGCCAGTTCGTTCTGCGGCTGCCCTCGGCGCGCTAACGCGCCTAGACATGGCGACTCCGCAGTCGGCCTGCGGGCCGCTGCTGCGCGGCTAGGCGGCGGCCGGCTCTGCGACCGCGCGGCCTTCGTGGTCGTGCAGCGCGTCGACGCACGCTGTTCGGCAGCCACGCGCATCCTGGCCGGGCTTCATCGACGGGAAATGGCGATACACGCCATCGTCCTTGCCCGTCAGCCCGAGGAGGCGGCAGCCGCAGGCGGCACACGTGACCGGTCCGGCCGGCTCACGCGAATGAAACTGGCTCACGGAGAAATCGCTCATGCGTCCAGCCTAGTTTTGGAGGCCTGCTCGGTCAGCGCCGCGCCGGTGTCCCTTGGGTGACGGATCGGTAACGGCGACCGCTGCTATCGTGCGGCCGCTTTGATCGCGCGATCCCTGCAGCGGTTCTCCCCGTATGGCCGCGAGCTGCCGCCGCAGTTCTGGTTCCTATGGCTGGGCACGGTGATCAATCGGCTCGGTGGCTTCGCCGCGCCCTTCCTGACGCTCTACCTCGTCCACCGATTGGGTCTGTCCATCGCTACCGGCGCGCTGATGGTCTCGATCCTTGGCGCCGGCTCGTTTATCGCGCAGCTCTTCGGTGGGGAGCTTGCCGATCGTTTTGGCCGTCGACCGGTGATGATGCTCAGCTTCTTCGCTTCGCCGATCGCGATGCTCGCCGTGGGTCTCGCGCACGATGTGCCACTCCTGGTCGCGGCCCTGGGCGCCCTGGGCTTCTTCCAGAGCCTGTTCCGGCCGGCGATGAGCGCGGCGGTGATCGACCTGGTGCCCGCCGAGCGCCAGACGCGCGCCTTCGGCCTCATGTACTGGGCGATCAACTTCGGGGCGGCGCTTGCGCCGATTCTGGCCGGCTTCCTGGCCAACCTCGATTTCTTCCTTATCTTCCTCGGTGACGCGATCACCACGGCTGTTTTCGGTGTGATCGTGCTGCTGCGCGTACCCGAGACCCAGTCAGCGGCCCACGCGGTCGCGGCGCGCCAGCCCATGCGCGCGCGTGCCGGCCAGGCGATGCGTGACCCGATGCTGATGTTCTTCTTCCTGTTGTCGGTGTTCGTCGGGATCATCTACTCGCAGGGCGAGGTGACGCTGCCCCTGTCGATGGCCGCGGCCGGATTGCCGCCGTCGGACTACGGCCTGGCCCTCGCCATCAACGGCGCGCTGATCGTCCTCGTGACGCTGCAGATCACGCGGATGGCCGAGGGCTGGTCGCGCTACGGCATCATGGCCATCGCGGCTCTGCTGTTGGGCAGCGGGTTCGGGCTCACCGGGCTTGCCGCCACCCTGCCGTTCTACGCGCTGACCGTAGTGGTCTGGACGGTCGGCGAGGTCCTCGGAGCGGCAGTAGCGCCGGTGATCGTCAGCGAGATGTCGCCACCGGGCCTACGCGGCCTCTACCAGGGCATCTGGGGCTCTTCGTGGGGACTCGCCTTTTTCATCGGTCCCGCATTGGGCGGGCTGGTCTTCCAGAACATGGGTCAAGGCGCGTTGTGGGGCGGCGTGTTCGTCCTGGGCGTCGTGATGTGCTTCAGCTACCTGGCGCTGTCGATCCCCGCCCGCCGCCGCGCCGCGCAAGTCGCCGCGGCGACCGATTAGCGGTCGGGCCAGGGCTTATTTCTCGAGACGGTAGCCCACGCCGCGCACGGCGACGGGCCGTGGCGCATCGATGGCGCCGAGTTTGTCGCGCATGCGGGCGAGGTGGGGCTTGAGCCATAGCGGGTCGGGGTCACGCACGCCCGGCCAACCCGCGGCCAGGAGGTCCGTGTGCGTCACTACCTCACCCAGGCGCTCGATCAGCGCAGCGAGCAGCCGGTACTCAATTGCCGTCGCCGGTAGGGCATCGCCGCGCCATGAGATCTCGTGTCGGCGCTGGTCGAGAGTCCAACCGCCGGCTGATTTCGCGGGCGCAGGCGGCCGTTCCGGCGCGCGCCGACGCACCGCCGCGCGGATGCGCGCCAGCTTCTCGTCATTGGGCATGGACTTTCTTATGTAGTCATCGGCACCCAGGTCGAGCAGCTCGGCCGGCGCGGCGGGGTCGCGCTCACCGCTGACGATGAGGATCGGCACGTCCGATTCGGCGCGCATCTGGCGGGCCACGGTCGCGCCGTCCATGCCGGGCATGGCCAGGTCGAGCAGCACAGCATCGACGCGTTCGCTGCGGAACCTGCGCAGCGCCTCCTCACCGTCGTAAGCGGCGACGATCCGATGACCGGCCTTGCCGAGCACCGCACCCAGAGCGCCGACCCACGCCGGCTCGTCGTCCACCACGAGCAGCGTCAGCGACGGCCCCGGCCCGCTCAAGTGGCCTCTTCGCGGCAGCGATTTACGAGGCGTCCGACATGCTCGATGTCGACTACGACCTCGTCGCCGTCGTGGAGCATCCGCTTGGGGTCGCGGAACCAACCGACGCCACTCGGCGTGCCTGTCGCGATCACGTCGCCCGGCTCGAGCGTGAACGCTTGCGAGCAGAAGCTGACCAATGCGGCTACGCCAGAGACCATCTCTGCGGTCGACGCGTCCTGCATCACCTCGCCGTTGACCAGGCAGCGCACGCGCAGCGCCTGCGGATCCGCGATCTCGTCCGCCGTGACCAGCCACGGGCCCATGGGGCAGAACGTGTCGAGCGACTTGGCGCGCACGAACTGCTTGTCGCTGTATTGCAGGTCGCGCGCACTGACGTCGTCGAGGCAGGTGTAGCCGGCCACATAGCTGAGGGCTTCCGACTCGTCCACCCGCCGACAGGTCCGACCGATGACCACTGCCAGTTCGGCCTCGAAGTCGACCGCCTGCGTGAGCTTGGGCGACCAGCGGATCTCGGCGCCGTGGCCAATCACCGACGTCGGCAGCTTGGCAAACAGCACCGGATGGTCGGGCGCGTCGCGCTTGCCTTCGGCGGCGTGCGCGGCGTAGTTCACGCCGGCCGCCACGATCTTGCCCGGTCGCGGCACGGGGGCCAACAGTTCGACGGAGTTGAGCGCGACGGCCTCTGGCTGGTCGGCCGCGCGGTACGCCGCCTGCAGCACCTGGAGCGAATCCGGCCAGCCGGCGAGCAGCTCGGCCATCGTGCCCGGGACGCCATGACCCAGCGACGCGGTCGCGACAACGGCTTCGCCCTCGACGATGCCGAGGTTCGCGGCGCGGCCCGGCTCGCCGGCGAATGCCGACGGCGTGCGATACGAGACAAGCTTCACTCCGTGCGCCTCACCTTTCCGGTCTGAGCCACCATCACGCCAATGATGACCATCACGCCGCCGATGAGCTGGACCGCCGTGAGGCCCTCATGCAGCAGGAGCGCCGCGAGGCTGATGGTGTAGATCGGCTCGACCGTACTGACGAGCGATGCCTGGGCCGCGCCGATGCGCCGCGCGCCGGCGTAGAAGGTCTGCATCGCCAGCGCCGTCGAAACCAGTCCGACGCCGAACAGCGCCCACCAGATGTCGCCCGGAATCTGACCTGGCAGCCACGGCCGATTAGTGGCGACGGCGGCGATGACCCAGCCGATCGCCGTGGCCGTGAGCATGACCGCGGCGGTGGGCGCCGAATCGGCCATCTCCGAGTCAGAGGTTGTCGTCTCGGAGTCGTAGGGCGGAGCGGGAGTCGGTGATTCAGCGGTCCGCCGCCGCTCGCCCGAGAAACGCGCGGCGAGGATGATCCAGACGGCGTAGATGATCGGTGACGAGATCATCAGCAGCAGCCCATGGATCGGCACCGGATGGCTGGCGTCGATGCCGCCCACTGCGAGAGCGACGCCTGTCGTGGCCAGGGCGAGCGCGAACCAGGCACGGCGGCCGTGCAACCGGTGGGCGAAGCGAATCGACAACACCGCGACGAGCGACGGGTAGATGTAGACGATCAACGCCGACAGCGACGCGGGCACGGTCTCGAGGCCGGCGAAGTACGTGCCCGTGTTGCCCATGTAGAAGATGCCCAGTGCGAGCAGCGTCACCACTCGGCCGCGCGACAGCGAGCGCAGCGCGCGCCGTTGAGACGGCCAGATCAGCAGCCAACCCCACGACAGCAGCGCGGCGAAGATGAAGCGCCAGGTGATGAGCGTCATCCAGTCGACGCCGTGGTCGTACACGGGCCTGGCGAACAACGGGCCGGACCCGAAGCCGCATGCCGACACGACGACCAGCACGATGCCGACAAGGCGAGTCCGGTCCATGAGCGGTCGAGGGTAGACTGCGGCCCGTGAACGTGCGGGTGGTGGCCGACGACCTGATCTGGGCATCGCGTCTCGACGCGGCCGTGAAGCGCGCAGGCGCGCAACCGGTGCGCGACGGCGGTGACGCGGTTATCGTCGATCTGAACGGCCGCGCCTACGACGGCATCGCCGCGGTCGCAGCGGCCGCGGAGGGCGGCACGACGGTGATTGCGGTCGCGCAGCACGATGACAGCGAGACCCGCTTGCGCGCGCTGACCGCTGGAGCGCGGCGCGTCTTCTCGTACAAGAAGATGTTCAGCGACGGCCCGCAGGTCGTAGCTGACCTCGTCGCTGGGCGCTTTTCGTGAGCACGCACTCGATCCCGGCCGACCGTTTCGCCGCGCGCATCGCCCGCGCCCAGGCGGCGCTGCCCACTGAAGACGCCTATGCGCTGCTGGTTGGCGTGGGCGCGCACATGCAGTGGCTGACCGGCTACGGCGCTCACGAGATCCCGCGCATCACAATGCTCGTCCTGCCCGCCACCGGCCGCGCGACGCTGGTGATGCCGCGTCTCGAGCTGCCCGCCGCGCAGACGTGTACCGCCGCGCAGGCCGGCCTGATCGACCTCGCGCCCTGGGAGGAGACCGAGGATCCATTTGCCCTGATCGCGGACAAGCTCGAGGCGAGCGACAGCCGGCCCGAGATCCAGCTGGGCGCGCTCGGCGGGGCATGGGGTCGCCTGGGCGGGCTGCTCGTCTCGGATCGGCTATGGGCCATTCACCTGCTGCGCCTTCAGGCCGCATTGCCAGACGCGGCCTTTGGCCTCGCCTCCACGGTTCTCTCACCGATGCGTGCCATAAAGGATGCGGAGGAGATCGAGCTGCTGCGCCGCGCCGCCCACGCGGCAGATCGCGTGGTTGAGCAGATCGCTGCCGGTCGGCTGATTGGTCGATCGGAGGCGGAGGTTTCCAGGGAAGTCCGCGACCGCCTCGTCGCCGAGGGCCACGACGAAGCCGCTTTCGCGGTCGTCGCGAGCGGGCCCAACGGAGCGTCGCCGCATCATGAGGTGAGCGAAAAGGTGATCGAGGCCGGCGAGCCGATCGTGCTCGACATTGGCGGCAGGCTCGAGGGCTACTACTCCGACACGACGCGCACCCTCTGGGTAACCGGCGACAAGGACATCAGGCCAAGCGACCAGTTCACGAAGCTGTTCGACGTCCTCGTGGGCGCCCAGGCGGCGCAGCGAGCGGCCGTCGCACCCGGACTTGTTGCGGCAGATCTCGATGCCGTGGGACGCAACGTCATCGCCGAGGCCGGTTACGGCGAGAACTTCATCCATCGCACAGGGCACGGCACCGGCCTCGACGGTCACGAGGACCCATACATCGTCTCGAGCAACCCCCAGGCCTTGGCCGCCGGCAACGTGTTCAGCATCGAGCCCGGCATCTACATCGAAGGCAAGTTCGGCGCGCGTATCGAGGACCTGGTGGCCTGCGGGCCGGAGGCCGTCGATGAGCTCAACGTGTCGTCGCGCGGCCTGTACGTCGTGCGCGGGTGACGGTGGTCGAGGAAGCCGGCGCGCCAGTCGAAGAAAGCGGCGACGCGCAGCGCGGCGGCCCAACGGCGGCCCAGTTCCGACGCTTCATCAAGTCGCGTTCGTACGTGCCGCTTCACGAATTGCGGCGACGCTTCGAGCTGGCCGGCGAGCTCGATGACGTATCACCGGTCGAGATGGCGGGTCACGGACGAGTTTTCCTTGGCTTGCCGCCGCGCGAGGCGGAGTTCATTGCGACGCTTGTCAAGGACGGCGACGTGGGTGTCGAGCTGTCGCGCGACCCGAACGTGCCGATCGTCGTGGGCGTCTTTCCGATGAGGCCGGTGACCCGCTCCTAACCTGGTTCACTTTCGTCGGCCGTATACTAGGGGGGAGTATGCAGCCAGCCACGTCCGACTACCCCCAGATCGAGCTCACTCTGCCCATCGAGGGCATGACCTGCGCCTCCTGCGTCAACAGGGTCGAGCGCTACCTGCGCAAGACCCATGGCGTGGCAGAGGCCAACGTCAACCTCGCGACTGAGCAGGCGCGGGTGCGCTTCGATCCGACCATCGTTGGTCGCGATGAATTGAATCGCGCAGTCATTGCCGCGGGTTACGCGGTCCGCCCTGATGCACCGGTGGCCGGTGTGGCCGGCGCCCTCGATGCTGCGGCGGAGGCGGACGCCCTGCGACGCGGTCGCGAGACGCGCCAGCTCGGCTGGGAGGCGGCTGCGGCGATCGCGACCGGCCTGGTGATGATGGCGTTGGCACTCTGGCCGACGCCGATCCTGCCGCTTACCGAGCTCAACCTGCTGCTCCTCGTGCCGGCAACGCTCGTCCAGTTCGGCCTCGGGCGGCGTTTCTACACGTCGGCCCTGCGCGCCGCGCGTCACGGATCGGCCAACATGAGCACGCTCGTCGTGCTCGGCACAACCGCGGCGTGGCTCTACTCCGTGGCGATCACGTTCTGGCCTGATCTCGTGGCCGGTGCCGGCCTCGCGCCAATGACCTATTTCGACAGCGCGGCGGTGATCGTCGGCCTCGTCCTTGCCGGGCGATGGCTCGAGGCGCGCGCGAGGTCGGCGACGATCGGCGCCGTGCGCCGTCTGGCCGGACTGCAGCCGCGCGTCGCCCGGGTAGTGCGCGACGGGCGCGAGATGGACCTGGCCCTGGCCGATGTCCAGGCGGGCGACATCGTCCGCGTCCGGCCGGGCGAGAAGGTGCCGGTTGACGGTCGCATCGTGGAGGGTGCCTCCGCGCTCGACGAGTCGATGCTGACGGGCGAGGCGATGCCTGTCGCCAAGGGAGTCGGCGACGAGGTCATCGGGGCGACGCTCAACACGAGCGGGACATTCCTGTTCCGCGCGACGCGCGTTGGCCGCGACACCGTGCTGGCGCAGATCGTGCGCCTCGTCGAAGAGGCGCAGGGCTCCAAGGCGCCCATCCAACGCCTGGCCGACGCGGTAACCGGCTGGTTCGTGCCCGCAGTGCTGGTGCTTGCCCTCGCGACATTCGCGGTGTGGCTGTTCCTTGGGCCTGAGCCGCGGGCCACGTTCGCGCTCGTCAATCTCATCAGCGTGCTTGTCATCGCCTGTCCCTGCGCGATGGGCCTCGCCACCCCAACGGCGATCATGGTCGGGACCGGCCGCGGCGCGGAGCAGGGAGTGCTTATCCGCGGTGGCGAGGCGCTCCAGAGCGCCGAAGGGATCGACACGGTCGTGTTCGACAAGACCGGCACGCTGACCCGCGGCCGGCCGGCGCTGACCGATGTCGTGCCCGCCGCGGGCGTCGATACTGCTGAGATGCTGCGGGTGGCCGCGGCCGTCGAGAAGGGCAGTGAGCACCCGCTGGCCGCGGCGATCCTCGAAGGAGCTGCCGCGCGCGGCGTCACCGTCCCAGCGGCGACCAGCTTCGAATCGGCGGCCGGCTATGGCGCCCACGCCACGGTCGACGGCAGCGTCGCGATCGTCGGTAACGACCGACTTATGGCCGATCACGAGATCGACCTGACGCCGCTACGTGACGCCGCCGACCGCGCGGCGAGGGCAGCCCAGACTCCTGTCTACGTCGCCGTTGATGGTCGGTTGCTGGGCCTGCTAACGATCTCGGACCAGCTCCGCCCCGAATCGCCCCAAGCCGTCGCAGATCTACAGCGGCGGGGGATCGACGTCTGGTTGCTGACGGGCGACCAGCTGTTGGTCGGTGAGTCGGTTGCCCGTGCTGTGGGCATCCCCATGGAGCGCGTCGTTGCCGACGTCAGGCCAGAAGGGAAGATCGAATTCATCAAGGGGGTCCAAGCACGTTCCAAGAAGGTCGCAATGGTGGGGGATGGGATCAACGACGCGCCGGCGCTCGCCCAGGCAGATCTGGGTGTGGCTATCGGCACTGGTACCGACGTGGCCATGGAGGCCTCCGACATCACGCTCGTCGGCGGCGACCCACGGCTGGTCGCGACGGCGATCAGCCTGTCGCGCCAGACGATGCGCACCATCCGCCAGAACCTGTTCTGGGCGTTCGCCTACAACGTCGTCCTGATCCCGGTCGCCATGGGCGTGCTGTATCCGTTCACCGGCCTCTTGCTCGACCCCATCCTGGCGGCCGCGGCCATGGCCCTTAGCTCGGTCAGCGTGGTCGCCAACTCGCTCCGTTTGCGTGGGTTTCATCTAGCCCGGACCTGACAGTACCTCTCCGGGCCGGACCAAGGTGACATGGTCGGGGGATGGCTCCGCCCATACGGTCGGACGGAGTGGGAACCCTTGCTTTTCAGATGCGTCCCCGCCTGGCCCTGGCCGGCTTGCTTGTCGCACTCGCCGTGTGCGCACCGGCCTTCGTGGCGGCTGTCCCGACAAGCGGCCTGAAGCCGGTTGCCGACGCCTACGTCAACGGCGCGCGGGCCACACAGAATTTCGGCACCAACGCCGACCTGCGAGCCCGCGCCGGGGTGCTTGGTACATACCTGCGCTTCAAGCTCACCCCATGGATCGGCCAGCCCGCCGACGGCCTCGACCTGCGTCTGGCGGTGATTGACGGCGACGCCTCATCGCTCGCGCTGAGCGAGGTCGATGGAGGGTGGCGCGAGACCGACCTGACGTTCCTCACCCGCCCCGTGCCAGTGAGCTCAATCCTGGTTCACGGCACGGTCGCGCAGGACGACGTCCACTTTCCAATAGGCGCGTTCTTCGACAGCGGCACGGTCGACCGCAACTACATCTCGTTGCGCGTCACCAATGACCTTTCGACCAAGGTTTCCTTCTGGTCGCGCGAAGGCCT
>JAXDLE010000168.1:0-23431 GCA_034666725.1 Chloroflexota bacterium
AGACGCCACGTATGTGGCGGGTCAAAAAGCGCCGTGGGACAGGTGGCTCGACCTGACCGCGCAGATCGATGGCTTTCCGCGACATCTGTCGATTCACACCGGCGGGATGCTCATCACTGCCGCTCCCTTGGTTGACATCGCGCCTCTTGAAAGGGCAACGATGCCGGGTCGTGTCGTGGTGCAATACGACAAACGCGACATTGAGACGCTCAAACTCATTAAACTGGACCTGCTCGGCCTCAGGATGCTATCCAGCATCGACGATGCGCTCAGGGATATCGCGACAGACTGCGCGGTCCATGTCGACCTCGACCGGCTGCCGGAGGAGATCCCCGAGGTCTTCCGCATGATCCAGGCCGCGGACACGGTCGGCGTCTTCCAGATCGAGTCGCGCGCCCAGATGCAGACGCTCCCCAGGTCCCGCCCGACGACGCTCGACGATCTCGTCGTCGAGGTGGCGATCATTCGCCCCGGCCCCATCCAGGGCAACGCCGTCCATCCCTACCTGAGGCGACGCCAGGGTCTCGAACAAGTGACGTACCTCCATCCCAGCCTGCAGCCGGCGCTCGAGGAGACGATGGGCGTGATCCTCTACCAGGAGCAGGTGATGAAGATCGCGATCGACGTCGCCGGCTTCACCGCCGGTGAGTCGGACGGCTTCCGGCGGGCGATGGGCACGTGGCGCTCGAGCAAAGAGATGGAGAAGCTCCACGCCAAGTTCGTCGACGGCTGCATCACCAGGAACGGCCTGACCACCGACCAGGCGGAGGAGCTCTTTCGCCAGGTGTCGGCCTTCGCCAGCTTCGGCTTCAACAAAAGCCACGCCGCCGCGTTCGCCCGCACCGCGTATGAATCGGCCTTCCTGAAGCTCTTCTATCCGGCCCAGTTCGTGACAGGGCTGATCAATGCCCAGCCGATGGGCTTCTACCCGATCGAGGTGCTGGTGAACGACGCCAAGCGCCACGGCGTGGCCGTCCTGCCAGTGGACGTGAATGCGAGCCGCTACCTCACGAAGACCGAGTGGGCCGGGTTGCCCGAAGAGCCGCTCCCCGAAGGCGCCGGCATCGACCACCGGCCGGTCGCGGTTCGCTCTTCAGGCTGCGTGGTGCCCGACCAGGGGGCGCGCGATCGCTGGGCCGCGCCGACAGCAATCGGCTACGGCATCCGCCTGGGCCTGGGGCTGGTCAAGGGCATTGGCGAGACAGAAGGTGAGGCGCTCGACGCCGAGGTTGCGCGAGGCGGCCCGTTCACATCGCTCGCCGATCTTGCGGCGCGGACCGAGCTTGCCGAGGAGGTGCTCGCGCGGCTCATCCGCGCGGGTGCGCTCGACTCGCTGGGTGAGCCGCGGCGCAAGCTGCTCTGGCAGCTGCGCGAGATAACCGGCGCGACGCGCGGCAGGTATGACGGCCGCTCAGTCGGGTCCAAGAAGGCCCAGGGCCGACCGCTCGACCTGCGCCTGCCACCGACCGATGCGCCCGACCTGCCGCCACCATCCGAGCTCGAACGCCTGGGCGACGCCTACGCCATCCTGTCGCTCGACGCGCGCCGGCAGGTCATCGAGCTATTCCGGCCGGCGCTTGACTCGCTGGGTGTGACCACCAACGGCGCGCTCGTCGACACGCGGCCTGGTCGGGTCAAGATCGGCGGACTCGTCGTTACGCGCCAGCACCCAATGACCGCCAAGGGCACCGTCTTCCTGGCGCTCGAGGACGAGACCGGCATGGTCAACGTCACCCTCTGGCCGGACACCTGGGCACGTTTCCGCGGCACCGTGCGGCGCCATGCACTGCTGTACGTGGAGGGCCGGCTGGAGCGTCAGTCGGACGTGGTCAATGTGATCGCCGACCGGGTCGAGTCACTGGCGGCTGTCGCGCGACCTGCCGGCGGCCCAAATCAGCCACAGGGCGTCAGGCACATGGGCCACGCCGGCATGCGCCGCGTGGGCTGACCGTGGCGCCGCGATCAGCGCGGCCGACTCGGCTTTACGGAGTGCGCTGCTTGAAAACGCTCCGCGACTCCTGGCGCTGCTGACGCCGCTTGGCGCGCTCCTGCCCTTCCTTGTCGGCACGGCGTTTGCTGCCATTCGTCTGCATGTTGCGCAGGAAGTTGCGGTACCACGCCGCGAAACCGCCGGCGAAGGTGCCCAGGACGATGCCCGTCACCGCGTATGACCCGACGTTCAGCGCCGCATCCGAGAGCGGCACGCTGGTGCCCGCGGGCAGGGTCGCAACGATGGCAATGCCGTAAAGGGCGCCACTCAGCGCGCCCAGCAACATTCCGACGAGATACGACGCGCGCGGCGCAAGGAAGCCCGCGATGAAGTAAGTGAACAGGCCCTGCGGGACGAAGAAGAACTGCAGGTACAGCGCCACCCACTGCTGGAACTCGGTCGGCATGCCGTAGATGACGAGAGCCAGGACGAAGCCGATCAACACCAGGCCGAACGGCAACCAGACCAGCGGGCGCGAGCGGAAGATGCTCGGCAAGGCGCGGGCGTCCGCGAGGATGTCCGGAATCTGGAAGATCGACGGCCGCGCCGCGGGCGCCTCGTCGACGGACTCGTCGTCGAACTGCTCGTCCTCGTCCAGGGCGGCCATCTCGTTGCGATGCGCGTCGCGCGAGCGCTTGCGTGCCTCGGCACGTTCCGTGTTCTTGGCGCGGGCCAAGTCGATCTCCTTCAGGAAGCGGTGGAGGTCGGATGCTAGCGCATGGTCGGTGGAGGACCGGATAACCGGCTGATAAGACCTGCCGGCCATGATCCCCTTACCGCCCCGTCCGCCGTGCTCCGCCGCAGGAGGTCGTGCTCAGTGGTCGCTGCGCGGGTTCGGGTCATCTGGTTGGCGCTGTTGGTCGCGCTTCTCGGGCTGGTCGTTGCGCCCGTCGGTGCATCTGCTGTCAGCTGGCCGGCATCGTCCGGATTGCTCGTCAGCGAGGTCATCACCGGCGGTGCGAGCGCGTCCGACGAATTCGTCGAGATCTACAACGCGTCGTCTGCCGCCATCGATCTGGGCGGCCTGGAGCTCGTGTACGTCACCTCGAGCGGCTCGACGGTGACGCGCAAGGGGACCTGGTCGTCGCTGGCCCTCGGCGCGCACCGGCATCTCCTGGTCGCCAACTCCGGCGGCATCTATGCGGCGGGTGCCGACGGGACGTATAGCGGCGGTCTGTCCGGCACCGGCGGATCGCTCGCGCTGAGGACGCTCGGTGGGACCGTGATCGATTCGCTCAGCTGGGGTGACGCGGCATCGTCGTTCGTCGAGACCCACGCCGGCTCGGCGCCGCCATCAGGGTTGAGTCTCGAACGGCGACCAGGCGCGGCGTTCGGCAACGGCACCGACACCAACGACAACCTCGCCGATGCGACCGTCAATCCGTCGCCGCTGGCCCAAGGTCTGACCGCGGCGCCGGTGCCCGCGATCGTCGTAACGCCGAGCCCGACTTCAAGCCCGAGCCCTTCTCCGTCGCCCAGTCAATCACCGAGCCCAACGCCGGCTCCCACACCGATTTGCGCGTGGGCGCCGCTCCCCACCCCAACCGGCACGCCCTGGCCGTTCCCGACATACGTCCCGTCTCCGACACCTGCGCCTACCGGCGTGCTGGTGACCTTGAGCGGCCAGCTAACGACCCCGACGGGGCTCATCGACGGCGGCCGCGTGGCGTACCTCGATTACGGCACGGGCGGGATGGCACTGCGCCTGGAGTCGGCCGACTGGCTGGCTCTGCCGGCTGGCGCCTTCGTGTCCGCAACGGGCGTGGTCGCCCAGCGTGCCGGCGAAACGACGCTGTTCCTCGGTAGCTCGGCCGATCTCCTTTACCTCGGCGACGGCACGCGGCCGCTGCCGCTGTGGGCCGCGACCGGTTTGGTGTGCGAGGCATTTGAGTCGCGCCTGATCGCCATCCAGGGTTGGGTCACCGGCGGGCAGACGGTCGACGACGGCACCGGGCCGCTCAACGTCATCGTGCCGAGCGGCGTGGTCCTCGCCGCGGACGACCTGGTGCCGGGCAATCTGGTCGAGCTGGTTGGCGTGCTGAGCCAGGTCGAGCAGACGCTCGACGGCTACGGCCACTACGCATTGATCGTGACGAGCGCAACGGATGTCCTCGTGTTGAGCAGGCCCGGGACACCGACTCCGTCAACGATTCCGACGCCCACGGGGACCTTGTCGCCAACCGCCACCCCGACTCCGACCTTGTCGCCGACTCCGACCTTGTCACCGACTCCGACACCGACACCGACACCGACTCCGAGCTTGTCGCCAACCCCGACGCCCACGCCAACCCCGACGCCCACTCAGGCGCCGACACCGACCCCAACGTCTGCTCCGTCTCCGACGCCAACCCCAGAACTCATCGCCGACGCGCGTCTCAATCCGCTCGGTGCCGGTGTGTTTGTCAGCGGCGTGGCGACGGTTGCTACGGGCCGGATCCTGGGCGATGCGGTGATCGCCATCCAGGATGAGAGCGGCGGCATCTACGTCCGCGTGCCGGCCGGCGGTCCGGCTGTCACCGTCGGTCAAATGATCCAGGTCGAGGCCGCCCTTGCCGCTCCCTACGGCAACCTCGAGATCCGGCCGACCTCAAGTGGCATCCGGGTGGTCGGTGATGGAGTAGTGCCGGCGCCGCGCTCGCTGGCGGCCGCCGACCTTGGGGAAGCGACCGAAGGGTTGCTCGCTCAGATCGAGGCCACCATCGACAGCATCGAAACGGGCACGTCGGGCAGCCTGACGCTGCTCGTCCATGACTCCAGTGGCGCGACGCGCGTCTTCTTCCATGCACCAATCGGCGTGTCTACCGGCGCGTTCGAGCGTGGCCAGCAGATCGCCGCGACCGGCCTGGTGGGCGACAGGCTGGGCCTGTACAGGCTTTGGCCGCGAGACCTCGCTGACGTCACGATCCTGGCCGAGCCACCCACGCCGACGCCTAGAGCCAGCGCCACCCCGACGGCCACTCCGCGGCCAACAGCCACTCCGCGGCCGACGGCCACTCCGCGGCCGACGGCCACACCGCGACCGACGGCCACGCCGCGACCGACTCCCACCGCGGCCCACACGCCGGCGCCCACGCCAACCGCGACCGCCGCCCTTGCGTTGTCAATAGCCGATGCCCTTCGACGCTCGGGCACGACCGCCTCGGTTGCCGGCACGGTCACGACGCGTCCCGGGCTGCTGGACACCGACGCACAGCGCGTGACCATCCAGGACGCGACCGGCGCCATCCTCGTGCGGCTGCCCGCCGATTTTGCGACACAACCCGGCCGCCGGTTGAGCGTCACCGGCTTAGTCGGCACGTACTACGGCGCCCCGCAGCTCACCGCCGCGACTGCGTTTGAACAGGGAGCGGCGCAACCAGAGGCCGTGCAGGTCCGCGCGGCCCCGATCGCGCCGGCCCTCGAATGGCGGCTCGTGACTGTTAACGGAACAGTGGAATTCGTGCACAAGGACGGCGATGCGTGGCGTGCCGAGCTGACGCTGCCGGGCGGCGGCGTGCCGATCGTCGGCCTGGAGCGCAGCGGGATCGCCTCGACCGCGCTCGAGGCTGGGCGAAAGGCGACGATCACCGGCATCGTCAAGCGCGCCTACCCCACGGCCACCGATCAGCGACTGACCATCGTGCCGCGCGGCACTGCGGACATCACGCTCGGCGCCGCCCAGCCGACCGGCCGACCAGGCGGCCCCACGCCGACCAGCCGCCCAGGGGGCCCCACGCCGACCAGCCGCCCAGGCGGCCCCACGCCGAAACCAGGATCGACGCAGCGCCCAACGGGCAGCGCAGGGCAACCCACAGGCGCGACACCAGCCGCACGGCCCTCTCTGCGCACGGGCGACGTGCCGCTGGCCGACCTCGCCCAACACCGGGGAGAGCCCGTGCGCGTCGGCGGCGCGGTCGCGAGCATCGATGGCACGCTCATCGTCCTCGCCGACTCATCTGGCAGCGCGACGCTCGAATTGGTTGGCGCGGCCGCGTCGCTCGCCGCCGCCCTGCAGCACGGTGACCTTGTGAACGCGGCGGGCACGGTCAGTGCCGACGGCCGCCTGATCGTGGACGACCCCAGCGCGCTTGTTCGCGTCGCCGGATTGGGCGGCAGCGGCATTCCTGGATCGGCCAACCCGACAGCGTCCCTCCCGCAAACGCACGAAGTCGCCGCCATGCCGCCGCCCCCACCGGCCCCAATCGTGGCCCTTCTGGTCATCTTCGGGCTGGCCCTCGTGCTGTTGGTCGGAGCCATCGCCGTCAAGCTCTACGGGCCGGATCGGGTCCGAAATTGGCCAAATCGGCTGAAAAAGCAAAGCGTGCGCATTTGACGCTCAACTGAGCGTGGGGTTACCGTCCTCGCGTCCGCACGCGCTGAGCGTGCCGCCCGGAGGTTCCCGATATAGCTGATCGACGCGTGGCCCTGCCAGATTCAGACCGGCAGTACCACATCGACCTTGCCCGGGGCGAGCTCGCCGAATACATCCTCCTGCCGGGCGATCAGGACCGGACGGCGAAGGTCGCCCAGCGCTTCGAAAGCGTCGAATTCCAGCGTCGCCATCGTGAGTTCGCGTCTGCGACAGGCCAGTTCAGGGGCCGGCGCATGTCGGTCGTGTCGACGGGCATCGGCGCAGACAACATCGAGATCGTCATCGCCGAGATCCTGGCGATCACCGATCAGCCGACGTTCGTGCGCATCGGCTCGTGTGGCGTGCTGCGCGACGACATCGGGCTGGGCGAGCTCGTGATCAGCACGGGCGCGGTCCGGCTCGAAGCGACGACCAACTACTTCGTGCACGAGGGCTACCCCGCCGTCGCCGACTACCGCGCCGTCGCAGCGCTCGTGGAGGCGGCCAATCGCCTGGGCCACAAGGCTCATCTGGGCGTCACGGCCACAGCGCCGGGCTTCTTCGGTGCGCAGGGACGGCCGATTCCGCGGCTGCCGATCCGTTTTCCGGACCTGGCCGACGAGATGACCCGCCAGGGCGTGGTCAACTTCGAGATGGAGGCGTCGGCCCTCCTTGTGCTCGCCGCGTTGGCCGGCTGCAAGGCAGGCGTGGTCTGCACCGCGTACGCTCAAAGGGTGAGCGGCGCCTTCGTGCAGGGCGACCAGCGCGACCGCGCTGAGGCCGCCTGCATCGATACGGGGCTGGAGGCATTGGGCCTGCTGGCCGGAATGGATGAAGCCGTGCACGCTCAGAGGGCGTTGCATTGGCGGCCCTCCTTGTGGGTGCCAGTCGTGGCATCCTGAGGGGGAACCACTCAGGGAACCTGGGCAAAAGACCCGGGCCCAACCTGTCGATAGTGAGCAAAAAGGAGAAATATCAGTGGCTGAGGCCTATTGCGTCCGCGACAAGATGAAGGTCGAAATGAAGGACCCGGTCAAAGTGACCATGAAGAACGGCAAGCCGGCCTGGAAGGGCACTTGCCCCAAGTGTGGCAACAGCGTCTTCCGCATCGGCGCCTGAAACACACCTGATCCAGAGGGAGGCGAGGGGTCCTGGCGAAAGCCGGGACCCCTCGTTGATTCACGGCCGAAAGCAGTCGCGCGTCTGCCCGCTGGCCAGCCACGCCCCAATCAGCGAAGATTGACCCCTGAACAACCTCGCGCACGAAGCGGCCGAGCGGCCTACGCTGCGCATCTGCCCTAAGGAGTCTTCGCAATGGCAGTCCGTGTCGGCATCAATGGCTTCGGCCGTATCGGTCGGCAGACCCTCAAGGCGATCTTCGAGCGCCACCCCGAGCTCGAGGTCGTGGCCGTCAACGACCTGGTCGAGACCTCGCTGAACGCGCTGCTCTTTGCCCACGACTCGACCTACGGCCGCTACCACGGCACCGTCGACCACACCGACGAGGCGCTGATCATCGACGGCCGCGAGATCAAGGTGCTCAAGGAGAAGGACCCGGCGGCGCTGCCCTGGGGCGAGCTGGGCGTCGACATCGTGATCGAGTCGACAGGCCTGTTCACCACCGGTGAGAAGGCCAAGGCCCACCTCGATGCCGGCGCGCGCAAGGTCATCATCAGCGCCCCGGCCAAGGGCGAGGACGTGACGATCGTCCTCGGCGTAAACGAAGGCGTATACGACCCCGACAAGCACAACATCATCAGCAACGCTTCGTGCACGACCAACGGCCTCGCGCCGGTCGCCAAGGTGTTGAATGACACCTTCGGCATCGAGAAGGGGTTCCTCACGACTGTCCACTCGTACACCAACTCGCAGCGCCTGCTCGACGTGGCGGCCAAGGATCCGCGCGATGCGCGCGCCGCGGCGCAGAACATCATCCCCAGCGAAACCGGGGCCGCGCGTGCGGTGGCGCTCGTCATCCCCGAGCTCCAGGGCAAGTTCACCGGCATGGCGTTCCGTGTGCCCACGCCCACGGTCAGCGTCGTCGACTTCACCGCGGTGTTGGGTCGCGAGGTGACCAAGGAAGAGGTCAACGGCGCATTCGAGAAGGCCGCCGACGGGCCCTTGAAGGGCATCATGGATTACACCGACGAGCCGCTCGTCTCGATGGATCTCAAGGGCGACGAGCACTCAACGATCGTTTCGGCGATGGACACCATCGTGCTCGGCAACATGGTCAAGGTCGTGTCGTGGTACGACAACGAGTGGGGCTATGCCTGTCGCGTGGCCGATCTGACGGCGTACGTCGGCGAGCGCCTGCCGGCCGCGACGCCCATGGAGGCCGGCGCGAGCCGCTCCTGACCCGGCCGCCTGCCCAACCTGAGAGCTGAACGATGGAAAAGCTGACCGTCCGCGACTTCGACCCGCAGGGTAGGCGCGTCCTGATGCGCGTCGACTTCAATGTTCCGATCGAGGACGGCAGGGTCAAGGACGACTCGCGCATCCGCGCGTCGCTGCCGACGATCCGCTATCTGCTCGAGCACGGCGCATCGGTCGTGCTCATGAGCCATCTGGGCCGGCCCAAGGGCAAGGTGGTCGAGTCGTTCCGCCTGCGCCCCGTCGCGCAATGGCTCAGCGCGCTGATGCGGATGAACGTCCCGATCACCGGCGATCCGCTTGGCATCGGCACGCGCGACGCCGTGCTGCGGCTCAAGCCGGGCCAGGTGATGATGCTCGAGAACCTGCGCTTCCATGCTGAAGAGGAAGCGAACGCGGACGAATACGCCAAGACCCTGGCGAGCTACGGCGACGTCTATGTGAACGATGCTTTCGGCACGGCCCACCGTGCTCACGCCTCTACTGTCGGCATTACCAAGTACCTGCCCGCCTATGCCGGCCTGTTGATGGAAAGTGAGATTGAGGCGCTCTCGAACCTGCTCGAGAAGGTCGCGCATCCTTTCGCGGCGGTCATCGGCGGCGCGAAGGTGTCGGGCAAGCTGGGCGTGCTGAACCACCTGATGGACAAGGTCGACACGTTTGTCATCGGCGGCGGCATGGCCAACACGTTCCTCGTGGCGAAGGGCTACGCCGTGGGCAAGAGCCTGCTCGAGCGCGACCTCGTCGAAGAGGCCCGGACCATCCTCGCTAATGCCGAGAAGAAGGGTGTCCAGTTCATCCTGCCGACCGACGTGGTCGTGGCCAAGGAGGTAACGCGCGGCGCCGAGCACAAGATCGTGCCGGTCACGAAGATCCCCAACTCGTGGTCGGCGGTCGACATCGGCCCCGCGAGCACCGAGCTCTTCAAGGCGGCGCTCGATCCAGCCAAGACGGTCTTCTGGAATGGGCCGCTGGGTGTGTTCGAGGTGCCCACCTTCGGTGACGGCACGCGCGCCATCGCCCGCCATCTTGCCGCAAAGGCCGAGAAGGGCGCGACCGTGGTCATTGGCGGCGGCGACTCTGTCGCGGCCGTCGAGGAGCTAGGCCTCACAAGCGTAATGACGCACATCTCGACCGGCGGCGGCGCGTCGCTCGAGTTCATGGAAGGCCGCGACCTCCCCGGTCTTTTTGCACTGCTGGATAAACCAGCGCCACAGGCTCCGATGGTTGCCAAAGTAGCCGTCGAAAAGCCTGCACGGGTTAAGGCACAAGTAGCCAAGAAGCCGACTCCCGCGAAGAAGCCGACTCTGGCGAAGAAGCCAATACCAAACAAGCAGCGGACTCCAGGGAATAAGCCGACGCCTACGAAGAGGCCGGTTGCTAAGAAGCCCGTGGCCAAGAAGCCGGTCGCGAAGAAGGCCGTGCCCGCCAAGAAACCAGTGCCCAAGGCAGCGGCCAAGAACCCGGCCGCGAAGAAGCCGGTCGCCAAGAAAGCGGCGCCTGCAAAGAAACCCATCGTCAAGAAGGCGGCGCCCGCCAAGAAGCCCGTCGCCAGGAAGCCAGTCGCCAAGAAACCCGTGGCAAAGAAGGCACCTGCATCGAAGTCGGTGCCTGTCAAGAAGCCAGCCAAGAAGTCCGTCCCGGTCAAGAAGCCGGCCTCCAGGTCGAAGAAGTGAGTCTTATAGAGGCGGTTGACGCGCACGAGATTCTCGACTCGCGTGGCAACCCGACCCTGGAGGCGATGGTCGTGCTCGACTCCGGTGCGGTTGGTCGAGCGGCTGTTCCGTCGGGAGCGTCAACTGGCGCGCACGAGGCGGTCGAGCTGCGCGACGGCGAGAAGTCACGCTACGGCGGCAAGGGCGTGCGCAAGGCCGTCATCAACGTCGTCGAGACGATCGCGCCGGCGCTGATCGACCAGGACGCGGCAGAGCAGGCCGCGATCGACCAGCTGCTCATCGACCTCGACGGCACGCCCAACAAGGCCAACCTTGGTGCGAACGCGATCCTTGGCGTGTCACTCGCCTGTGCCCACGCCGTCGCCGCGGAATACGGCCTCCCGCTCTACCGCTACCTCGGCGGCGTCCGCGCCGACACGCTGCCCGTGCCCATGTTCAACATCCTCAACGGCGGCAAGCACGCGCTGGACTCGACTGACTTCCAGGAATTCATGGTCATGCCGGTCGGGGCACCGACTTTCGGCGAGGCTCTGCGCGCCGGGGCCGAGGTGTTCCATGCACTCCGCGGACTCCTGCACGACGGCGGCTTCGCCACGGGACAGGGCGACGAAGGCGGATTCGCGCCATCTCTGGCCACCAACCAGGCTGCGATCGAGCTGGTTCTCAAAGCGATCGAGAAGGCCGGCTACAAACCGGGCGAGGAAGTCGCAATCGCGCTCGATCCCGCGGTGAGCGAGCTGGTCGATATGGACGCGCCGGCCGACTCGAACGGCGAACTGACCTACGAACTGGCCAAGGAAGGCCGGACACTGCGTACCGGGGAGCTGATCGATTTCTGGGCCGACTGGGCCGACCGCTACCCGATCATCTCGCTCGAGGACGGCCTGGCCGAGGACGACTGGGCCGGCTGGACGGCGTTGACCGCGCGCCTGGGAAAGCAATTGCAACTCGTCGGCGACGACCTGCTCGTTACGAATCCTGAGCGGGTCGGTCGCGCGATCGAGGCGAAGGCGGCGAACGCAGTCCTGGTGAAGCTCAACCAGATCGGCACGCTGACAGAGACATTGGCGACGATCGACCTCGCGACGCGCAACGGCTGGGGCGCCGTCATTTCGCATCGCAGCGGCGAGACTGAGGACACCACGATCGCCGACCTGGCGGTCGCGACCGGCGTCGGTCAGCTCAAGAGCGGCGCGCCGTCGCGTTCCGAGAGAGTTGCCAAGTTCAATCGGCTGCTGCGCATCGAGGCCGAGCTCGGCTCGGCGGCGCGCTTTCCGGGAGCGGGCGCTCTGGCGCGATCAAATTGACGCGCTTCATCGATCGCGGCGCGGTATTCGCCGGCTGGGTGGGACTGGGCATGGCGCTTGTCATAGACATCGCCTTTGAACTGATCATCCCGGTCCAGACGATCGTGTTCATCGGGGCGCCGCTCGCCGGCATAGTGATCGGTGTCTACGCCAACGCCCGTTCGGAGCGCTGGCGACCGCGCGGCAAGGTCCTACTCAACTCGATTTGGGCGGGCCTCGTAACTGGCCTCGGCCTCGCGATCCTGTACGTGATCATCCGGCTCGTCTTCATTTACGGCGACACCGGCGCGCTGCCCGACGGCACGGCAATCAATTGCCATACCGGGCCCGAATGCATCTACCTGCGCTACGTCAACGTCGGTGAGCAGGCCGAGCTGACGTCGCTGGGCATCACCGATCCCGCATCGCTGGAGTCTGCGCTGTGGCGCGAACTGGCCGTGTCTGGGACCGGGCTCGTTCTGCTGACGCTCGGTGGCGCGGCGGTGGGCGGCGCCGCGCGCGCATTCGGCAAGATGCCGACTTCGCTGCCTCTACCGAGCCCTTCGCGGGCCGACTGAGTCCTGCGCCTCGATTCCCGAGGCGCGGAGCTACTTCTTGGCGGCCGGCTTCTTCGCGGCGGGCTTGGCCGCCGCCTTCTTTGCCGCGGGCTTAGCAGCGGCCTTCGCTGCGGGCTTGGCGGCCGACTTGGCCGCGGGCTTGGCGGGCTTGGCGGGCTTGGCGCTGGCCGTGGTCTTGGCAGGTGCTGCGACTGCGGCCGGCTTCTCCGCTGCGGCGTCGCGCGACGTTCGCGACAGCGCGGCGCGGGCCTTGCCGGCGGCCGTCTGGGCGCCCTTGGCCTTGACTGCGCGACCGGCTGCGATGCGCGCCTTGGCCTCCTTGGCGGCGGCAGCCTTGCCGGTCTGACGCGCCATCTTGGCCGGAGCGGAGACGCCTGCGCCGCCGAGCGCGGCATTGACCTTGTTCATCAGTCGGCTCTTGCGCCGATTGGCCGCATTGCGGTGGATCGCGCCACTCTTGGCCGCGAGATCGAGCGCCGAGACTGCGCGATTGACCGCGTCCTGGAGATCGCCATTCGACGCGCCATTCTGCGCTTCGCTGGCGACGCCAACCGCACGCGCGACGAGCGTCTTGGCCGCGGCGCGGCGGGGCTGATTGATGATGCGCTTGCGGGCGGTCTGGCGGACGCGCTTGACCGCTGACGGGGTGCGGGCGCCGGTCCAGCCACGCGGGGAGTGAGCCAAGTGGAAACCTCGAGGTGTTGGTTCGGGATGTGTTTCACGGCGTATCAGGCCGCGCGACGCAGGATGTTATCAGGGGAGGTCGGTCAGCGCGTCCCGAGCGGCCAGTTCGACGGCCTCCAAAGCGGCCTTGACCCGTGCCTCGCCCCGGATGCGCCGCACAAACGCCGCGTATGCCACCTCGAACGCGCGGTTCGCTCGGCGGTGCGTGGCCAGACCGGTCGCCGACAGGGTCAATGCGCGTGATCGGCCGTCCGCGGGGTTTCTCTTCTCGATCAGGTGCCCGGCTTCGCGCATGTCCCTGATGTAGTGCGAGAGGGTGGTCGGGGGCATGCCCACCACAGCCGCCAGCTCCGTCGGGGCGATTGGGCCGAACTCGAACACGCCGCTGTAGACCGCGTACTCGTCAGGCCGCAGCGGCGCGCCAGCCATCGCGCGGGTGATGAGCGTCTTGACCTGCTGGTTGGCCGCGAACAGGTCGAATAGCAGTGATGAACGGGGCATATCTTTGGCGCAGATACTACCAAGTGGTACTATCTGTCGCTGATGCGATCAGCACGTCCGCGGCTCGTCCTAGTCTTGGCCCTGATGTTGCCGTGGTTTCCAGCGTGCTCCGCACCGGCTCCGACAGCGAGCTCTGGCCCGACCCCGTCGGTAGCCCAGACGCCGACGTTGGCTCCGACCGACACCCCAGCTGCCTCTCCCACCGCTGCACCCTCTGCCGCTTCGGCCGCGGCCGACCTCGACAACCTATTGGCCCGGCTGGAGTTGACGCATCCCGAGCCGTGGCACGGCATCGCGCGCGACGAATGGGTCGCCCAGATGCGTCAGCTTCAGGCCGATCTTCCGGGACTCACGCCCGAACAGGCCTACGCACGGCTCTGCGCCCTGGTCGCGTCGCTCAGCCATGAAGGCCGCGACGGCCACCAGTTCGTGATCCTGCCCGACAGCCAGGAGCGCCCGACGCTGCCGTTGGGGATCTATGAGTTCGCGGAGGGCGTGTTCGTCACCGGCGCGATGCCCGGCTATGAGCGGTTGGTCGGGCGGCGGATCAGCGCGATTGACGGCCGGTCGATCGACGAAGTCCTCGCCGCGCTCGAGCCGCTGGTGCCGCGCGATGGCCCCCAGACGGTGCCCGGCTTCCGGACGATCTTCCTGCTGCGCACGTCGGTCCTGCGCGGGCTGGGGCTGGTCGGCGATGGCGACGTGACCGTGTCGGTCGGTGGCGATGGCCAGCCCGATGAAGACATCGCAGTGACCCCAGCCGATTGGGCCGACTGGCGATCCTGGGCGGGCGAGTACGGCATCGCCCTGCCGGAGCGTGACGACACGCTCTACCTGTCAGACCCCGACACGACCCTGTGGTGGCGGACGCTGCCCGAAGCGCACACGGTCTACGTGCGCTACCAGGTCGTGACTCATGTCGACCTGGACGTCATGGACGCGATCGCCGCGGCAGCCGCGGACCCGGCTATCACCCACGTCGTGCTGGACTTGCGCCAGAACGGTGGCGGCGACAACAACACGTTCGCGCCGCTGTTGAATGCGATGCAGGTTGCGGCTTCGGCGCGGCCGGACAGCCTCTACGTCTTGACCGACCGACTCACATTCTCGGCCGCGGCCAACCTCGCGACGAAGCTGGAGCAGACGACGGACGCCTTGTTCGCCGGTGAGCCGATGGGCGGCGGCCTCAACTTCTGGAACGACGTCACGTGGGTGGAGTTGGCGCGTTACCCGCTGGCGCCGCGCGTCGGTATCAGCACCCGCTATTGGCAATTCGCCGCGCCCGACGATCCACGCCTCACCATCGAGCCTGACATCTCACTCGCCGTCACGGCGAGCGACTACTTCGCCGGCCGCGACCCCGTGCTCGAGGCCGTCCTGGCCCGGTGACCGCGCTGGCGCTGCGTTTCTCTATGCTCGGAACCTGACGCTTTCCAGCTTGGGGAGGATCAAAGATGGCCGACGCGGACAACCAGGCGTTCCACCTCGCCGCCGGGGAGGGGAAGCGGATCTGGGCCTTCGGTGACTTGATGATCCTGAAAGCGACCGCGGAACAGACTTCGGGACGCGTCTTCGTCATGGAGCAGCACGTTCCTCGACATCGCCGCCCGCCGGGCCGTCACGTGCACGAGATCGACGACCAATCCTGGTTCGTAATCGCTGGTCGCGGCCGCTGGTTCATCGGCGACCTGACCATCGATTGTGGGCCGGGCGACTTCGTGCATGGTCCACACGGCGTCGCGCACGCCTTCAGCTCCGATACGGATGATCTCCACGTGCTGGTGATCAGGGCCCCGGCTGGCCTGGAGGGGTTCTTCGCCGCGGTGGGCGTTGACGCCACGGAGCCGACACATCCGCCCGCCGATCTGCCGGAAATGCCCGACGATCCGGACATCGCCCGGCAGTATGGGCTGACGGCACTTGGACCAGAATCGCGCTGGACGCCCTCGAACCTCTAAAGCCTCAGTCGCGCGTAACAGCTTGCGGCGAGCCATTCCCACCGGCCTAGCGACCGTGCGCCCTATCCTCGGAGGGTGACCGTCCCCCAGGCGCGACTGCGCAACTTCTCGATCATTGCCCATGTCGATCACGGCAAGTCCACGCTCGCCGACCGCCTGCTCGAGCTGACGCACACCGTCGAGAAGCGGTTGATGACCAACCAGATCCTCGATTCCATGGACCTCGAGCGCGAGCACGGGATCACGATCAAGGCGCGCGCCGTGCGGCTCGAGTACGACGCACGTGACGGCGCGCGCTACGCGCTCAACCTGATCGACACGCCCGGCCACGTCGACTTCTCATATGAGGTGTCGCGGTCCCTCCAGGCATGTGAAGGCGCGGTCCTTGTCGTCGACGCGGCGCAGGGCATCGAGGCGCAGACGCTCGCCAACGTCCATCTCGCCCTCGCCCAGGGCCTCGTGATCATCCCGGTCATCAACAAGATCGACCTGCCGTCGGCCCAGCCCGAGCTCGTCATGGAAGAGCTCGAAAGGGTCCTCGCCATCCCGCGCGAGGAAGTGCTCCTCGTCAGCGCCAAGGAAGGCACTGGCGTGCCCGAAGTCCTGGAGGCGATCGTCGCCCGCGTGCCGCCACCCAAGGGCGATCCCGACAAGCCGCTGCGCGGCTTGATTTTCGACTCGCACTACGACCCGTATAAGGGCGTGATCGCCTATGTCCGCATGGTCGAAGGCAGGCTGACGGACCACGAGGAGGTCCGACTTATGGCCTCGGGCGCGCAGTCGGAGATCCTCGAGCTGGGAGTGTTCCGGCCGCAGCAGGTGCCTGTGAAGGGGCTGGGTCCGGGCGAAGTCGGCTACGTCGCAACGGGTCTGAAGAGCGTGCGCGACTGCCAGGTCGGCGACACGATGACCTCAGCCGCAGGTGCGGCGACTGTGCCGTTGCCGGGCTACAAGCAGGCCAAGGCGCTCGTCTTCGCCGGTCTGTACCCGATCGTCGGCGAGGACTTTCCGGACCTGCGCGAGGCGCTGGAGAAGCTCCACCTCAACGACGCTTCGATCTCGTTCGAGCCCGAGACTTCGATCGCTCTCGGGACCGGATTCCGCGTCGGCTTCCTGGGTCTGCTGCACATGGAGATCGTCCAAGAGCGGCTGGAACGCGAGTTCGATCTCGACCTCATCGCGTCGGCACCGTCGGTCGAGTACCGCGTGCGACTCACCGCTGATCGGGGCGAGGTAGTGGTCGACAACCCGGCGCACCTGCCGCCGCTCGGCGAGATCGAGGCGATCTCAGAGCCGTGGGTCAAGGTGAGCGTGATCACGCCGAGCCAGTACATCGGCACGCTGATGGAGCTCTCGACGGGCCGGCGCGGCACGTTCAACACCATGGAATATCTCGATCCCGAGCGCGTGGTGTTGACCTTCGAGCTGCCGCTGGCCGAGGTGATCGTCGACTTCTTCGATCAGCTCAAGAGCCGCTCCCAGGGTTACGCGTCGATGGACTACGAGGAGATCGGCTATCGCGAAGGCGACCTCGTCCGACTCGACGTGCTGGTGGCAGCCGAACCAGTCGACGCGCTCTCCCTGATCGTGCATCGATCCAACTCTCAGAGCCAAGGTCGCGAGCTTGTCGAGCGGCTCAAGAAGCTCATACCGCGCCAGATGTTCGAGGTGCCGGTCCAAGCGGCGATCGGCTCGAACGTGATTGCGCGCGAGACGATCAGCGCGATGCGCAAGAACGTCCTCGCCAAGTGCTACGGCGGCGACATCACCCGCAAGCGCAAGCTGCTCGAGAAGCAGAAGGCCGGCAAGGCGCGCATGAAGCGCGTCGGCAGCGTCGAGATCCCGCAGGAGGCGTTCCTCGCGGTGCTGCGCTCAACCTCGGAGGCATAGGCGGCTGCGTCATGTCGTTGAGCTTCGAGAACCTGATGACGGTGGCGGCGCTCGGCCTATTGATCGTGCTGCGTGTCGACGCGCGACGATTTGGTGCCGCTGACTTCGACGACGAGACCGCCATCACCGACTGGCGCATCTGGGCGCGTCGCCTCACGTGGTACGGCCTGGGCATCGTCTTAGTGCTGGTTGCCTACTTCCTCTTCCCGCAGCCACAGACAGTGCTCCACCTGCGACTCGGCGACGATCGCTTGTTCGCCCTGATGGCCGGCCTGACGCTCGCGATGCTCGGGGTGGGCGCGGCCGTCATCTATGCGTGGTGGCGCTTCGGCGAGATCAAGCTGCCCGACGGACGTGCTTACCCGGTCGGGCTCATCAACTCGATCGCGACCGCGTTCATCGACGAGGCGGCATTCCGCGGCATCCTGCTCGGTCTGCTGCTGTTCTCGAACTGGCCGCCGGTGTATGCGGTCGCTTTTCAGGCTGTCGCCTACGCCCTCGTGACGCGACTCGGTGGCGCGGGCCGGCCGCGCAGCCTGCTCATCGTCTGGCTGGCAGTGGGCTTTCTGAATGGCTGGCTGACCTATTTGACCGGCGGTATCGGCGCGGCGTTGCTGGCGCACGCGCTCACCCGTTTCGCCATCTTCGTCGCGACCGGCCACGCCGGTCAGATCACTCCGTCCGCCGTGTCGGAGGAAGAGGCGTTCGAACGTGCCGAAATCGGCGACAACGATGGCCTCGACGTCGTGCCCGAGCGCGAGCCGGGCGGCCATCTGCGGCCGGTCGAATGACCCAGCCGGTCGCCAAACCCGTTGCCCTCTACGTCCACTTTCCGTTCTGCGTCTCGGTCTGCCCGTACTGCGACTTCGTCGTCTACGGCGGCAAACAGGCGAGTGGACCAGAGAATCGGATCGCCCAGCTCGTCGACGCGCTCGAGGTCGAGATCGGCCTGCGCGCCGTCGCTGGCGCGAACCTGGCCAGCGTCTATTTCGGTGGTGGCACGCCATCACTGATGAGCCCCGCGCAGGTTGAGCGGCTGCTCGCCGCCGCGGATGGCGCGTTCGGTATTCAGGCTGACGCCGAGATAACGATCGAAGCCAACCCCGGCGGCGGCGAGCGCGGCGACCTGGTTGGATTCGGCGCCGCTGGCGTGAATCGGCTGAGCGTGGGCGCGCAGAGCTTCGACGCGACCGAGCTGAAGCGCCTGGGCCGCCGCCACGCGCCGGCGGACATCGTGGACACCGTCCGCTCTGCGCGCCGCGCGGGTTTCGCCAACATCAGCCTCGACCTCCTGTACGACGTGCCCGGACAGACCATCGACTCATGGCGTGACACCTTGGCTGGCACGCTCGCCCTGGAGCCAGATCACATCTCCGCCTACTCGCTGACGCTCGACGATCCCGACCTCGAGGGGATCACCGGCCCGACGGGCGATCACCTGCCTACCCGCCGCGGAGCTCGCAACTGGCGCGCCCGCGCAGCCCAGGAACAGGACGCCGACCGCGCCGCCGCGATGTACGAGAGCGCCGACGACGCCTTCGCCGCGGCCGGTCTCGGCTGGTATGAGCTCTCGAACTGGGCGCGCCCGGGCAAACACAGCCGCCACAACCTGGCCTACTGGACCGGCGCCGCGTGGGAGGCGGTAGGCCCCGGCGCGCACGCCTCTGATGGCCGGCAGACGCGGCGCTGGAACGCCGCTCGCCTCGACGCGTACCTGATCGCCCTGCTACCGACTGATGGCAAGCTGTCGGCTCTGCCGCCCGGTGCCTTCGAGACCAGCGACGTTGCGACTGCTGACGCGGAACGGGCCATCCTGGCCCTGCGCACGGTCCGCGGCATCGAGTCGGAGGCCTTTGGCCTGTCGGCCGTGCTGGAATGGGGGAGGAATCAAAGCCTGCTGGAGTGGGATGAATCGGCCGTCCGACTCACCCGCAAAGGCCGGCTCCTCAGCAACGAGGTCTTCACGCGCCTTCTACCCGCAACGGCGTGAGCGCGCAGCCGATCGAGATCCGCCGGGCGAAGCCGGCTGATTGGCGAGTCATCAAGCGCGTTCGCCTTGAGGCATTGCGCCAAGCGCCTTATGCGTTCGGATCCACGCTCGAGCGCGAGAAGTCGCGGTCGGCCGCCGAGTGGCGCGACTGGCTGGGGCCGGACTGGACCGCGAACAAGGATGTCCTGTTCCTGGCCTTCCGAGCGGAGGAGCCGGTCGGGATTGTCGGCGCGTTCCACGAGACCAAGACGTCCGTGATGCTGATCGCGATGTGGGTTGCCCCGACGGCGCGGCGCACAGGCACCGGCAAGCGACTGACCCAGGCCATCCTCGATTGGGCAGCTGATATCAAGGCCAGGCGAGTCACGCTATGGGTCGCCGACGACAACCCCGACGCGATCGCCCTCTACGAAGTGACCGGCTTCGCGCCGACCGGAAAGCACCAGCCGATGCACTCGGCGCCCCACCGCCAGATCTCGGAGTACGCCCGAAAACCCTAGGTGCCTGTCCGGGGGGACTGGCTAGGTGGCCTTGATGTCTGGGTCTGGGAGGTAGACGTCGCGGATTGCGCCCTGGAGGTCGTGGTAGGACTTGATGAAGGCGCGCAGGGTCCTGGCCGAGGGGCCGAATGACTCGAATTCGGCGGCTGACATTCCGTCGGGTTCGTAGGCACGGCGGAAGTCGGGGATATTCGTCAGCAGATCGGCGATCAGGTCCGCATCCACCGGGACATCGATGCGCGACTCGGGATCGATCCCCAACGCATCGAACTTAAGCTGCCAGGCGAACGGCATCGTGAGCGTCACGTCGCCGCCGACGAGCTCGGTCCAGTGCAGCGTGTTGCGATAGGCAGCGGCCAGCAGTCGGGCGCGGTAACCGCGTTCGCCGAACAGGGCATAGGCACGTTTGAACACCGCGATCCCTGCCCACTCAGCCGCGTCAGGACTCAACGAAATCCCGTCGCGGTCAGCGATCAGCTTCACCCAGTCATCCATGCGGCCGATCATCAGCGTGATCACCGGCGTCATCGACTCGGCGTCGCCTCCGCCGTCCGCGGCGAACCGAGACAGTCCCCGCTCCACAGCTTCCGCGGCCGCGATCGCCTGCGGCACGCTGAATGAGACGGTCGCATTGATGTTGATGCCGAGTGCGGTCGCCTCCTCGATCGCGACCAGGCCGGGTGCGATGTTCGGAAACTTGACCTGCATGTTCGGCGCGAGCGTGGCGAACCGCTGAGCCTGCTGGAGCATCAGCGCCGCTGAGCGGTGGTTGGCCGGATTGACCTGCATCGACATGCGCCCGGTGCGACCACCCGACGTCGTAAACACCGGCTCGAGCACGGCCGCTCCACGAACCGCCATTTCCTCCGCCACCGCCCACGTCAGGCCGACCTCGCCCCAGTCGGGGTGATCAGTGGCCAGTTCGCGGATCCGCGGCAGCCAGTGAGCCGACTCCTTGCCCAGGACCTCGTGCACGATCGACGGGTTCGATGTCGCCCCGGTCGCGCCGCGCACAACGGCCTGTTGCAATTCGGCCACGGCGCACGAGTCGTTCCAGTACTGGGTCGGCGTGCGCTGGGTCATGCGCAGAAGAGCCGAGTCGACGCTCACACCGCTACGCTTGCACGAACAAGCGAGGAGGGCAAGTTTTGGCGCTGGACGAACAGGTTCTCGGCCAGTTCCTGGGCGACGACTCGTTCCCCATCGAGTGGGCCTCGGACACCGAGAAGAAGCTCTTCTGGGTCTTCGATGACCTGCATTGCCCGCACCCGCTGAGCCCCATGTTCGAGGAGATCGGCGGCTGGTGGCTGTCGTGCGACCACATGTTCCGCCGCTTCGGCACGCCGTTCGCGAGCGATTGGATCATCAAGAACGTCAACGGCTACCTGTACACGGCGGCGATCCCCGCTGAAGCCGGGGTCGACGTCTCATCCGAGGAATACGGCGCCCGATACGCAGCGCGGGTGCCACTCGACGCGCAGTATCCAAACAAGATCGGCAAATACCTCGACGCGGTCCTGCCGGTCTACGGCCTGCACTTCGCCGACTGGTGGCGCGATCGCCTCGTGCCCGAGATGCAGCGCAACTTCGACTACCTCGAAGACCGACTAGATCACCAGGCAGACATGTCGCTGATGGAGCTGGCGACGGTCTGGGAGGATGCGATCGACATCCACGATCGCCACTGGAAGATCCACTGGATGCTCAACTTCGCCCAGCTATCGGCGGCGCTCGACCTCCGCGCGGTAATGGAGAAGGTGCACGGCAAAATCGATGAGGCGCTGCTGGGCCGGCTGCAGAACTCGGCGAGCGACCGCAACTGGGACTCGATCGAGGCCCTCTGGAAGGCCAAGGAGGAAGCCAAGGCCGACCCCGAGCTGCGGGAGGCTTTCGGCGCCGGCAAAGCTGAGGACGTCATCGCCAGGCTCCGTGCGTCGGATCGGGGCCGGCGCTTCATCAGTGAATGGATCGAGCCGTACCAGCGCGAGTACGGCTGGCACGCGGTGTGGAGCCACGAGTTCATCTTCCCGTCGTATCGCGAGCAGATGGAGCCGGTCATCGAGCTCGTGCGCGGCTACATCGAGCAGGACTACGACTACCCCAAGACGATCACCGCCGCCAAAGCCGACATCGATGCGGCCGCGACAGAGATCATGGTCGGGCTATCCGGTGATGCCGCCGCGCAGATGAAGAAGGCGCTCGACAACAACCTGCGCATGGCGCCGCTTACCCCGGACCACCACTTCTACATCGACCAGGGCGCGAACGCGCACATGCGCCTGGTGCTGATCGCGATCGGCCAGCGTCTCGTGGACTTGGGCATGCTCGACCGCTCCGACGACGTGATCTTCATGAAGTACAACGAGCTGCGCGTTTTCATGGCCGAGCCCGACGCGACATCCGGCCGGGAGCTGGTTGCGCGCCGCCGCCTCGAGCGCGAGGGCTACTACAAGTTCAAGCCGCGCGACTGGATCGGGACGTGCACGCCGACTCAGCTCGCGTTCCCGTACCTCATAAACTGGGGCTTCCCCGACAAGTTCCACCGCGGGCAGAACGCGACGGGAGGGACGGCGGGTCGAGTTGAGGGCATCGCTGGTTCGCCGGGTGTCGTCGAGGGCGTCGCGCGCGTCGTCCTCAACGAGAGCGAGTTCGACAAGGTCCAGCCGGGCGACATCCTCGTGTGCCAGATGACCAACCCGGCGTGGGTCGTGCTCTTTACCAAGATCGCCGCGCTGGTGACAGATGCAGGCGGGGTTTCGGCACACCCGGCAGTGCTGTCGCGCGAGTTCGGAATTCCGGCCGTCGTGGGCTCGAGCGTCGCGACGCAGGTCATCAAGAGCGGCGACCGCATCCGCGTCGATGGCACGAACGGCGTCGTTGAGGTGCTGACCTAGACATATGAAGATCTATTTCGCCGCGCCGCTCTTCAACGCCGCCGAACGCGACTGGAATGCCACCCTCGCGGCCGCTCTGCGGGCCGCAGGACACGAGGTCTTCCTGCCGCAGGAGCAGGAACCCGGCAGGGACGCGGCGGGCATCTTTGCGGGCGACGTGGGCGGGATCGATCGGGCCGACGCGCTGGTGGCGATCGTCGATGGCGCCGACCCCGATTCCGGCACCTCCTGGGAAGTCGGCTACGCGTACCTGAAGAAGCGAATCGTGCTGGTCCGGACCGATATGCGGCGCACTGGCAGCGGCGGCTGGGACTACAACGCGATGCTCACTGAATCGGCGACCGTTCGAGTTGACGCCCTTGCTGCTCCCATCGAGCAGGTCGCCAACGAGGTCCTCCAGGCGCTCGCCGGTCTCGAGGCCGTACCGGCGTGAGCGAGCCGCTGCAGCTTTCCGAGGAGATGACCTGCGGGCCGGCGAAGCTCCGCATCGATGTCGTCGGCGATACGGCGCGGGAGCACGTGCTCGACGACTTGAGCTTCATGAATTACCGATTGGCCGATGTGTCGGTCAGCCAGACACCGACTCTCCCCGCCGCCGACATCGTGATCAAGCAGGGCGGGCAGAAGGAGATCGACTACGACGGTCGCGTGATGACGTTCACCGGCGACTGGCCGGCGGGGCCGATCCAGAAGGTCATCGTCGCGCTGCTCGCCTTGAAGCTCGAGGACCAGGGCCTGCATCCATGCCATTCGTCGGCGGTGCGGTATCGCGGAAAAAGCG
>JAXDLE010000169.1:0-46201 GCA_034666725.1 Chloroflexota bacterium
TGGGCGCTGCGCGGCGGCGGCGGCAATTTCGGTGTCGTGACGCGCTTTCGGCTCGCCCTCAACCCGATCCACGAGGTTCTCCAGGGGATGCTGCTCATGCCCGCGACGGCCGAAACTGTTCCTGCCGTATTGGCGCTGGGTCATGCCGCGCCAGAAGACCTGACGCTGATGCCCTACGTGATGGCCATTCCGCCCATGGACGAGGTCCCGCAGACCCATCACGGCAGGCTCGGGCTGTGGGTGGATACGCTCTGGGCTGGTCCCGATGCGTCCGGTGACGATGTGCTGGCGACGCTGCGCGCGCTTGGACCCATCCTCATGGACACCATCGTCGCGAAGCCGTATCCACAGGTATATCCCGATCCGGGCGACGGCCCGCGCGGCGCATGGACGTCGAGCTCGATCTTCCTCGACGACGTCGACGCCGGCGTGTTCGAGACGGTGCGCGACGTGCTGGCAGAAGGGCCGCCGGGCGACAACCTGGCCATCTTCCGCATCCTTGGTGGTGCCGCCGGGCGAGTCGCCAACGACGCCACGGCCTTCGGTTGGCGTGACCATCGATACCTGCTCTGGCTCATCGCCGACCACGCGTCGTCAGAGCCCGGAGCTCCCTATGCGAGCTGGGTGGCCAGTGCGAGGGCGGCGCTGGCAGACCGCGGCATGGGTGCTTTCGTCAGCTTCATGGCCGACGGTGGACCGGAGAGCGTTGCCGCCGCATACCCAGCGGCGACGCTGCACCGTCTACGCGAGATAAAGCGCCGCTGGGATCCCGACAACCTATTTAGACATAACCACAACATTCTGCCCAGCAACGGGTGACAGCGGCTTCCAACTGCCCCGCAAGTGGGGCATCATTGGCACTTCAGCCGTGTGGGACAGGTCATTAAGGGAGGAAACCGATGCTGCGTAAGAGATTGGTCGCCGCGCTGGGCTTCGCACTCGTTCTGGGCACCGTCATCGCCGCGCCGGCGGCGGCCGAAACGGTCATCGACCCGTGCAACGGGCCCAGCGGCGGCACGTGTGGCTACTACGAGGTGTACGACAACGATCCGGGCATGAAGGGCGCCGTATGCAAGTACGAGACCGCCAGCTACGACCTCGACTGGATCTCGGTTCGGCCGCCCCTGATGCACGGGCCGTATTCGTACAAGACCAAGGTCCAGTGGAAGTTCAACATCCTCCGCTCGACCAACTTCGGAGCGTCATACACGGGCATCTACAACAGCTCGTGGCAGGTTGCCATGGCGAACGACGCCATCCCGGCCCGCGATGGCAGCGGCTTCAGTCGGCGCACCTGGTACGCCGCCGATCCAAACCCGACTGGTTGGTTCAAGGTGCGCCTGCTGCTGTGGTGGAAGAATGGCGCCGGCAACGTGGTGGGAAAGATGAAAATTGAGTACGACCACTATCAGGGCAAGTGGAACGGCAACACCGACAACCGGACTGGCTACGACTACTGCCTCCAGGACTGGTAGCCCGTCGGCTCCGTAAGCGGAGATTCGACCGAACATCACCTGTGGACCGAAGGTTTTGGCCAGGCCATGGCGTCTAACGTGCACCACGCAGACGAGGTGCACGAGCAATGTCCAATCGCGCAACGAAGCTACGGCCTGATGCGAGATGGCCACACCTCAGGCTAGCCGGGGCAATTGCCTGCGCCCTCGCCATCGCGTGCGGGGCGCCGACCAGCATTCCATCCCCATCGCCGAAGCCTTCGGCCACAGGTGCTCCCCCGGCAACTGCGTCGGTCGCGACGACCGCGCCGGCCTCGGGATCGCCGACTTCGTTGCCCCCGGTCGCAGACGTGCCGTTCTACAAGGGCGACGCTGCCCGAACCGGTGTGCACCCGGGGCCTGGTCCGCAGGTCGCTCCCCAAGAGGTCTGGAGCACCCAGATCGACTGCGCCCTTGATAACCACACCGGGGTCGTTGGCAATGGCCTGTATGTCGTCGGATGTGACATCGGGGTGCTCGTCGCGCTCGACGTCCACAGCGGAACCGTCGTCTGGACGGCGGAGCTCGGCGGGCCGGTGGAGGGTTCTCCGGCCTTGGCCGATGGTGTCGTGTACGCCTCGGATTCGAGCGGCCACGTAACCGCGCTCGACCTCGATACGGGTGCCATGGTCGAGACACTCGACATCCCTGGGATGAGGCACCCAGTCGTCGTCGACGGGACACTCTACGTTGGCACCAAGGACGGCCGATTCCTAGGGATCAGCACCGGTGACCGGTCGATCAGCTGGACCTGGAACGCGCCGGCCGGCGTTACCGAAGTCTCCGGCACGGTCGTCGGCGACACTGCCTACATCGGTGCAGACGACGGCAATCTGTACGCCGTTGCCCTATCCAGCGCGACCGAACGCTGGCATTTCCACGTGATCTCCGGTCGAGTCAGCACTCCTGCAATCGGCTCGGATGCCATCTACGTTGCGGCTCTTCAGAACGGCGACACGCCATCCGGCGAGCTTTATGCCCTCGACCTAGCAACCGGCACCGAGCTCTGGCGATACCGGACGGCGACGGGCAATCAGATCGCCCCGCCCACCGTTGCCGACGGCATCGTCTATGCACCATCGCAAGACGGCGGCCTATACGCACTCGACGGGCTATCGGGCGACGTTCTGTGGCAGACACCCACTGAGCGTACGGACGGGCAGACGCCCGCCCTCTCTGGCGGGTTCGTCTATCTGGCCGCAGATCGCACGGTTGGCGCATACGAAACGTCAGAGGGCACCCAGGCATGGCTTGTCGACCTTGGGGCGGACACGGACAGCAGCCCGGTGGTCACAGGCGGAACAGTCATCGTCGGCGACAACTCCGGCCGCGTCCGCGCGTACGCCGAGCCGGCCCTGGCCGTCCTCTTCCCCGATGTGGCCAGCACCCCAGCCCCGTCGCAGTCACCCGCAAGCGCGTTGGGCATGGACTTGGTCGAAACTTTCGAGTCGGACGACTACTCCTTTCCCAACGGGATTGACGTTGGGCCGGACGGCCGGATGTACATCGTCAACGCGTTCGCCAACCAGATCCTCGTGCTGGATCGTGAAACAGGCGCGACCCTGGATCGCTGGGGCAGCCCGGGGTCCGAGGCGGGTCAGTTCAACTTCATTCGCGATCCCAACGATCCGGGAAGCTCCATCGGCGGCCTCGTTGTCGCCGACGATGGCTCCGTCTACGTCACCGACACTGTCAATCGGCGCATTCAGGTGTTCACGTCTGACGGTGACTTCCTTCGCCAGTGGGGCCGCTTCGGTAGCGCCGACGGACAGTTCCTTGATCCCATAGACGTCGCTCTCGGGACGGATGGGGACGTATACGTGGTGGACGATCAGCGCGACGACGTCCAGCGCTTCTCCCCGGACGGCGAGTTTGAGGCCGTATTCGGCGGGCATGGGACGGAGCCGGGCCAGATGAACTTCACCGGCGGCATCTGGGTCCAGCCTGACGGATCCATCTTGAACGCGGACTGGCAGAACTATCGGATTCAGGCGTTCGATGCGGACGGCGCGTCGCTGTGGACCTACGGGAGTCGCGGCTCTGGACCCGGTCAGTTCAACTTGCCGGGTGACATTGCCACCGATCTGGACGGCAATATATATGTGACAGACGACACCAGGCTCGTCGCGCTCAGCCCCGATCGCCAGTTCATTGCTGCGCGCGAGTTCAACATCGTCAGCATGGGTTACATGATCCGAGATGGCACTCGGCTCTACATAACCCTGCCGTGGGACGATCAGATCCTGGTGCTCGAGGTGAGCGATTGACCCATGCCGGCGCGGGCTCGCATCGGGCCGCCACAGGCGCGGAGCTCGTTCGCGAGCTCCTCGCGACCTTCGCCGACCCTGACGCCTTCCGCGTTTGGTATGAAGATGCGGTCGTCCGTGTGTACCGGTATCTGTTTCCGCGCTGCGGAGGGGACGCGGGTTTGACGGAGGAAATCACTCAGCAGACGTTCATCTCTGCGATTGAGAACCGCTCTTCCTTCGCGGGACGTTCCGACTCCGTTACCTGGCTGTGCGCCATCGCCCGCAACAAGCTGGCCGACCACTACCGCCGTATGGATCGGATCGACCGACGCCATCTCCGCCTTGTGGTGAGAGAGATCGACGTTGAAAGCGACCGCACGTCGGTCATCGAGGACAGAGACATGTTGATGTCCGCGCTGAGGAAGATGCCCGCGATGCAGCGCGCGGTACTCGTCCTCTGCTACCTCGACGATCTCTCGGTCGCCGAGGCCGCGGGGATCCTGGAGCGCAGCGAGTCAGCGACCGAGTCGCTGCTCACCCGAGCGCGCGCCAGGCTGCGCGAGATTCTGTCGGGAGAGATGCAGTGAACGACGAATCCTTGCGGCGCCACCTACGCTCCGCCCTTGACACGCCGGCCATGCCGCGTGACGAGTTCGCTGCAGAGCTACATGACGATCTCGCTGCTCGTCTCCGGCTCGCGCCGCCGCGAGCCACCGCGGTGGCCAGTCATCGTCGACGTCCCCATCGGAGCACCTGGCTGCTTCTCGCGGCCACGCTGGCACTGCTCATAGCGCTCCTGGCAGGGCTGGCAGCGGCGGGTGCACTCCCAGACCTGTTGCCAAGGGGCGTGCCGGTCATGCGGCAGATCCAGATTGATGGCCAGGTGCGCGTGGCGGTGAGGCCCGATCGGCCTCAGGCATTGAGTCCAGGTGGAACGCTCGACGGCTTCGATGTCAGGGTCGCCGAAGAGGTTGCGACGCGGCTCGGGGTCGATGCCGCACGTTCAACTCTGACAGTCCAGGAGATGCTCGGGCCAACGCCCGCCTGGCAACTGGCCCTGCCCAGCCAGTCCCTCCCACGAGGACGGGCCGACGAGTACATCGCGAGCACGCCGTACTACTTCTGGCCGCATTACATCGTCGTGGCCTCGGCATCCCCGGCGTCGTCAATCGCCGATCTAGCCGATGAAACTGTGTGCGCAGCGCAAGGCAGCGCGGGCCAGAGCTGGCTGAGCGAGATGGAGTCATTGGTTCCACGGGTGCTCGCCGACGAGAGCGCCTGCGAGGCCTCTGTCAGATCGGGCGAATCGCAGGCATTCGTGTCAGAGCGGCGGCTGCTGCCTGATTTTGCCTCTGACGGAGCTTTCCGCGCCCTGAGCGAACAGCCGGTCCTGCTCGAGCCACGGGCCATGCTTGTGCCGCGCTCGCTACCGGGCGCCCGCGAGTTCGTGGCCGAAATAGACTTGCTTATCGAGGAAATGCGCGCGGACGGCACGATCAGCGAGTTGTCGAGGACCTGGTTCGGCGGGCAGGATCTCGCCCGCTAGGGGCCGGGCCGAAGCGGCCGCGTGCGAGAATTCGCGCCCTCGACCAAATAGGGCGTGTTACGGTCCAATGACTTGGGCCGTGTGCGCTGAGCCGTGAATTGGAAGCACGCGCTCACTAGACCAACGGAGGTCAATTGAATAGACGATCCACGCGCGGCATCCTTGTCGTGCTTGCGTTCGCGCTGGGCTCACTCGTCGTCGCCGCCCCGGCCGCGGCCGAGACTGTGCTTGATCCTTGCACCGGAACGTGCGGCTCATGGGAGGTCGAAGACCAGGGACCAAGCGGTCCCGCGGGCGCGAATTGCCGCTACGAGACGGCGAGCCAGGAGCTCGACACCGTCTCCGTGCGACCACCGCTGATGTTCGGCACCTACACGGCTACCACCCGAGTCGAATGGCGCTTCAAGATCCGCCACTCGAATTCGTTCAGCGGGCACCGCACAACGATCTTCACCAGCTCATGGCAAGCTGCGATGGCTGACAACTCCTTCCCCGCCCGCGTCGGCCACGGCTTCTCGCGGCGATACTGGTCGGCATCAGAGAACCCAGTCGGCTACTACGCCGTCCGTGTCGAGATGCGCTGGTGGCACAGCGGCTCGGTCGAGGGCACCGCGCTCGTCCAGTACGACTGGTACAAGCTCCAGAACACGGGCTTCGGGGACGAGGTGAGCCCCGACCCGTACTGCTACGAGGTCGCCTGACCGTTAGTCCGGCAATATGGCCGGTCGTGCGAGAATCAACGTTGCACGACCGGCCATGCCATGCGCCGGCACGCAAACGGAGATCCCGTGACCTCAAATCCTGACCCGACGCCCGCCGTCGCCAATCTCGACACCATCGTGTCGCTCGCCAAGCGGCGGGGCTTCGTGTTTCCTTCATCCGAGATCTACGGCGGCATCAACGCCGTGTGGGACTACGGGCCTCTGGGCGTCGAGCTCAAGAACAACGTCAAACGTGCCTGGTGGCGCGCCATGGTCCAGGAGCGCGACGACATCGTCGGTCTCGACGCGGGCATCCTGATGCATCCCCAGGTCTGGGTGACGAGCGGCCATGTCGCGTCGTTCAGCGATCCGCTGGTCGAGTGCGCCGAGAACAGCCATCGCTTCCGGCTCGACGAGCTGCCCGGAACCGAGGGCTTGACCGAGACCGATAAGCGCGATCCGGGCATCGTCGAGCGGCTCAACCTGCGCTGCCCCACGGACGGCTCGAAGCTGGGTCCGCCGCGACGCTTCAACCTGATGTTCAAGACGCACATGGGCCCGATCGAGGAGGACTCGAACGCGGTCTACTTGCGCCCTGAGACCGCGCAGGGCTCCTACGTCAACTTCAAGAAAGTCCAGCAGTCATCGCGTAAGAAGCTGCCGTTCGGCATCGCCCAGATCGGCAAGAGCTTCCGCAACGAGATCTCGCCGGGCAACTTCGTATTCCGTATGCGCGAGTTTGAGCAGATGGAGATGCAGTACTTCGTGCCCCCCGCGGACGCGGCGCGCATCTTCGAGGAGTGGCTGCCCCGGCGCTGGGCTTGGTACACGGCCTACGGCGTCACCGAGGAGCGGCTGCGTTTCCGCGAGCACGCGCCCGACGAGCTTGCGCACTACGCCAAGAAGGCGATCGACGTCGAGTACCGCTTCCCCTTTGGCTGGAAGGAACTCGAGGGCATCCACAATCGCGGCGACTGGGACCTGTCGCGTCACCAGAAGGAGAGCGGCGAGAACCTCGAGTACTTCGATCCGACGACGGAGACGAGCTTCATTCCGTGGATCGTCGAGACCGCAGGCGGCCCCGACCGCGCCGCATTCACTTTCCTGATCGACGCGTATCGCGAGGAAGAGGTGCGCGGCGAGAAGCGTGTCTCATTGGCGCTTCACCCGCAGCTCGCGCCTTACAAGGTGGCGGTTCTGCCGCTGCTCAAGAAGCGGCCCGAGATCGTCGAGCTGTGCCACAAGCTGGTGAACGACCTGCGGCGCGACGTCATGGCCGTTTACGACGACACGGCGTCGATCGGCAAGCTGTATCGCCGCCAGGACGAGATCGGCACGCCGTGGTGCGTGACGGTCGACGTCGATTCGCTCGAGGACGGCGCGGTGACGGTGCGTGAGCGCGACACCATGACCCAGGAGCGCGTGCCCGTCGAAGGCGTCAAACGGCTGATCCTGGACCGATTGGCCGCCTCGCTCCCGTGACTGAGATGCAGCCGCCCCTGCCACCGGCGGAGGAGGCGGCTCAAGGCGAGCAGCCCACAGAGCTGTCGGAGCGCGCTCGCGTCAACCTGGCCCAGCTCGCAAGCCTGCGCTGGGTGCCATTGACGGCTGCCTTGCTGTCCTTGGTGCTGTCAGTCGTGGCGATCTATACCTCGACGCAGCAGCCGTCGATCTCCTTGCTCATGCCCAGCCAGGTGCGCATTGCCCAGGGCCGATCATCGGGCGCCGCTTATCTCTACCTCCAACCAGCGTTCGTCAACACGGCGCAGAACAACAGGGTCGAGGTGATCAGCGGCATGGCTGTCCATGTTTCCGGTACGGACGCGACCACGCCCGGGACGGACTTCACCTGGACGCAGCAGCTGCGCCTCGTCGTTGATAGCTCGTCGGGACAGCTCACCTATCAGTACGTTGGTGACGCTGTCCCGCTTGTTGTCAGCCCGAACAACGCGGCTTCGCCCCTGGCGCTGTTCGAGGCGCCGCCCGGCTGGTTTTTCGCTGCCGGCAGCTATCAGTTCAGCCTGACGGCCGATCGTGTTGTGGCCGACAGTCCATTAAGCGCCACATTCAGCGTGGATCTGACCGCGGACGACGTGGCGTTTCTTGATCAACCTGGGCCGGACAAGTTCCTAACATTCAGCATTCGCTAAAAGCGAACGCTGCGGCCTACTGGTCCGAGTTGGACTCGGCGGCGTCGATCGCTGTCGCGAGGTCGGCGCCCGCCAGGCCGCGCGGCTCCTTGCCCTTGGGCCAGTACAGCTCCTTGTGGACCTGCTCCTCCGCGTAGCCGCGGGCGAGCAGCCGCTCTTCGGCCGTCATGATCATGTCCGGGTTGCCGCATATGTACGCGACCGAGTTCGCCGGGGTGAGGCCGAGCTCGTCGAGCACAGGCTCCAGGATGGACTCGACGCGACCAAACCGGCCGGTCCAGTCGGCGTTCTCCGGCGCGTTCGCCCGTGACACGGTCGGGACGTACGTGACCGGGTAACCCCCGTCACGCTCCCAGCCCTCGAGCAGCGCGCGGTAGCCGATCTCGTGCGCATATGAGACGCCGTTCAGGAACACCGCCTTGCGCGGGCACCCGTCGGAGAGCATCTGTTTCATCATCGAGACGAACGGTGCGTTGCCGGTGCCCGATGAGATGAAGACATGCGTCCGCGCGTCGTCCGGCTGGAGCATGAACTTGCCCTTGGGCCCGATCATGCGCATCCGCTGGCCGAGCGCCATGTCCCACAGCAGCGGGGTGAACGTGCCGCCCTCGACGAGACGCACGTAGAACTCGTAGCCGGTGTCGCCCGCCTCGACCGGCGGTGACGCGACTGAATACGGGCGCTGCACGATCTTGCCGTCGACATAAACGCCTATCGTCATGTACTGCCCAGGCTCGAAGGGCGTGGGCGCGCCGTCGAAGCGGACCCAGAAGTAGGCAAGCGATTCCGACTCGTCCTCACGCCTTACGAGCGACGCGTTGTAGAGCTCGTGCTCGGGCGCGATAACGCGCTCAGCGGTGGCGGGCACGACAGGCAATGTCATGCGCGGATGTTAGGGGACTTCACCTGTCTGGCTTCTTGCCGGGCTCCTTGACCGGCTCGTCGTCATCCTCGTCCAGGTGCAGCGCATGCAGCACGCGGTGGAGCACCGGAGCGAGCGTTACTCCGGCTGCGCCGATGATCACGACCCCACTGACGATTGCGTAGACGCCCGCGAAGATCTTGGCCGAATCATCGGTCAGGATGTCCACCGGGCCCATCCCACCGGCGATCATGGCCGCGTTCAGAAAGGCGTCGACAAGCTTGAGGTGGCCGAACCAGGCGTAGCCGAGCATGCCCAGCAGGAGCCAGGCGCCCAGCAGTCCGAGCGTCAGCGCGAAGTGCTTCGCCAGGCGCACCAGGAAGGCGCGCCTGCTGATCATCGGCTGACCGTAGCTCTCGTACATCACGCCCTTGATGTTGGCAGGTCGGAAAGGGCTCCGCGCGTACAATCGGCCCTTCGAAAACACAGAAAGCCGAGATGTTGCCGGCTTCCCAGCAGCCTCCGAGGTCGCCCGCATGACTCAGACCCCCACCGTGCCTGCCGAGCGTGCCCATCAGGCCGCCAAGCGCTACATCTATGCGTTCGGCGGCGGCCACGCCGAGGGCGATGCGAAGATGCGCGACGAGCTCGGTGGCAAGGGCGCGGGCCTGGCCGAGATGACCAATGCCGGCCTGCCGGTGCCCCCTGGCTTCACGATCACGACCGAGGCATGCAATGACTACTTCGCCGCGGGCGAGAAGCTGCCCGACGGTCTGTGGGACGACGTGCTCGCTGCCGTGGCAGACGTCGAGGAGGAGACCGGCAAGGGCCTCGGCAACGCCGCGAATCCGCTGCTGGTGAGCGTCCGGTCGGGCGCCAAGTTCTCGATGCCCGGCATGATGGACACGGTCCTCAACCTGGGCCTCAACGCGGACACGCTTCAGGGCCTCGTGGCGTTGACAGGCAATGAGCGTTTCGGCTGGGACGCGTACCGGCGCTTCATCCAGATGTTCGGGCGCATCGTCATGGACGTCGACGGCGCGAAGTTCGAGCATGCCATCGACGCGGCCAAGGAGGCACGCGGAGTCAAGCAGGACACAGAGCTCGATGCCGACGCCCTGCGCGAGCTGGTCGCCACATTCCTGAGCGTGGTCAAAGAGTCGGCCGGGCGCGAGTTCCCCACCGATCCACACGAGCAGCTCGACCTGGCCATCAAGGCCGTCTTCGCCTCGTGGTTCGGCAAGCGCGCGCATGACTATCGCGAGTACAACCACATCGCCCACGACCTCGGCACCGCGGTCAACGTCGTGACGATGGTCTTTGGCAACATGGGCGATGACTCCGGCACGGGTGTCGCCTTCACGCGCGACCCGAATACCGGCGAGAAGGTGCTCTTCGGCGAGTACCTGACCAACGCCCAGGGCGAGGACGTCGTCGCCGGCATCCGCACCCCACAGCCGATCAGCCAAATGAAGGACGAGCTGCCCGAGGCGTATGCCGAGTTCGAGCGGATCGGCCAGCGGCTCGAGAAGCACTACAAGGACGTCCAGGATCTCGAGTTCACGATCGAGCGCGGCCGCCTGTACATGCTCCAGACGCGCTCCGCAAAACGGACCGCCGCAGCCGCCGTCCGCATCGCTGCCGACCTCGTGGACGAGGGCATCATCACCGAGCGCGAGGCGCTCTCGAGGATCGAGCCCGCCCACGTCGACCAGCTGCTGCGCGACCAGTTCGACCCGACCGCGAAGAGCAGCGCGAAGAAGATCACCGCGGGCCTGAATGCATCGCCCGGCGCTGCCGTCGGCAAGGCCGTGTTCAACGCGGATCGCGCCTTCGAGATGGCGCAGCAGGGCGAGAAGGTCATCCTCGTCCGTATCGAAACGTCGCCCGACGACTTCCACGGCATGGCCGCGGCACAGGGCGTGCTGACGGCGCGGGGTGGCGCGACGTCCCACGCAGCTGTCGTAGCGCGCCAGATCGGCAAGCCGTGCGTCGCCGGCTGCGCGGCGCTCATCATCGATTACGCCACGAAGAGCGCGCGGGTCAACGGCCTCGGGTTCTCTGAAGGGGAGTGGATCTCGCTCGACGGGACCACGGGCGAGGTATTCGTCGGCGCGCTGCCCACCACAGCGGCGCGCTTCGAAGATCAGGCCGAGCTGCAACAGGTGCTGACGTGGGCCGACAAGGTGCGCCGGCTCGAGGTGTGGACGAACGCCGACAAGCCCGAGGAAGCGGCGCAGGCCCGGCGCTACGGCGCACAGGGCATTGGCCTGTGCCGGACCGAGCACATGTTCCGCGAGGGGGAGCGGCTCGACATCGTGCGCGACGCGATCCTGGTCGCCTTCCAGGCCACTCGGGCGAAGGAGAAGACGGCCGCCGGCGGCACGCTGTCGGACGACGACGCGGCCGCCGTCAAGAGCTTCGACGAGGCCATCGCCAAGCTCGAGGTGCTCCAGGAGGGTGACTTCTACGGCATCTTCGAGGCGATGGACGGGCTGCCCGTCGTCATCCGCCTCATCGACCCGCCGCTGCACGAATTCCTGCCGAACCACAGCGAGGTGCTGGTCGAGGTCACGAAGATGGAGGCAAAGGGCGTCGCCGCGAGTGATCCCGGATACGTGAAGGCCAAGGAGCTGCTGCGCGCGGTGGAGGCGCTGAAAGAACAGAACCCCATGCTTGGCCTGCGCGGCATCCGTCTCGGGCTGATGATCCCCGACCTCGTGAAGATGCAGACCCGGGCCATCCTCAACGCCGCGATCCGTCGCCAGAAGGCAGGCGGCCATCCTCACGCCGAGATCATGATCCCGCTGGTGGGCCACGTGAACGAGCTCGCCGAGACGCGCAAGATCCTTGACGCCGAGGCGAAGGCCGTCCAGGAGGCCGCCGGCACGACCGTCGACTTCATGTTCGGCACCATGATCGAGATCCCGCGCGGCGCCCTGACGGCCGACGAGATCGCCGAGCATGCCGAGTTCTTCAGCTTCGGCACCAACGACCTGACCCAGATGGCGTTCGGCTATTCGCGCGACGATGCTGAGGGCGGCTTCCTCCTGAACTACGTTGAACGCGGCATCCTGCCGGCCAACCCATTCCAGACGCTCGACATCGTCGGCGTCGGTCAGCTGGTCCGCATTGCCGTCGAGAAAGGCCGCAAGGCACGGCCGGGCTTGAAGATCGGCATCTGCGGCGAGCACGGCGGCGACCCGGCGTCGATCGCGTTCTTCAACGAGGTCGGTCTCGACTACGTGTCGTGCTCACCGTTCCGCGTCCCCGTGGCGCGTCTGGCCGCGGCACAGGCGGCACTCTCCGGCGCAGCCGAAAGCGACAAATAACCCGCCTCGTCGCGGACTGACCTCTGGCAGATTTGGCGCGGACAAAGTAAGAGCCCCGACCTCTGCGGCCGGGGCTCTTTGCTTACTGACTGAAGGTCAGCGCTGAGGCGCGCTCAGGCGCGGCGGCGCTGGAAGCAGTCGTCGCAGAAGACGGGCTTGCCGCTCGTGGGCCGGAACGGCACCATCGCCGTCTTGCCACAGTTCGAGCAGGTAGCCTCGAACATCTCGCGCGGTCGGCGCTCGCGGAAACCACCGCCACCGCCGCCGGAGCTGTAGCCGCCACCGCCGCCGGCGCTGTAACCGCCGCTACCACCACCCATTGAATCGCCAGAGCCCATCGACGCCTTACGGGCGGCGCGGCATGAGCGGCAACGGCGCGGGTCGGTGAAACCACGCTCCTGGTAGAACTGCTGCTCGCTGGCGGTGAACACGAACTCCTGGCCGCAATCGGCACAGGTCAGAGTTCGATCTGCTTGCAAGAAAAAACGCTCCTTCTCGAGCCGGGCTTCGCGACTTAGTTCTCGCGTAAGACCCGTGAGAGGAGCGTCGTTGTGGACCGGCGTATTACACCCGTATCGACGGGCTTCCGTGCTCAATCGTACCGAATGAGCATCCGCAGTGTGACCCAAGCGCCCCGCACGGTCAAGAGGCGACTGCGCAGATGATCAGTTCGCGTACGCTCACACGGCCGATGAGCCGACTGCCTGCCCTATGAGCGACCAGCCCAGCCTGCGCGAGCTCACGGCCCTGGGCGAACTCGACCCCGGCGTCGCAGCACTCCTATGGCTGCTTGCCGAGTACGGTCTGCCGCTCACCGTAGCGTCGCCCGATCGAGCCGCCGCGGAGCGGACGCGCGCGGCCATCGTCGCGGCGGCCGGCACCGGGCGCGCGGCGCGCCTCGCACCGGCCGGTGGGGTGATGCTCGCCGACTCGCTCGAAGGAGTCCTGCGGCTGCTTGGCGGTGACGTCGCGCTCAACGACGCGACGCGCGACCTTGGCCTGGTGGTGATCCACGACGGCCGGCGGGTGCGCCGCGTGCACTACGTGCGGCCGGTCGAGCGCGACGGCGCGGGCCACCTGCAGCGCCGTCCGCCGGCGGTCCTCGCCGACTGGAACGAGCCCGCCGACAAAATCGACGACTTCTCCTGGGCGGTGACCGATGAGCTCGCGGACCGCACCGGCCTGACGCGCGAGGAGCTGGAGCGCCACGTTGACTTGCGGCGCGACCAGCTGGCCGGCAGCGCCCGCGCCTAGCCTCCGGCTACGGCCGGTATGACGTGAACCACTGACCCTTCACTCAGCGCCGTCCCGAGCTCGCGCTGGCGCTCGCCGTCGACAAAAACGTTGATGTGCTCGCGCAGCCGCGGTCCCGCTTCGACAAGGCGATCGCGCATGCCCGGCCAGCGCTGATCGAGATCATCGACCAAGCCGGCGAGAGACGTCGAGGGCAGCTGCAGATGCCGCGGCGGCGGATCGGTGAAGAGCGTCACAAGCGAGCGTGGCAGGTGGACGGTGGCCATATGTCGGTACCGGGAACGTCGGACCTAGGCGTCGACTACCGCGGCCTCGACCGACCAGATCGGCGGCAGGTAGTCGGCCATCAACGTCCAGCTGTCGCCCTCATCGGCGCTGCCGAAGACCTGTCCCGTGCTGGTGCCGAAGTAGACGCCCGGCTGGTCAAGCGAATCGATCGCCATGTTCTCGCGCAATACGGTCACGAAGGCGTCCTTGGCGGGCAGGCCATCAGAGAGGCGCTGCCAGGTGTCACCACGGTCGCGACTGCGGAACACAGCAGCCTGGCCGTCGATCATCTGGCGGCCATCACTCGGGCCGCTGTGGGGAATGACGTAAATGGTCCTGGGGTCGTGCGGGTGGATGACCATGGGGAAGCCGAATTCGGAGGGCAGTTCGTTGGTGATCTCGGTCCATTGCTTGCCGCCATCGTCGGAGCGGTAAACACCGCAGTGGTTCTGCTGGTAGAGCCATTCGGGCTCATCGGGGTGGAGGCGCAGCTTGTGAACGCACTGGCCAAAGTCGGGCGGCGGGCCAGGCTGGAAGTCGGCCCGAACGCCCTTATTGCGCGTCTCCCAGGTCTTGCCGCCATCGGTGGTCTCGAAGGTGCCCACGGCTGAGGCGGCGACCCACATCCGGTCGGGATCGGTCGGATGGGTGACGATCGAGTGCAGGCACAGGCCGCCGTTGCCGGGCTGCCAGTCGGGCCGCGACGGGTGCTCACGTAGCCCATGGACGTGGGTCCAGGTCTCGCCGTGGTCCTCACTGCGGAACAGGCCCGCCGGCTCAACGCCGGCAAAGACGGTGCCATTCGCGCCGGCCGTCGCAAGCTTCCAGATAGTCGTGATCCTTGGCGCATCCTCGCCGTCGCCGTACGTCATGCCAGCGCTCGACTGGGTCCAGGACTCGCCGTTGTCCGTGCTGCGCCAGACCGATGGGCCGTACCAATTGTTGCCGCCACCGGCGTAGAGCGTCCCGTCCGCGGCGCGAATGAAGTCGTGAGTGGGCCAGTTCTGGCAGAAAGGGCCACGCAGCTTCCAATCGCGTCGCGCAGAATCACTCTCGAGAATGAACGCGCCCTTCTTGGTCCCGACGAGGACCTCGACCCTCCGAGTCACGCCTCCAGATTAACGGAGGCGCGCTCAGAGGTCAGAACGCTTTAGGGCCTGCGCGCGAACGACCAGCGCCGGCGAACGTCGTCCCGAGTCGCGAGCAATGCGCCCAGGACCGTGCTCGCTACCGCGATGGTCAGAGCGAAGACCGTGCCCCACCCGGCACTCTGGATCTGGTCCGGAGTGAGCTCATCGACCGAGGTCGTCAGTACGCCGGCTGTCGATCCCAATGCCGCTCCCGCTCCCAGCGCGATCATCAGAACCAGCAACACGACGAACAGGCCCCACACAAGGAAGCCGTGCATGATCGCCGATTCCGGCTCATCGACATGCGCGGTCCATACGGCCACGAAGCCACCGACCAGAAACGCCAAAACGCCCAGCAGTCCAGCGATGATGGAGCCGACCACCTCGCCGTACTTGAACGGTGTGTCCACCGATTCGAGCCCGGCGGCAACCGCGATCGCGCCGAAGAGCACAAACAGCCCGAAGGCGGTTACGACTCCGGCACCGATCGAGCTCCAGCTGATCAGGTCGGTGCGCGCCACATCCGTGCGCCCCGGACGAGTCTCTGCGGCCATTAGATCAACCTCAGCAGCAGGATGACCAGGATGATCACCACGAGCAATCCGATGATGCCCACGCCTCAAACCTCCCATTCTGGCCCCCGCCTCGGCCACGCCATCGCGGGCGACCTCGAGGGGCAGCATGGGCTGGACGACATTTCAGCCGCGCCACTTTCTGGCGCGACGCCGCGTGTGACTTCGTATCGGCGGTGAAGGCCGTGGGCCCGAAGCCTCGCCTCGACCACGCTCAGCTCATGCGTCGGGAGTGCAGATCCCTTCGGGGACTTGGAGGTTGCCGAGGTTGTCCGTCCATGTATTCGCGGTGTCGGCTGTGCCCGAGCCGCTGGTCCCGTCGTAACAGTCGGTCCCCAGGTTGCCCCTGAAGTCGTTGTCATGGATGTTGTTGCCGCTGCCGGTGACGCTGATGCCATAGTCGTTGCCCGACGTGTGGTTGTCATGCCACTCGTCGTTGTCGCCAGAGACCTGATAGCCGTAGTGGGCGGCGTACACCCAGTTGTCATAGATCACGGCTCCGTCGGCGTCGGCACGGGTGACGATGCCACCCAGCGTCCGACGCACGACGTTGTCGTGAATGTCCGTGGTTTCGCTGCCGTTAAGGCCAAGCAGGCTGATGCCGTCGTTCATGGTCGGCGTGGCGGTTAGTGAACAGCTGTAGCTCGGGCCGGTGCTGCAGGCGTTGGGGCCGCTCGATATCGCGTTGCGGATGATGTCAGCGCGCGCGCCTGACTCGACACCGATGCCGAACGTCCCGAAGAAACCGCCATTGACCGATGGCCTGACCGTGATCGCACAGGAGGTGAAGGACACCGCGTTGCACTCGTGCTCGTGGAAGAACCGGAGCGTATTGCGCCGCACGTATGCATAGGAGTCCGCGTCCTCCACGAGGATGCCGCCAATCTTGAAGTCGGTCACCCAGTTGAAGGTGACGGATGCTGTGGCCGAGTCGGCGTGCTGGCCGACCACGATGCCGTAGTCGAAACCGCACGCGCCGCTGAGCGTGTCATCGCCGGAAGCAATGATGCGGTTGTTGCGCACGTAGTCATTGCTCCCGCGCACCAGGACCGCCGTGTCGTAATGGGCGCAGACCTCGAATGAAGGGCCGAGTGTTGCCGGAGCGCTGTTGGTGAACACCTTGATGGAGAAGCCGCGCAGCTGGGCGTTGTCGCCCGTCAGCTCAATGAGATTGCCGGTGCCCGCCGCCGGACCCTGGATCTCAGCACCCAGCAGTGGCCGCGCCCTGACCTTGACGCCGGCCGGGATGACCAGCTCCTCAAGATAGATACCCGGGCAGACGTACACCCAGTCACCGGCGGAAGATTCGTCGATCGCCAGTTGAATCCCTGTGTAAGAGGCGGTGTCGCACTGGTCCGGGCCGTCGCCGGCGGTGAGGTCGTCATCGACCCAGCGGGCCGAGCTCGTCGCCGATGCCGGCGCGGCCAGCAGACTCAGTAGCAGCGCGGCACTGGCCGTCGCTCCCAGCAGACGACCAAAGATCCGGGTCGCAATCACGTGAGGCCTCCTCCGAGGTTGCCGGTGGGGGCAACCGTTCGCGGTCAGGCTACTCGCGTGGAGCGCTCTTGGGTAGGCGCGCCGCCTGGTCAGGCTTCGCGTCTTATCCACCGATTCGGGGTTCCCCTTACGATCACCTCATGGCATACCCCACACCCGCTGGATCGGTTAGCGATCTGATGGCGACGCTCGATGGCAGCGCCCATGTCGCGGACGGCAAGCTGGTCATCGACGACGAGTCGCGGATGCGTAGCGACGGCATTCGCGCGGCTGCGTGGTCCGCGACATTCAGCGAGGACAAGGACGTCATCGAAGCTGCACGATGGATCATCTGGGAAGCGTCGCAGGCACTGGGCGCGCCGTCGGCGAGCATCCACGACCTGTACATGGCGCGCGGCCGGGGCGAGGTTCACGGCTTCACAGTCCCTGCGGTCAACATCCGCACGCAGGTCTTCGACATGGCCGCGACGATGTGCCGCGCGGCGGACGAGCTCGACGTGGGCACGATCGTCTTCGAGCTGGCGCGGAGCGAGCAGGAGTACACGTTTCAGCGGCCCGGCGAATACATCACGAGCGTCCTGGCGGGCTGCGTCGCTGCCGGCTGGCGCGGCCCGGTCTTCGTCCAGGGCGACCACTACCAATTCAATGCGGCCAAGTACAAGGCCGACCCGGAAGCGACGGCTGAAGGCATCCGCAAGCTGACCCGCGAGGCGCTCGCGGTCGGCTACGGCAACATCGATATCGACTCGTCGACGCTGGTCGATCTGTCACAAGCGAGCGTCGACGAGCAGCAGCGCACGAACTACCAGCGCGCGGCCGAGATCAGCGCGCTGATTCGCGAGAACGAGCCTGCGGGCATGACCGTCAGCATCGGCGGCGAGATCGGCGAGGTCGGCAAGGAGAACTCGACCGAAGAGGAGCTGCGCGCCTATCTCGACGGCTACATCGCAGAGCTGCGCCGGCGCGCAGGCCAGGATGCCGTGGGCATCTCCAAGGTCAGCGTCCAGACCGGGACCTCGCACGGCGGCGTGCCGCTTGCCGGCGGCGGCGTCGCAAGCGTCAAGCTTGACTTCGGCACATTGGAGCGTCTATCGGCGGTGGCGCGCTCATACGGCCTGGCCGGTGCTGTCCAGCACGGTGCCTCGACCCTGCCAGACGAGCTTTTCCACCAGTTCACGCGCGTCGAGACGGCCGAGATCCATCTCGCCACAGGCTTCCAGAACGCGCTGTACGAGCACGGCGCATTCCCGCGCGACCTGCTCGCCGAGATCGAGGCCTGGTGCGTCGCGAATTGCGCCGAAGAGCGCAAGCCCGGCGAGGCCGAGGACGTGTTCATCTACAAGACGCGCAAGAAGGCGCTCGGCCCGTTCAAGCGCCACCTGTGGGAGCTGCCAACCAAAGAGGAGATCCTGGCCGACCAGCACAAGAAGCTGCGCTTCCTGTACGAGCAGCTCGGCGTGGCGGGCTCCAAGGAGATGGTTGCGCGCTACATCAAGCCGCTGCGCAACTCGCGCCCCGCGCCGGCCGCTCTGTCCGCTGTCGCTGAGGTCGCCCGCTGATGGCACTCTCCGAATCCGCAGTGATGGCTGCGCTGAGCACGGTCCAGGAGCCCGAACTGGGGCGCGACATCGTGACGCTCAACATGGTCAAGGACCTCGAGGTCACCGATTCGCAGGTCAGCATGAAGATCGAGCTGACCACGCCCGCCTGCCCGCTCAAGGACGAGATCGAGCGCAACGTCCACACCGCTCTGGGCGACATCGGCGCAACGGAAGTGACGGTGACCTGGGGGGCCATGGTGCGTCGCGCGCAACCGGCGCAGGCGCAGCAATTGCTGCCCGGGGTCAAGAACATCATCGCCGTCGCGTCGGGCAAGGGCGGCGTCGGCAAGAGCACAGTTAGCGCCAACCTCGCCGTTGCTCTGGCGATGGAGGGCGCGTCGGTCGGCCTGCTCGACGCCGACATCACCGGTCCGAATATCCCGCTGATGCTCGGTGTGGAAGGCGCCCCGGCTGCCAGCCCTGAGGGCAAGATCACGCCGCTCGAGCGCTACGGCGTCAAGATCATCTCGATTCAGTTCTTCGTGCCCGAAGGCCAGCCCATCGTCTGGCGCGGGCCGCTGGTCGGCGGCGCGATCCAGCAGTTCCTGCGCGATGTCGATTGGGGCGAGCTCGACTATCTGGTGATCGACCTGCCACCGGGCACCTCCGATGCCCAGCTGACTCTTGCCCAAGCCGTCCCGATCTCGGGCGCGCTGCTTGTAACCACCCCACAGGACGTGGCAGTGCTCGACGTCTCCAAGGCGCTGGCGATGTTCAGGCGCATGAGCGTGCCCGTGATGGGCATCGTCGAGAACATGAGCAACTTCATCTGTCCGCACTGCGGTGAGGCGACCGAGATCTTCGGCCGCGGCGGCGGGCAGCGCTTCGCCGAGCGGAATGAATTGGAGTACTTCGGCGGCGTGCCGATCGATGTCAAGGTGCGCCAGGGCGGCGATGCGGGCGTGCCCGCGGTCGCTCAGCGTGAACCGGGCGCGGCCGCGGAAGTGCTGCGTGCCCTCGCGCGCCAGGTCGCGGCGCGCATGAGCGTCCGCGCCGCGCAGCAGGCCCCGGCGATCACCATCAGCTAGGCCACTCGCTGTCAGCCACACTGACAAAACGCGGTCAACCGGGGCGTTAGGCCGCTCGATCGCGCCCCGCCCATGCTGTGCGCACGAAGCACGAGCGTGAAATGCGATCCGCGACCTGGGCTTAAGGCTTTGTAGCCTCAGGAATGTCAGCCTGGCTGACCTCGGCGGCGCCTAACCAGGTCCAGAGGGCGGCGGCACAAGCAATTGCCGCGCGGCGACGGCCCTCGTCGCCCGCCAGGAACGCGACGCGCGTCATCTCGACGACCTCACTGTCGGTGATGATCGCGATGCGCACGTGGGTGTCCGTGTCTTGGCGGACAAAGACCGCCATCCCGATGTCCACGCTGCCGACGTCGCGGACGAACTCGGCCTCCCCCGGAAGGTCTTCTCCGTCCCCTTCGTAGCTGCCATTTGAGAATTGACCAAAACGCAGGAACGGGGCAGCGCCAAGCAGCGTAAGCAGCGCACCGCCCATACCTGCTTCGCGGATTGCCACGGTGTGGCCGGCAAGTCTGTCGGCCAAGGCGTCGGACCAGGTCTGGTCGTCCTCCGCGAAGATGAACTCGCCCACTTGGGTGCGTAGCTTTGCCACTGCCGCATCGACGATGGTCTGCGCGGTCAGTCGGCCGTCTCCTTCCGCGCTGACGACGACATCGACCGCGTCCGCCCGGGCGTATGTCGCGACCTGCGGGTTCGCCCCGCGGAGCACGTCCTCGCCAATCAATGCGACCAACGCCGACTCGCCCACACCGGTCAGGCGCAGCGTGCGGGTCGCACGCTCAACGCCCAGCGCGCCGGCTCGCAGGCGCGACAGGGCATGCTCGCGCCACATGGGCCACATCTCCCTGGGCGGTCCGGGCAGGGCAATGATCACCTGGCCCCCTTTGTGCTCGACCCACCACCCGGGCGCGGAGCCGTGCGCATTGGGGAGGGCGTCAGCACCATCGATGAGCCATGCCTGCTTGCGGTTAGCTTCGGGCATCGCGATGCCGCGGCGCGTGAACAGCGCCTCGATCTCCGCGAGCAGCGCCTCGTCGACGCGCGGCTCGAGCCCGCATGCGGCGGCGATCGCCTCGCGCGTCAGGTCATCGGGGGTAGGCCCCAGGCCGCCCGTTGTGATCACCAGATCCGCATCGCGCAGGGCGTCTGCGACCGCCGTCGTGGCGATGGCCAGGTCATCGGGGAGCGCCACGCTGCGCAACACGCGCACGCCCAGGCTGGTCAGCTCGCGCGCCAGATCGCCGCTATTCGTGTCGCGCGTCGTGCCCGTGGTCAGCTCGCTGCCCACGGCCAGGATCACGGCCGTCCTGATGGCCCTCACTCCTGCAAGGTAGCGCAAGCATGGCTTAGCGCAGCCACGCGACCTTGAGCCATCGGCGACTTCTAACCCTCGTAGATATCGAGCTCCAGCATCAGGCAACCCTTTCGCGTGGTGAATGGGCCATGCCAAATGCCCGCCGGTCGAGCTGCGAAGGTGAGCGGCTCAAACTGCTCCCCGCCGTTTCCCTCGGCGTCGCAGCCCACGACGAGGTCGCCTGACAGCAGCAGGATCTCTTCACGGTAATCGTGTCTAACCTGCTCCGGCAGCAACGTGCGCGGCTGCCATCTCGCGAGACGCGTACGCGAACCCGTCTGCGTTTGCTCGTCGAGATTGTCGGCCAGGATCACCTCTGAGATCCATCCCTCGTGGCCGGATACCGGCTGCCAACGAACGTCCCCGAGCGCGGCCCCATCGTGGGGCACGGCAAAGAATTCGCGGTGCTGTTTTGGGCGTGCTGGGGTCATGGCGAGAGTTGTAGCACCCACGTGGTGGGTCGAGTTAGCAATCTCATGACCAGAGTGCTAACCTAGGCAGCGTTGCGGCCGCCCGACTGACGCAGCCGCGCGAGACAGACGCCGAGCCAGACGAGAGAGGTAGATCCAACAGACATGGCCAAGCTCATTACGTATGACGAGGAAGCCCGCGCAGCGATGAAGCGCGGCATGGACGCGCTCGCCGAGGCGGTCAAGACGACGCTCGGCCCCAAGGGCCGCAACGTCGCGCTCGACAAGAAATACGGCGCCCCCACCGTGACCCACGACGGCGTCACCGTGGCCAGGGACATCGAGCTCGATGACCCGTTCGAGAACATGGGCGCGCAGCTCCTCAAGGAAGCTGCCACCAAGACCGAGGACGTAGCCGGAGACGGTACGACGACCGCCACGGTGCTCGCCCAGGCGATCGTCACCGAGGGCCTCAAGAACGTCGCCAGTGGCGCAAACCCCATGCAGATGAAGCTCGGTATCGACAAGGCCGCCAAGGCGGTTTCCGACTCCATCAGGGCCGCCGCGACGCCGGTCAAGGGCCGCGACGAGATCGCCCAGGTGGCCACCGTGTCCGCCGCGGACAAGGAGATCGGCAACCTCATCGCCGAAGTCATGGACAAGGTCGGCAAAGACGGCGTGATCACCGTCGAAGAGTCGAAGACGATGCAGTTCGAGACCGAATACGTCGAGGGCATGCAGTTCGACCGCGGTTACACCAGCGCCTACTTCGTGACCGACGCGACGCGTATGGAAGCCACTCTCGACGATCCTTACATCCTGATCACCGACAAGAAGATCAGCGCCATTCCGGACCTGCTGCCGACGCTCGAGAAGATCCTCACGTCGGGCAAGAAGGACATCCTGATCATCGCCGAAGACGTCGATGGCGAAGCGCTCTCGACGCTCGTGGTCAACAAGCTGCGCGGCGTGCTCAACGTGCTCGCCGTCAAGGCCCCGGGCTTCGGTGATCGGCGCAAGGAGATGCTGCGCGACATCGCCATCCTGACGGGCGGCACGGTCATCTCCGAGGAGCTCGGGCGCAAGCTCGACTCGGTCGTCGTCGAGGACCTTGGTCGCGCGCGGCGCATCGTCACCAACAAGGACAACACGACGCTCATCGAAGGCCGCGGCAACGAAGCCGACATCGCGGCGCGGATCAAGCAGATCAAGACGCAGATCGAGGACACGACCTCGGACTACGACAAGGAGAAGCTCCAGGAGCGCATGGCCAAGCTCTCCGGCGGCGTGGCGATAATCAAGGTCGGTGCCGGAACCGAGACCGAGCTCAAGGAAAAGAAGCACCGCGTCGAGGACGCGCTTTCCGCGACGCGCAGCGCTGTCGAGGAAGGCATCGTGCCCGGTGGCGGCGTGGCGCTGATCAACGCCCAGGCCGCACTGGACTCGCTCAAGCTTGACGGCGACGCCGGCGTAGGGGTGGGCATCGTCCGCCGCGCGCTGGAAGAGCCGCTCCGGCAGCTCGCCGAGAACGCCGGCCTGAACGGCCAGGTGGTGCTCGAGAACGTGCGCCGCAACCAGGCCGAGAAGAAGAGCACCACGATTGGATACGACGTCATGTCCGACGAGTACACCGATCTCGTTGTCCAGGGCATCGTCGATCCGGCGAAGGTCACCCGCTCGGCAGTCGAGAACGCTGCTTCGATCGGCGGCATGGTGCTCACGACCGAGGTCATGATCACCGACAAGCCCGAGCCCAAGGGGGCCATGCCCACAGGCATGCCGCCGGGCGGCATGGGCGACTTCTAAGCGCCTTTCCCAAGAACCGACGCGAGGCCCGGCCGCACGAAGGTCGGGCCTCGTTGATTCCTCCGCAATGCCGCTGTATGCGTCGCGGGCCGAACGGCGCTTGACCGATCTGCATCCCCACCCGAGCATTTGATGCGAAATGAGTGATGAGCGCGCGCCCGGGCTGGGCGCCCAGTTCGGCCGCACACGGGCCGCGGTCGTTGGCCTTTTCCAGTCGCACGTCGACCTGCTCAAGGCCGAGATCTCCGAGATTGCGTCGCAGCTAAAGCTGATCGCCGCTCAGGCCGGGTGCGCGCTGGTCATCCTTCTGATGACCAGCACCCTGCTGTACGTCGGCGGCTTCCTCTTCATGGGGGAGTGGCTCTTCGGGTCGATCGGCTGGGGGCTCGCCCACGGCGTGCTCTTTGGTTTCGCGCTGGCCGTGATCCTGGGTTTGGCGATCATCGGTGCGTCACGCCGCGCGGCTCTGGGCAGCCTGTTCCTGGCGGTCCTGGTGACGATCGGTCTGGCCGCGCTGTGCGGCTCGAACGTGGGCTACAACGCGGCAAGCAACGCCGCTCAGCAGCTCGCCTTCCCGCTGAATGGGACAGTCGCGGTTGCGCTCGTCGCTGGTGCCGTTGTCGGGGCGATCCTGTTTGCACTGATGTTGGCGCGCGTGGCCGGTCGAGCCGGATTCGTCGGCGGACTGTTCCTGGGCGCAATCGTCGGCATGCCGATCGGCTGGCTGATCGCTGCCGCGCCGTGGACGTGGCCGCCTGCAATCGGGTTCGCGATCACTCTCGGATTGATCTCGTGGCCGATATTTGACGCGGTGCTCGCGCTGCCCGGGCTCGATCCGGCAGAGCGCTTCGCGAAGCTCTACCCGCGCGAGTCATTAGAGGCCGCGAAGGAGACGCGCGCATGGTTGGAGGAGCAATGGCAGACGAGACGAGCGAAGCTCGGCGGCCGGTAGCGCCGAAGGTGGCCGCGGCGCGCAAAGGCGTCGAGGCTGCCCGCGAAGGCGTTGCCACCGAGTTCGACAACCTCAACAGTTCGGTCCGCGCCGCGGCCGACATCCCGGCCAAGATCAAGCGCAACCCGGTGCCCACGCTGGGCGCCGCGGGTGGCGCGGCGTTCCTCCTGCTGGGCGGCCCGAAGCGCGTCGCGCAGAGCGTCGAGAGACGCCTGTTCCCCAAGCGCCAAAGCCGCCCGCCCAAGGTGCTGCCGCGCGACGTCGAGAAGAGTCTCGACAGACTGCCCGAGGAGGACCGCGCCATGGTGCGCGCTCATCTCGAGCGTGATTTCGCCACGTACCTACGCGAGGAGCACGCCAAGGATCCGCCCAACGCGCGAACCGCGGCCTGGAAGACGTATGACCTGGTGCTGGGCATCGTCGGCGCCGCCGCGGCGCGCGAGCTCGTCAAGAAGCTCTTCGCGGTGCCCAAGGAAGTGCGCGTCGATGAGCGGAAGGAAACCGCCGAGGTGGAAGTCGACGCCGAAGAGCAGAAGGCCGAAGCGCGCTCGAAGGCGCGCTAGCAGCAGCCGCCCGCGCCGCAGCCGCAACCCGCGCTCGCGGCCTTCGCGAGGGGCAGCTCGCGCCGGCTCATATCGATCTGTGGAGCGGCGCCTGACGCCCCTCCAGCGACTGGCTTCGTCGCCTTGATGATCGCGCTGTCCATCCCGTCCGCGACGGCGTGCGTCGCGGTCAGGCTGATATCGGTCAGTCCGACGGACTCGAGGCCCGACACGAACTCGGCGTACGACAGCGCGCCGGCGATGCACCCTACGTACGAGCCGCGCTCGGCGCGCTCCGTGGGGGAGAGGTGGTCCTGCGCGACGATGTCGGTGATGCCCATGCGGCCGCCGGGCTTCAGGACGCGGGCGATCTCGCGGAACACAGCCGGCTTGTCGGCGGCGAGGTTAATGACGCAGTTGCTGATGACGACGTCAACCGATGCGGCGGGGAGGGGGATGCTCTCGATGTGGCCGCGCACGAACTCGACATTCGTCGCGCCGGCCTCGGCAGCGTTGCGCTGAGCCAGCGCGAGCATCTCGTCGGTCATGTCGAGACCGATCGCCCGGCCAGTTGGGCCGACGCGTTTTGCCGACAGCAGCACGTCTATGCCACCGCCTGATCCCAGATCGAGGACGCGCTCGCCCTCGTGCAGGTCGGCGACGGCAATCGGGTTGCCGCAACCCAGGCTGGCCAGGACAGCCGCGTTGGGAAGCTCCGCGCGTTCGAGCGCCGAGTAGAGCTCTGAGCCGTAGCTGTCGCTATCGACTGCGCAACCGGCTTTGGCGCTGATAGCGGCCGCGGCGTACCTGGCGCGGACCCCTTCGTGAATTGTTTCTGTGGACGGCGTCGTTGGGGCTGTCGCGTTCATGCTGTATTGATACTTGCAAATATCGATACTTGTCAATACCATCGGCGAAGAAATGAAGAAACCGACGGATCCGGACCACCGATTGCTCCAGGGCGCTGCCGATCCCACACGGCTGGAGATCTTGCGCCAGCTGGCCGCCGCCAGTGGCGTGTGCGCGTGTGACTTCACGTCGTGCTGTGACGTCGCCCAGCCCACTGTGAGTCACCACCTGAAGGTTCTGCGGGAGTCGGGTTGGGTGCGCGCCGAGCGGCGCGGCTCGTTCGTCTACTACTTCCTGCGGCCGGAGGCCGTGGCGCGCTTCCAGGAGCTCGCCGGCCAGCTCAGCCCAATGTTCGCCGCAGCGACCACGCCGCCCTCGCCGCGCGCTCTACCGGTCATCCAGCCGCTCGCCTAAACTCGATTCCGGGCGAGTGGCGAAATTGGCAGACGCAAGGGCCTTAGGAGCCCTCGCCGCGAAAGCGGCGTGCCGGTTCGAATCCGGCCTCGCCCACCAGCCTCAGCCGTTGACGGCTGTCACCACGAGCGCGAGCGACATCACCACAAGGACCACGGTCACCGTCCAGCCGAGCGCCAGGTTTATCCGGCCGCTGACGAGATTGCCCATCAGCCGGCGATCGCCTGCCAGCAGCATCACGAAGACCAGGATCACCGGCAGCAGCAGCCCATTGATGACCTGGGCCACAAACATCACCTGGATGAGCGGCAGGCCGGGGATCAGCATGAACAACGCCGCGAAGCCGATGAAGAATGCCAGCAGGCCATAGAACGCCGGCGCCTCGCGCCAGCGCCAACCGACACCCTGCTCCCAACCGAAGGCCTCGCACGCGGTGTATGCCGACGCGAGAGGAACGACCCCCAAGCCCAACAGCGACGCGGCCAGGAGTCCAATCGCGAACAAGACGGACGCAACTGGTCCGGCGAGCGGACCCAGCGCCTGCGCGGCCTGTGCGGCGTCGCTGATCTCGTGCTGGCCGGCCGCGAACAGGGTCGCCGCGCAGGCAATGACGATGAACGCGGCCACGACGTTGGTTATCAGCACGCCAATCAGCACGTCGAGCCGCTCGGCGGCTAGCTCCTCGGGCCGCAACCGCTTGTCGACGACGTACGCCTGGATGAAGCCTTGCCCCCACGGTGTGATCGTGGTGCCCACCGTGCCGACGACGGCAAGCATGTATGCGCCGCTGAACGTGCCGTGCGGCACAACCAGTGAGATAGCCGCGACCGACCAGTCGGGCCGCGACAGCACGGCCGACACCACGTACGCGATCGAAACCAGCAAGCCGATGCCCACGAACGCGTACTGGACGCGGCCAAAGCTGCCCTGACTGATCAGCGTGATCACCGCGACCGCGGCAATCAGCGCGCTGACCGGCACCGGCACACCGAACAACGAGAGGGCCGCGCTGATGCCCGCGAATTCCGACACGGTCGAGCCCAAGTTGGCGAGGATCATCGTCAGGGCGGCGAACGCGGCCCAGCGCACGCCGAAGCGCTCGCGGATCAACCCGGTCAGGCCCTGTCCGGTTGCGAGGCCCATCCGCGCCCCGATCTCCTGGGTCACGAACAACGCCAGCTGGGTGACGAGGATGACCCACAGCAGGTCGTAACCGAACTTGGCGCCGGCGAGCGAATAGGTCGTGATGCCGCCGGCGTCGTTGTCGGCGAAGCCGCTGACGATGCCCGGCCCGAGCACCGCGAGGACCGCCGCGAAGCGCGCTCGCCGGCCGAAGCGCGGCGGCCCGTGAGTCCTCTGCTGGCCGGCGACGCCGCGCGGCGCCGCGCTCAACGCCGGCTACCGGGAAAGCGTCGCGGCAGGTGGCTCTTCCAGCCCACGGGTAGGAGCGAGTCGAGTGTGTCGTCGACCGTGACGATGCCCTCCAGCCGGCCATGCTCATCGACTACCGGCACTGCCAGCAGGTTGTAGCGCGCCACCAGGTTGGCCACCTCGCGCTGGTGATCGAACACGCCCACTGCTACCGGCTCGTCGATCATCACCTCGCCGATGGTGGCGTCTGCCTTGGCAACGATGAGGTCGCGCAGCGAAAGTACGCCGACCAGCCTGCCGTCGTCATCGACCACGTACACGTAGTAGATCGTCTCGGCCGAAGGCTCGAGCGCGCGCAGCTGGTCGATCGTCTGGCCTGCTGTGAGCGTGGCCGGCACCGCAATGAACTCGGTGGTCATGATGCCGCCGGCGGTCTCCTCGGGGTAGCCCAGCAGCTCCTTGACCTCGTCCGCCTCGGTCTTCTCCATCAGCGCCAGGATCTCGGCGCGTGTCTCGTCGGAGAGGTCGGCCACCAGGTCGGCGGCGTCATCGGGGCTCATCTCCTCGAGGATGTCCGCGGCTCGGTCGGGCTGGAGCTCCTCCAGGACGTCGACCTGTGACTCCGGTTCGAGCTCCTCCATCGCGTCGGCAACAGCCTCGTCATCGAGCGATGCCAGCAATCCGGCGCGGTCACGCGGCGTGAGCTGATCGATGATCGTCGCAAGGTCGGCCGGGTGCAGCTCGGCCAGGCCCGCGTGGGGCACGCGCAGCTTGACCGCGGCAATCGTGCTTTCGAGCGGATCGACGTCTTCCCAGTCGATGTAGCGCTCGCCGATCGGCCGGCCCAGGCCGCCGAAGATCGCCCGATAGGGCCGCTCGATGCCGAGACGCCGCAGCAACCCTGCCGCACCTACGTCGACGGCCACCAACCGCAAGGAGCCCTCGACCACGTCCAGGCTCACGTCGTTGACGCGCACGACGCGCCGGCCGTCGATGTCGACGATCTGCTTGTCGAGCAGGTCGAGCTTCAGCAGGATCTCGTTCGGCCGCTGGCTGAACTTGGTGATGTCGAGCTGGGGAGTGCTCAACGTGGCGCCGCTGATGTCGACCGACGCGACCGACGACCACGGCAGAAAGATCTGGCGCCGGTCGGTGTTGATCACGAGCCCGGTCACCGGCGGGTAGCGCTCACCGACGGCGACGATCAGGTCGGCGACCTTCCCGATCGACTCGCCGTTCTGGTCGCGAACGGGTTGGCCGATGACCTGGGTGAGGTGGATCACTCGGCAGCGAGTTTAGTGCGCCAGGTCACGCGCAATTTCGGCGACATCGACCGTGCCCGCGAGATTCATTCCGCCGTCGCTGAACCACACGTCGGTCAGCCGCCAGGGATCCGAGGGCTCGGGCTGGAGCAGAACCTGCGCGCCGCCCACGCCGGGATCGATCAGCAGCGCGCCGCCGCGTACCAGGAGCCGCGCGTCAGCCTCGATGCCGTGCACCGTGACGCGCACCCCAGCCGCGCTGAGGGTGACCTTCTGCAGCGTCAGCCCGTTGTGTACGGCCGCGATCGTGAGCAGCCGCACCACCTCGTCCGCGGCGAAACGGGCGGTCATCGTGGCGGAGTTCGCGGTGCCCGAGACGGTGGCACTGGTGGCGCTGATGGTGTCATTGCCCATTTCCAGGCGTACGTCGGCGAGATCACCCGAGACGCTCTCGAAGCTGCGCTCGAGATAGGAGACGTTGCCCAGGCCCAGGTGCAACGAGCCAATCGTCGCCGGCGCCATGTCCAGGTTCGTCGCATCGATCGTGACCTGGCGCGAGCGGCCCAGGAACAGGCTCGGATCGAACAGCGCGACATTCACGTTGAGCGTGTCCGCGCGGACGCCCATGTCGCGCACAACGCCGGTCAGTAGCGGCCCCACGAGCAGCGGCAGGCCTATCAGCACGAAGCTCGCGACGAGCAGCACGAACCACGCCAAGAAACGGAGGAAACCGGCCACGCCCGTATACTCGGACCTTCCAATGATCAATGCCGAGACTGGTCCCAAGAAGGTCACGACCAGGCCGGCCGAGCGAAGCTCTGTCGTGCTCGAGGTCGAGTTTCCGGCCGCAGAGGTCCAGCGCTCGGTGGCCGAGTCCGTGCGCCATCTCGCGCTCAGCACGCGGGTGGCTGGTTTCAGGCCCGGGAAGGCGCCGCGCGCGCTGATCGAGCGCTCGCTCGGCATCAATCGCGCCGATCCAGCCGCGCCCGACCCGCTCTACGACGATGCCAAGGAGCATCTCTTCGAGACGTCCGTGCTCGAGGCCGCGCGCGAGCAGAACCTGGACCTGTTGGCCGTGCCGGCGCCCGAGTGGCTGACCTTCAGCGAGGCCGGCGGCGCCAGCTATCGCGTCGTGCTGCCGATTCGCCCGGAGGTGAAGCTCGGGGCCTACGCCGACTACCCGTTCGGCATAACCATCGATGAGATCTCCGATGCCGACGTGGACAAGGTGATCGACCAGCTGCGCGACCAGCAGGCTTCGCTCGTGCCGGTCGAGGGCAGGCCTGCCGCGATCGAGGACTACGTCGTGATCAGGTTCACGGGGTCGCGCGATGGTGTCCCCATCGAGGGCGCCCAGGCCGAGCGCATGCCGCTGATCATCGGCCGCGAGCGCTTCGTGCCCGGGTTCGAGGACCAGATCGTCGGGCTCACCGAAGGGGAGAGCAAGTCTTTCTCGCTGACCTTCCCTGACGACTACCCCGAGGCCGAGCTGGCCGGCAAGCCGGTCGACTTCGAGGTGACATTGCTCGAGCTGCGGACCAAGCGGATGCCCGACGGCGATGATGACTTCGCGCGCTCACTCGGCGCGTACGCCGATCTCGCGGCGCTTCGCACCGAGATTCGCGCACGGCTGGAGCGCAACGCGCTCGATCGCGCGCGCCACGTCTTCTCCGATCGGATCATCGAGTTCGCGGTCGCCAATGCGACCCTCGAGGTCCCGGATCTGCTGATCGAGCGCGAGCTCGAGATCATGCTCGATGAGCTGCGCGTCCGCCTCGCCGAGCAGGGCATCGCCTATGACGAGTACCTGCGCGCGACCGAGCGCGACGAGGCCAAGGTCCTGGACGAGTTCAAGCCGGACGCCGATCGGCGCGTGAAGACACTGCTCGTGCTCTCTGAGATCGCCCAGAAGGAAGACGTCGAGATCAGCGACGCCGAGCTGGACTCGGAAGTCGAGCGCTCGCGCGAGCGTTATTCGGGCAACCCCAAGCTCGTCGCCTACCTCGAATCGGCGCGCGGCAAGACCTACACGCGCTCGCTGCTGCGCCGCGCCAAGCTGGTCGAGACGCTCGTCGATCGTTGGATCGACCAACATCCCGAGTTCAAGAACGTGCAACATCTACATGACGGGCAAGACGCAGGCGAGCAATCGCCTCGCGATGGCTCGCCGGAGTCGCGCAGTAGTGACCAGCAGGCCCCTGCCGAGACAGAAGCCGTTAAAGACGCAGAAGAGGTTAGGTCCTGATGCTCGTCCCGATGGTCATCGAAACGTCCGCACGGGGTGAGCGCGCGTACGACATCTACAGCCGCCTGCTGCGCGACCGGATCATCTTCCTGGGCGACGTGATCGAAGACCACATGGCCAACCTGATCATCGCCCAGCTGCTGTTCCTCGAGGCTGAGGACCCGGACCGCGATATCAGCCTTTACATCAACTCGCCCGGCGGCGTCGTCACGGCGGGCCTGGCGATCTACGACACGATGCAGTACCTGCGCGCACCGGTCTCGACGATCTGCATCGGCATGGCCGCGTCGATGGCGAGCGTCCTGCTCGCGGCCGGCGCCCACGGCAAGCGCTACGCACTACCGAACAGCCGGATCATGATCCACCAGGGCTCGGGCGGCTTTCGTGGCAACACGCCTGACGTCTTCATCCAGGTCAAGGAGCTCGAGCGGCTTAACCAGATCAACCACGAAATTCTGGCCAAGCACACGGGTCAGCCCGTCGACAAGATCATCCGCGACACCGAGCGGGATTACTTCATGGCCCCAACCGACGCCAAGGCTTATGGCATCATCGACGAGGTCTACACCGCGCCCGATCAGTCGCTGATCAGCGAAGCACGCCACAAGGGTCTCCTTGGCGGCGAGGGAGCTGCAGCGGCGGCGGATGAGGAGAGTGGGCCCAAGCCTGCCAAGGGATGAACTGACGAGCGGTTGATCGGAGGCATCGGGCTAAATGGCTACATCGTCCGGCAAAGGCACCAAGGTGCCTTATCGCTGCAGCTTCTGCGGCAAGAGCCAGGAACAGGTTCGCAAGCTGATCGCCGGCCAGGGCGTGTACATCTGCGACGAGTGCATCAACCTGTGCCAGGAGATCATCGACGAGGAGATGCTCGAGGCGCCGACGCGCGCCAAGCCGCAGGCCGCGAAGCTGCCGAACCCGCGCCAGGTCAATAACGCACTCGATCAATACGTCATCAGCCAGGACCGCGCCAAGAAGGTCCTCGCGGTCGCGGTCTACAACCACTACAAGCGCGTCGCCGCGGGCCACGTCGTCGATGACGTGGAGCTGCAGAAGTCGAACGTGCTGCTCGTCGGGCCGACCGGCTCGGGTAAGACCCTGCTGGCGCAGACGCTGGCGCGGGTCCTCGACGTGCCGTTCTGCATCGCCGATGCCACGTCTCTGACTGAGGCCGGCTACGTCGGCGAGGACGTCGAGAACATCCTGCTGCGACTCATCCAGGCGGCCGACTTCGACGTCGCGCGAGCGCAGCGCGGGATCATCTACATCGACGAGATCGACAAGATCGCGCGCAAGTCGGACAACCCGTCGATCACGCGCGACGTCAGCGGTGAGGGCGTGCAGCAGGGGCTGCTCAAGATTCTCGAGGGGACCGTCGCCAACGTGCCGCCCCAGGGCGGGCGCAAGCATCCCCACCAGGACTTCATCCAGATCGACACGACGAACATCCTGTTCATTTGTGGCGGCGCCTTCGAAGGTCTCGAGAAGATCGTCGAAGAGCGCGTCGGCAAGCGCACCATGGGTTTCGGCTCGCAGGCGCAGATCGACAAGGTTGTCCGTGAGCGGCTGCTCGAGCAGATGATGCCCGAGGACCTGCTGAAGTTCGGGCTGATTCCCGAGTTCGTTGGCCGTCTGCCTGTGATCGTGTCGCTCTCGGCGCTCACGCAGGCAGACCTGATGCGGATCCTGATTGAGCCCAAGAACGCGGTGACGCGCCAGTTCCAGAAGTTCCTGCAGCTAGACAAGGTTGAGCTCACCTTCACGCCCGGCGCGATCGAGGCGGTGGCCGAGCTGGCGCTCAACCGCAAGACTGGCGCGCGCGCCCTGCGCTCGATCGTCGAGGAGTCGCTGCTCGAGGTCATGTTCGACATCCCCGAGAGGACCGATGTTCGCAAGTGCATCATCACCGAGGAGACGATCCGCAGCGGTCGCGCACCGCTGCTGCTGACCAAGGCCGAGATCGAGCGCGGCGTCGACGAGACCAATTACGAGCTGCAGATCGAGCGACCCGCCTAGGTGGCGGATCCCGTGATCGAGGCGACGCGCCTCGTCCTCGACGAGAGCCTGGGCGAGATCCGCAAGGGCGTTGCCGGTCTTTCGGTCGAACAGCTCAATGCCCGCCCGGCCGGTGGGGACACGAACTCGGTCGCCGTCATCTGCGCCCACGCCCTGGGCTCGACGCGCTCGTGGCTGAGCCTCGCGTTCGGTCTAGCACAGCCGCCGCGCGACCGCGACGCGGAGTTCAAAACCATTGCCGATGCCGGCTTCAAGGAATGGACCGATCAGGCGATCGCAGCCTGCTTCGCGCTGCTCGAGGGCGCCAGATGGGATCCGAACCTGACCGGCGTCCCCGCCTGGAACAACCGCCTGGGCGCACAGCCGCGGAGTGCGCCCTATTCGCTCGGCCACGCGCTGGCCCATTTGGGCGAGCACGTCGGCCATCTGCATATGACGCGCGAGCTACTCCGCCCCGCGTCGTGAGAGCTTGAGCAACGGCCTCGGCGGGTTCGGCGGGCGGAACCTCGCCGCGCTCCTTGGACGAGTCGGCATCTGGAGCTTCGCGCTGCAACGCCTCGCGGCGCGCGACGAGATCGCCGCTGCGCGGCAATTCGAAACGTTGCGCTTCCCTGCTCTCTGGATCCCCGAGAGCCTCGGCAGCAAGGACGTCATGGCCCACGCCGCGTTGCTCCTCGCCGGCACCGAGGGCGTGCCGCTCGCGACGGGCATCGCCAACATCCATGCCCGCGATCCCATGGCGATGGCCAACGGTGCGCGCGCTCTGGGCGAGGCATATCCGGGTCGGTTTGTCCTCGGGATCGGCGTCTCGCACGCGCCGAGCGTCGAGATGCGCGGCGGTGACTACAAGAATCCGCTGGCCCAGCTGAAAGCCTATCTCGATGCCATGGATGCGGCGCAGTACGCCGCTCCCGCGCCCGACCCGCCGGTGCCGCTCGTCCTGGCCGCGCTCGGGCCGAAGATGCTCGAGCTTGCCGCGGCGCGCGCGGACGGGGCGCATCCCTATTTCGTACCCGTCGAGCACACGCCGATCGCGCGCCAGCAGCTCGGCCCCGACCCCTGTCTCGCGACCGAAGTCACGGCCGTCCTGACGACCGACCGATCAACCGGCCTCGACATTGGCCGCAAGTTCGCCCACAACTACCTGGTGCTGCCGAACTACGCCAACAACCTCAAACGGCTTGGTTGGACTGATACCGACATCGAGTCAGAGGCCGACAAGCTCATCGACGCGGTCGTCGTGATCGGCGACGTGGACGCGATCGTCAAACGCGTCAAAGACCACCTGGACGGCGGTGCCGATCACGTGTGCGTGCAGATCCGGGCTGAGAAGTCCACCGACCCGGCAATCGGTGCCTACCAGGAGCTGGCGGCCGCCTTCAATCTCTGAGGTCGCGGCCGCAACAAGCTACTGCGGCGGTGTGTTGGCGTCGACGAAGTCGAGGACGCGCTTCCAGGCGTCGGCCGAGTCCGCCGCGTACTCATCCGCCTTGCGATCGAAGAACGAGTGCGGCGCATCGGGGTAGGTGATCACCTGGTGGGGCGCGCCGGCACCTGCCAGGGCGCCGCGATACGACTCGACGACCTCCGCGGGTAGTCCCTGGTCGGCACCGCCGAAGAGGGCCAGGATGGGTGCGCCGCCGGCAGAAACGCGGTCGATCGGGGCCGGAACGCCACCGCGCGCCTCGCCCGTGGGCCAGCCATAGAAGCCAACCACGCCGGCCATGGCCAGCTCCTCCTCAGAGGCAAGGAGAAGCGACAGCCGGCCGCCGAAACAGAAGCCGACGCTGAACACGCCACGCACGCCCGGCCAGCCCTCGATCTCGTGCCGCGCGGCAATGATGTCGGCGCGCAAGCCCGGCCACGTCACCTGGGAGATGTGCGGGTTGTGATCGAAGCCTACCGGCCGCGGCGCAGCGCCGGCCGTGCGGCCGAAGTAGTCGATCGCCAGGGCAGCTACACCCGCCTCGGCAAATCGCAGAGCGAGCTCCTCGTAGAACGTGAAGAGGCCGCGCACGTCAGGCAGGATGAGCATGGCGGCCCCGGTGGGCTGAGCCGGCTGAGCGGCGAACGCGCCGAAGTCGGTCCCATCGGCCGAGTGGAGGGTGATCCGCTTGCCGTCCACGGCGGCGCCGGCAATCGGTGGGATCGGTGGGTGGCTGTCCTCGTCGAAGCACATGACCGGGATGTTAATCTGGCGGCTCGTTCCAGTGACCGGAAGGAGTAGCGCCGCTCCGGCCCGAACAGAGAATCCGGCAGATGGCTGAGAGCCGGACCAGGCACGGTGGCGCGAACGTCATCCACGAGGAGCGCGGGCTGCGCCCGATAGCGCGCACAGAGGGTGCCGAAAAAGCGGCCGCGGGATGACCGCGGTACGGCCGGCACCGAACCAGCAGGTGGTACCACGACCCCGTTCGTCCGCTGGACGATCGGGGCGTTTTGATGTTGGAGACAAGTTGGCGCTCGCAAAGCCTCAGACGACCGATATGGCGCCGGCCTACCAGCCGGGTGACGTCGAGCCGGCGATCTATGACCGCTGGCTGGATGCGGACGTCTTCCGGCCGGAGGGCGCGGGCAGCAGGGCCGACTGGTCCAAGCCGCCCTTCGTGATCAACCAGCCGCCGCCCAACATCACCGGCTCGCTCCACACGGGTCACGCGCTCGGCACAACGATCCAGGACCTGATGGTGCGTCGCGCGCGCATGCAGCGCCAGCCGACGCTGTGGGTGCCCGGCGTCGATCACGCGTCGATCTCGGCGCAGGTCGTGCTCGACAAGATCATCGCCAAGGATGGCGAGACGCGGAACTCACTCGGCCGCGAGCGATATCTCGAGCGCATGTGGGCGTTCATCAACGAGACGCGCGAGATCATCGGCAACCAGCACAAGCGCCTGGGCGCGTCAGTCGACTGGAATCGGCTGCGCTTCACGATGGACGAGGGCTCGGCGCGGGCCGTACGTGTTGCCTTCAAGAAGCTCTACGACGACGGCCTCGCGTATCGGGGCGAGAAGCTCATCAACTGGTGCCCGCGCGACCTGACCAGCGTGTCCGACCTCGAGGTGATCGCGACTCCGACGAAGGGCACTCTCTGGAGCGTCCGCTACCACCTCATCGATGAGTCGGGTCACTCACTGCCTGACGAGACCATCACCGTCGCGACGACTCGTCCGGAGACGATCCTCGGCGACACGGCCGTGGCCGTGCACCCGGGCGATGCGCGGTACACGAAGCTGGTTGGTCGGAGCGTGCTCATCCCGTTCGTGGATCGGGTCGTGCCGATCATCGCCGACGATGTCGTGCGCCAGGACTTCGGCACCGGCGCGGTGAAGATCACGCCTGCCCACGATCAGGACGACTTCGAAACCGGCACGCGCCACGCCCTGCCGGTCATCGACGTCATGACCGATGACGGCCGCATCAACGAGAACGGCGCCTCCTTTGCAGGGCTGACGCTCGCCGACGCGCGAACGCGCATCCTCGACGAGCTGCGCGAGCGCGGCGATCTCGCGGGCGAGCAGCCGCACGACATGGTCCTGGGCCGCTGCGAGCGCAGCAACGATGTCATCGAGCCACGCCTCAAGACGCAGTGGTTCGTGCGCACGCGACCCATGGCGGACAAGGCAATGGCCGCGGTAAACGAGGGCCGCACAACGTTCGTCCAGGCACATCACCGCAAGGTGTTCTTCGACTGGATGGAGAACATCCACGACTGGAACGTCAGCCGTCAGCTCTGGTGGGGCCATCGGATTCCCGCGTGGTATTGCCCCGACGGCCACATCACGGTGTCAGATGCGGCGGCCGGTCCAGCCGCGTGCGATGTCTGCGGGCGGGCCGCAGGGGAGCTTCGCCAGGAAGATGACATCTTCGACACGTGGTTCTCGAGCGGCCTTTGGCCATGGTCGACGCTGGGCTGGCCCGAACAAACACCCGACCTTGAGAAGTTCTACCCGACCACCGTGATGGAGACGGGCTACGACATCCTCTTCTTCTGGGTCGCGCGGATGATGATGCTCGGCGAATGGCTGACCGGTCGCGAGCCCTTCAGGTTCGTTTACCTTCATGGCATCGTTCGCGATCCGCTCGGTCAGAAGATGTCCAAGTCGAAGGGCAACGTGCTCGACCCACTGGGCGTGATCAACGAGCTCGGCGCCGACGCGCTGCGCTTCGCGTTGCTGCACGGACCGGAGCCGAGCCAGGACCAGAAGATGTCGCGGCCGCGGCTCGAGGACGCGCGCAACTTTGCCAACAAGATCTGGAACGCGGCGCGCTTCGTGTTGAGCGTCCGGCCGCAGGAGATGTTCGCTGACTTCGAGCTTGGCTTGATCGACGACGACCAGCTGGGTCCGGCCGAGCATTGGATCCTGCGGCGCTGCGAGGTCACCCTGGCCAGCGTGGACGCCGCGTACGCGAACTTCGAGTTCGGCGAGGTCGCCCAGCTGCTGTACGACGCGATCTGGAACGACTTCTGCGATTGGTATGTCGAACTGGCCAAGATCGGCCTGGCCGACCACTCGGCTTCGGCTGGCCGCAAACGAGCGATCTGGTCGACGCTGACCTGGGTGCTCGACCGCTACCTGCGCCTGTTGCACCCATTGATGCCGATGCTCACCGAGGAGATCTGGGGCAAGCTGCCCCACCGCTCAACCGATCCCGAGCTGCTCATCGTCGCGGACTGGCCGCTCGCTGCTGACACCGGCCTCGCGGCCGATGCGCAAAGAGCCACCGGTGCCAGTGCCTTGATTGAGCTGGTCAGCGCAATACGCACGGCGCGCGCGGAATCGGGCATCGAGGCGGCCGAGATCCTGCCCGCGCAGGTATGGCTGAGCGACGGGCCGGCGCGCGCCGCATACGAGGAGATGGCCGCGCACGTGGCGCGCCTGGCGCGCGTCACGCCAACACTGGTTAATGACCGCGCCGCTCTCGCGGATGGTCTCGCTGTGGTGACGGCGGTCGCCGAAGCGCGGCTCTCGCAGTCAGCCGAGCAGCGCGATCGCGAACGTGTCCGTCTCGACAAGGAATTGAGCAGCCTTGAGACTCAGCTCAGTGCCACCAATGCGCGTCTGGCCGACGCCAACTTCACCGCTCGAGCCCCCGCGGACGTCGTGAATCAGGCTCGTCGCCGTGCGGTCGAACTTGAAGGCCAGGTACAGGCGCTCATAGGTCGCCGCCGGGAGGTCTGATCAGAATGCCGTTGCCTTTCTTTGGTCGCTCAAAAAAACGCGTTCGCCCGGCGCCGCAGCGCGTCCGCATCCCGCCCGACCAGATCGACTTCACCACTCTGTCGATCAAATATCAGTACTACTCGATGAGCAGCCACGGCGTGCGCACGCCGGGCACCCATGATGTGGCGCAGCGGCTGCCCGCTCTGCTAACCGGCTTCGCGACGTCGCCGGTCGAACTCATCGAGCCCCTGCCTATCGACTTCGAGGACGCCGCGCCGTCGCTCGTCCGGCCAGAAGCAGCGCTGCAATGGATCAACGCCCACCATGGCCGGTCTCCGCTCGGCCGCCAGGCGCTGTTCGTGTTCGAGTCGCTCGACGTGGTCGATCTGGCCTACGAGACCTTCGCGCTGGCGCTGCTCCATGGCGATCTCGACGGCGAGGGCTTCCCCCGTTTTGACGCGATCTTCGGCGGCCCTATCAGCTACTGGGACGAGTCGAAAGGCGACCTCGTCGTTCGCTTTCTGCTGGGTTGGGGCGGCGAGGGCATTCGCGGTGACACCCAGCGCATTGCCCAGAGGCTGCTGGCGCGGCTGATGGGCAATCTGCTCGCGAGTCACGATGCAACCGAGCTCGGCTCGGTCGCCAAGCCAGTGGCGGTTGCCGACGCGCGTCACGAGCCCTGCTCGCACTGCGGCTTTCCTGCGATCGATAAGCGCTCGCAGTACTGCCCCAAGTGCGGCATGCGTCCGCGCGCCTAGCCATGCCACGGTACGACTACATCTGCGAGAACGGGCACATCGTCGAAGTGATGCACGGAGTTAACGACTCTGGGCCCGCCAAATGTGAGCGCTGTGGCACGGGGATGCGCAAACTGCTGTCGACACCGGCGATAGTGTTCAAGGGCTCGGGCTGGGCCAAGAACGACCGTTCGAGCAAGCCCACCACCAAGGACAAGCCGGCCACCGACAGTGAGGCAAAGCCAAGCACAGACACCGATGGCCAATCAACCAGATCAGACACCGACACCAAGCCAAGCGCCGACACCAAGTCAGGTACCGATAGCAAGTCAGGTACCGACAGCGCCGCCTCCGACCGCAAGCCCTGAGCCCACGGCGACGCTCAAGGCGTCGCAGATCGATCGGCTGCGCTCGCGCGTCGATGCTCTGACCCAGCGGGTCACCGGCAACCCCTACGTGGCCTTTTTGCTGGCGATCATGGAGATCGCCAACGAAGCCGGCGCCTCGTTGTTCGCAGCGGCCCTCGCGTTCGGCACGCTGTTTGCGGTCATTCCGCTGCTGCTGCTGATGTCCGGCGTCATCGGCTGGCTGGTCGACGACCCGCTCCAGCGCCAGGTGCTCGTCGATCAGCTGGTCGGCGTCTTCCCGCCGCTCGCGGGCGCCTTCGCGTCATCCCTCGAGGGCGCGGTCGAGCAGCGCGGCGCCCTGTCGATCATTGGCGTCGTCGGTTTGCTCTGGGGCGCCAGCGCCTACTACGGCGGCCTCGATGAGGTGATGCGCCGACTGTTCTCGGGCGGCGGCGTGCGCGGCGAGGTTTCGCGCCGGCTGCGTGGCGGGATCACGATCCTCGTGCTGGTGACGCTGATCATCGGCACGGTCTCTCTCAGCGGTGTCTGGGTCGCGCTCGATCAGCTGGCAGGCGGCCTCATCTTCTGGCGCTACCTGGCGCCCGCGCTAACCCTCGCGGTGATGGTGCTGATCGTGCTGTCGGTCTATCGCCTCGTGCCGACAGCCCCGCCGAGTGTGCGCGCGGCTCTGCCGCCGGCCATCATCGCGGGACTCGCCATCGGCCTCTTGACCGATCTATTCAGCCTGCTTGCGCCGCTGCTCATCGGCGGCATGTCGGGCTTCGGCGTTATCGCCACCGTGTTTGGCGCCCTGATCTGGCTGAATCTCAGCTATCAGATCCTGCTGTTCGGCGCCGCGTGGGCGCGCGTTCGGCGCGACCGCTCTCGGCCGGTACCGTCAGCCGGTGACTAGTGCGCCTGGGCGCTGCCGCAGCGGCGGCAGAAGTGCGCCCGCGCCGATAGCGTCAGGCGGCAATTGGGACACGGCCGCAGGCCGGCGGCGATGGCGTGCGCCGGCAACTCGGGCTGCCGCGGGGCAAGGAGCAGATGCGCCTCATACGCGGGCGCACTGGTGTGGGACGACGCTGCGACGCTGACCTGTGCGTTGAAGGCGATCTGCGCCGGGACCTGGTAAGCGGGGAGCGGCGGCAGCGGGATCGCGGGCGCACCAGCCGGTCGCGGGGGCGGTAGGGGCAATACGGGCATGCGCACAGGCGCTGGCTTCTCGACCGGCAGCTCGGGCTCGGGCTCGGGCTCGGCAACGACAACCGGCTCCGGTTCGAGCTCTGCAACGAAGACCGGCTCCGGTTCGGGCTCGGCAACCAAGACCGGCTCCGGTTCGGACTCGGCAACGAAGATCGGCTCAGGCTCCGGTTCGGCGACCAAGACCGGCTCGGGCTGGGAGTCGACCTCAGCGACGAACACTGGGTCCGGATCGAGAATTTCGATCGGCTCGGGCTCGGGCTCGGGTTCGGCCAGGACGACGGGTTCTGCAAGGACGACTGGTTCGGCAAGGACGACTGGTTCGCGCTCAGGCAGCGTGACGTAGGCGGGCTCGGGCAGTGGCGGGTAGAAGGCCGGTGGGGGAATGCTCGGCGCGGCGAACGGCGGCAGATCCGCGGCGACAGGCAGTGGCGCCGGCTCGGGCAGGGCTTCGACCACGGGCTCTGGCAGCGGCGCGCACGTCTGGCATGCACCCTCGGCGTTGTTCCAGCACGTCGGACACGAGTAGCCGCGGCAGTTCAGGCATAGCCGCAGCCAGTCCTCGGTCGGTGTCGGCTGGTTCTCGGTGATGCCGACGGCATCCAGAACGCGCCTGGCCAGGATCCCGGCCGAGCGCTGCCCAGTCGCGTCGGGCTTGGGCTGCGACGTGCCGCAGCGCTCACAGAAAACGTCCACCCCCTGCATAGGTATGAGGATCGCGCACAAAGGTCCCCACCGGTACTTAACGTTCAGTACCGTACCGAGCCCACATATGGTCCCAGCCGGCCGGGCAAAGTGGCCCTGCTAGACTCGGCCACCTGATGGCAGGCCCCTTGACCGCTGTAGAGCGGTTCTTCGAGCGCCTGTTCGAGCGACCCGCGGCGCGACTTTTCCAGGAGCCGGTCGAGCGCGTCCAGATCCAGCGCGGCATCGAACGCGCCATGGAGTCCGAACGTGTCGTACGCGAGCGGCGCGCCTTTGTGCCGTCGCACTACCGCGTGCTGCTGAACGCCGCCGATGCGGCCGCGCTCGATGGTGACATGGCCGCGCTGACAAGCGATCTGGCCGAGAGTGTGCGGATCTATGCGCGCGCCCATCAGTACGTGCTCGAGGCGCGGCCGTCGGTCGAGGTGATCGGCTCGAACGCGGTAACGACCGGCGACGTGCGCGTATACGCCGATCGGGCGCCGGCGCCTACGCTGAAGGCACCGACGCTTCCGCCGGGGCCAATGACGTCCCCCGCTGCCGACTCAGACGATGGCCCCGATGTAGATAGCGATCCGGCGATAGCCCCCGGCGCCACTGCGGTGTTTGCCGCTCCGCGGCCGAACTCGCCGCGCGCACAGCTCGCCGTGCGCACGCCTGGTCAGCCGGTATCGCGTCTCAACGTAAGGCCGGGCACGATCCGGTTGGGGCGCGCCCTCGACAACGAGATCGTGCTCTCGGACGACAAGGTGTCACGCCATCACGGACAGATCGGCATCCGCCTGGGCATGCTCGTGTACACCGATCTCAACAGCACCAACGGCTCGTACCTGAACGGTGCCCATGTGACTGAGATCGCGCTCGGCCCGGGCGACGTGCTCCAGATCGGCAGCTCGACGGTCACGATCGAGCCGGCACCTTAGACTTCCAACTAAGGAGGACGTGACCACACTCATTGAGTGGGGTCACCGACGACGCGCAGCAGTGCGCGTGAGCGCTACTGCGGAGGCAGAACACTCCCGGATGGACGTCTTTACCCTCAGCCTCTGGGCGCTGCGCCTGGGCTTCGTGCTGCTGATCTACGTGTTCTTCTTCTTTGTCGCGCGCGCCCTGTGGCGCGACCTGCGCGTGGGCGTGGCCGGTGCGGGCCGACCATTGGCGCGCCTGCTCGTGGTGGGCTCGCCTGAAGGACGGCCCCAGGCAGGCACTTCCATTTCGCTCGACGCGGTGAACTCCATGGGCCGTGACGTCAACAACTCCATCGTGCTGGATGACTCTTTCGTGTCGTCGGAGCATGCGCTGCTCACTTTCCGCGGTCGCGCCTGGTACGTCGAGGACCGCGGCAGCACCAACGGGACGTGGCTCAACGGCCAGCGCATCGAAGGGCTCGCGCCATTGGGTTATGGCGACGAGGTCCAGGTAGGCCAGGTCCGGATGCGCCTGGAGCGCCCGCGCCAAGAATGACCGGAGCAAGCGCTTTGCGCGCAGCAGCGGCCCGCGGGCCAGCTGCGGAGGAATCGGCGTGACACTCGCTCTTTATCGCGCTGGAATCAGGCCTCGCCCGCGCTGGCGTGAGCTGCGCCTGTTGCTGGTGGTCGGAGCGGCCCTGGTGGTGGGCTGGATCAGCCTCGAGTCTTTCCGCAGCGGCCAGATCGGGCCGGGTAACATCTCGCTGCTGGCGGTCTATCTCGGCGCGCTCGCGCTGATCCACGTCGCGTTCGTCGTCAGTGGCCGGCGCATGGACGAGATCCTGTTCCCGACCGCCGCGCTGCTCGCGGGCATCTCGCTGCTGCTCATGAACCGGCTGCCGCAGGACCTCGTCGTGCAATCGGTCGCGGGTACGGAGCTGCCGCTCGGCCCACTGCAGCTCGTCTGGATCCTGCTGGGCTTCACGTTGCTCGCGGTGAGCGCCGTTTTCGTCCGCAGCGACGGCTGGCTGCGTCGCTACAAGTACACCTGGGCAGCGGCCGGGATCGCGCTGCTGCTGCTCGTGTTTGCCTTCGGCAGCGTCGTTGGCGGTGCCCGCCTGACGCTGCACATCGGACCTTTCGCGGGGCAGCCATCAGAGCTGCTCAAGGTCATCCTCGTCGTGTTCCTGGCCGGCTACCTGGCCGAGAATCGGGCGCTCCTCGCATCGTCGAGCACACGAGTCGGCACGTTCACCTTCCCGCCGCTGCCATACCTGCTGCCGATGCTCGCCATGTGGGGCCTCGCCCTGGCGATCGTGATCGTCCAGCGCGACCTGGGCGCGGCGCTCCTCTATTTTTTGGTGTTCCTCGCGCTGCTCTACGTGGCGACCCGGCGCATCTCATACGTCCTCTTCGGCATCGTGCTCTTCCTCGTCGGCGGAGCGTTGCTCTACGTGTTGTTCACCCACGTCCAGGATCGGATCGACATCTGGATCAACCCGTTCACGGATCCGCAGGGCGCCGGCTACCAGGTCATTCGCGCGCTTTATGCCTACGGCCGCGGAGGCATTCTAGGGACGGGGCTGGGCGCCGGGTTGCCGTCGGTGGGTGACGTGCCGTCCATCCCGGCGATCCACACCGACTTCGTCTTCGCGGCGCTCGCCGAGGAGCTGGGCATGCTCGGCGCGCTCGCGATCCTGGGCCTCTATCTCGTCATTGCTGAGCGCGGCTTCCGTATCGCCGCTGCCGCGACCGATGACTTCCGCGCACTACTCGCAACGGGACTGACCCTGGTCATCGTCGTCCAGGCAGCGATCATCGCCGGCGGCAACCTGCGCGTGCTGCCGCTGACCGGGGTGACGCTGCCCTTCATCTCGTACGGCGGCTCGTCGCTGCTGGTCAACGGCGCGGTCATAGGCCTGTTGCTCGCGCTCAGTGACCGCGGCATCGAGCACAAGGCGCCCGACGCGCGGTCGAACGTCGTGGTCCGTGCCGCTCAGCGTGCTCGCGCGGTCGGCGGCCGGATCGAGGAGGCCATCTCGTGAGCGGGCCGCGCCTCCGATTGCAGCAGCTTCGGCTGCATCTGCGGCCGCGCCTGCCGACGCGCAGCGCGACTCCGGCGCTCCCCGCCGGCGCCCTCGCCGCTCCGCCAAGGGTTGGCCGCAGCCTGTTGTCGCTGTCCGTCGCGCTCGCGGTGGCCTACACGGCGCTCGCCGGCGGCCTTGCCTACTGGCAGGTCGTGCAGGCGCAGGCGCTGACCGCGGATCCGCTCAACCCGCTGACCCTGGCCGCGGCCCGCTCGGCGCCGCGCGGCACGATCTACGACGTCAACGGCGTGGTCCTCGCAAGCAACGTGCGCGGCCCGAACGGCGAGCGGCTGCGCCAGTACAGCTACTCCATCGCGGCGCCGGTCGTCGGCTACGCAAGCCCCATCTTCGGCACAGCGGCGCTCGAGCGCACTTATGACGCCCAGCTGACGGGGCTCGTCTCGCTCCGGCCGGGCGACGAGCTGCTGCGCAAGTTCCGCGGCCAGCCGTACGACCCGTCTGACCTGCACCTGTCGCTCGACATCGCCCTGCAGCGTGTCGCCGCTGACCTGCTGGAAGGCCAGACTGGCGCCATCGTGGCCATCGAGCCCACGAGCGGACGCGTGCTGGCCCTCGTCAGCAGTCCCACCTACAACCCCAACCGCGTTGTCGACCCGGATGAAGGCCGGCCCTACATGGCGAGCCTCCAGGCACGTGACGACTCGCCGCTGCTCGATCGCGCGACGCAGGGCCTGTACGTCCCCGGATCGGTGTTCAAGATCGTGACTTCGATCGCCGGCCTCGACTCGGGCAGCATCACCCCGGCGACAACGTATGAGAACCAGCCGACGGAGTACGAGACCGGCTACCTGGTCGATGGCTTCCGCATCCACGACTTCCCGCGCGACGTCCAGACCGACCACCCGCTCGACTACTACGAGGCGTTGGAGGTGTCGTCCAACATCTGGTTCGCCCACGCCGGGCTCGACACCGGCGGCGCCAATCTGCAGGCATGGGCGGCGCGGCTGGGTTTCGGGGCGCGCATCCCATTCGACCTGCCCAGCTCGCCCAGCCAGGTGACCGGCGGCGGCGGCGCGCTCGACGGTTTCCGTGACCGAGTCGAGCTGGCCAATGCCGCGTACGGCCAGGCGGAGGTGCTCGTGTCGCCGCTGCAGATGGCGCTGGTCGCGGCAACGATCGCCGACAACGGCACGCTGATGCGCCCTTCACTCGTCGACTCGCTGACCTCCAGTGACGGCAGCGTGACGACGCTCAGCCCGCAGACGTGGACTCAGGTGTGCTCGTTGGAGACGGCGCAGATCATCGGCGACGCGATGCAGCAGGCGGTCGAGGGCCAATTCGCCTTCGCCGGTGCGGCGAAAGTGCCCGGTGTGCCGACGGCCGGCAAGAGTGGCACGGCCGAGATCGGGCCGGACGCGGCGCCGCATTCCTGGTTCATCGGCTTTGCGCCGGCGGATGCGCCGCGCATCGCGGTCGCTGTCATCGTCGAGGGTGGCGGCCTGGGTTCGCAGCGCGCCGTGCCCATGGCCGGCCGCCTCATGAGCGCGTACCTGGGCGTCTCACGGTAAGCAGTGGGGGAACCGCTAGCCCAAGTCGGGCGTACTATCTGCCGACGCCTCTCGTGACCGGGCCCAGACGGCAGAGGGCTTGCTGCACACGTCTGTCCAGGCAGGAGGGGCCGCTCGCACCATGACGATCGCGCAGACGACCGACAAGGTCATAGCCAATGTCGAGAAGGTCATTGTCGGCAAGCATGCCGAGGTCAGCCTCGCGCTCGTCGCGCTGCTATGCCAGGGACACCTGCTCATCGAGGACGTGCCCGGTACCGGCAAGACATCGCTCGCCAAGGCCATCGCCAAGAGTCTCGGCTGCACGTTCCGGCGTATCCAGTTCACGCCGGACTTGCTGCCATCGGACGTGACCGGCCTGTCGATCTTCAACCAGAAGACGCAGGAGTTCGAGTTCCGCCCAGGGCCGATCATGGCCCAGATCGTGCTCGCCGACGAGATCAACCGCGCGACGCCCAAGACCCAGTCGTCGCTGCTCGAGTGCATGGAAGAGCGCCAGGCCACGGTGGACGGGACGACGTACCTGATGCCCGACCCGTTCCTGGTGATTGCCACCCAGAACCCGATCGAGTACGAGGGCACCTTCGCGCTGCCCGAGGCGCAGCTCGATCGATTCATGC